>CALKRK010000115.1 GCA_937989675.1 uncultured Arenicella sp. | reverse complement strand
TAGTAAACGCTGGAATGAAGAAACACGCCTGCCCGACATGATTAGCATCTTGATAAAGATGGACAATAACGTCGAATATCAGCGCTTATTTACCATGTTGGGTGGTGATAAGACGGAAGCATTGGCGGCGGCTGCGAATGGTCAACAGGTTCCTGGCGTCCCTGAAAGTGGCGAGCAAGAAGAGGGATTCATTGGTGAGGATGACGGAGGGTTTATCGATGAAGATGGAGCACCACTGCAAGATGGACCATAGCTAATGTTCAAAGGGTTTCCTCATAGTAGCGGTCGTCAGTCGGGCGTGGTATTGGTAATCGTCGTGGCCGCGGTGGTCTTGATGGTAACCTTATTAGCGCTGATGATTGAAGATCAGCATATTTTGGTTCGGCGTATTGCGAATCAAAAGGTGGCAGAGCAGGGTTATCAGTATGCTCAGGGTGTGAACTCATGGGCAGCACGAGTATTACATGATGATAAGAATCGCCAAATTGATTACCTGGATGAAGATTGGGCTAAATTTGGTCGCCCCGACGAAGAAGATGGTGAGGCGGAAGATGAATCGTTTTCACTCGACGTAAGTTCAAGAGCTGATGAAGAAGAGGAAGAACAAGCGACCATTGATTTTGGTTTTGATGGTCTGGAATATTCGATTGACGACCTGCAAGGTAAATACAATCTAAACAATTTAGGTACGCAAGGCGAGCCGCAAATCATTGCGGGGCAAAAGCGGATCTTTATGAATTTGCTCGAGATTCTTGAAATTGGCGAATTTGATGAGCGTGAGCGTCTGTATGGTGCACTCTATGACTGGATCGATGAGAACGATCTTAATCATCCCAACGGAGTAGAGAGCGGTGAGTATGCGAGTAAGAAAACTCCATACTTCGCGGCGGATCAAAAGCTGACTTCGATGGGGGAGTTACGATTTGTTGAAGGGTTCAGCGAAGAGATCATTACCAAGCTGAAACCGCATGTGACGGTGCTCCCGGTGGATAATGCGCGGATTAATATCAATACTGTATCCCCTGAAGTAATGGCCAGTTTAAGCAACGGAACGGTATCCGATTTGGGGTCAGTTCAGAATTTTTTAGCATTACGTGAAGACCCAGCTTTTTTAGGGTTTAACGCAAGCCAGATAGAGCAGGCTAAAACTGCTATTATTGGCGTGTCGGTGGTGCCCACTCAAGCGGTTCCGAATATGCTTCAGGTCAACAGCCAGTTTTTCCAGATCAACAGTAAAGTTACCCTAGGTGATTACGTTTATTGCATGGAAACAGTGGTGCTCAGAGAGAGCGTTGGCGAAGATTTAACCGTTCCTAAGGTGAGTGTGCTAAATCGCCAACATAATACACTCTGCGAAGAACAGAGCCCTACAACAACAGAAAGCGATGAAGATATATCTTAGATTAGAGGCGCCATTTGAATGGGTGCGTGTGAGTGGCCAGAAGGTGGAGGCCTTTGGCGAAGTAGCCAGTTTGGATGAGTACCCAATTGGTGATGACGACGACGTGTATGGTGTTGTTTCTGGTGACTGGGTGACAACTCATCGTGTGAATTTACCTGCTAAGTCACGCAAACAATTTAATGCGGCTCTTCCATATGCGCTTGAAGAATCCATATCTGAAGATGTTGAAAATATGCATTTCGTTTGCCCTGCTTGGAAAGCGGGCGAAGAGTGTAATGTGTTGGTTGTCGCAAAAGATAAGATGCTGGAGTGGCAGGCCTTAGCGAATGAGAATCGCTTACCGATTGAGAAACTGCTTCCAGATCATGCCTTGGTGCCATTTCATGATGCAGCCGATTGCTCGATCGCGCTCAGTGGAGACATTGTATTGGCTAACCATCGCGACGGGCATGGCGTTAATATCGATCGAGATTTTCTGGAAGTTTGGTTAATGGATTTGCCGATGACGTCGACCATTGCGATTAACGATGAAGCTCTAACCGAGCAAATGATTGGTGATTATCCTGATCGTGATTTTCGCCATTGGCCTTTTGGCAACAAAATGGCTCACTGGCTTGAGTATTTACCATCAACATCACTCGACCTATGGGCCGACAAATATAAGCCTCGTGTTAGCAAAATTGGCAAGAAAACATTTCTGTTACCAGTGGCTGTCGCCATATTTGCTGTTGTGGTGAAAATGGGCTACGACTCTTATCGTTATTTTGCCTTGCACTCTGAGATCGCAGCCATCACCGAGCAATCTCAAGCACTTTTGAAAGAAAATTTTCCGATTTTCGACAATGTTCAACCTGGTCATGAGCGAACAATGATGGAGCAGGCAATCGCTCGAATGGGTGGCCCAGATAAATCTAAGAGTGTGCATTCAAGTTTGGCTGAAATAGCCGCGGTTTTGTCACGACAGGGCATTTCTCTAAGTAACATCGTTTATCGTAATGACGAGTTGGTGATTACGTGTTTAGTTAAAGATTTCTCTCAGGTTGATATGTTGGCAAAACAATTTAATCAAAGACCCAAACTGGCTGCAGCGCTGCAGTCTTCGTCCTCGGACGATGGACAGATTGTCGCCAGTTACGCAATACGTCAGAAGTAGGGGGCGGACATGGCTAATTCATTAAAGCAATACTGGTTAGGCTTGCAAGCAAGAGAACGGTTGGTTCTTGGATGGGGCGGAATCATTGTGACTCTAATTATTCTGTATTATTTTTTATTGGGGCCTTTTTACAATGCCATCAACACAATGGAAGAATCGATACAACCGTTGCGTGAAAACCTCACCTGGATGCGGCAGCAATCAGATCGACTGAAATCGGCTGGTGGTGCAAATTTGGGGAGGCAAGTAAAAGGAGGTGATCAATCCCTATTGTCGGTTATCGAGCAAACGGCTAAACGAGCAAAAGTGAGCGGTGCTATACAGCAAATGGTACCAAACAAGCAAAAAAATGAGGTGCGAGTGGTGCTAGACGGCGCTAATTTCAATCAGTGGGTCCGTTGGATTGATGAGCTATTTAAGCAGTATGGCGTGGATATTAAACAGGTAACCGCCGAACGTGATGAAGATAAGCCAAATGTTGCAGAAATACGTTTAACTTTCGTGCGAGAGGGCTAATCTGTTAGTTGTTCAATTTTTTGAAAATAAATAAAAAGGGCGCATCAGAATTACTCCGATGCGCCCTTTTTTTGTTTTAGCTAATGCTTATTTAGACTTCTCAAGCATGTAATCAACAGCTGCTTTAACTTCGTCATCAGAAAGTGACGCATTGCCACCCTTGGCTGGCATATTGTTAATGCCGTTAATTGCGTTATTGTAAAGCACATCTAAGCCGTTCGCGATTCGTGAAGCCCAACCAGCCGCGTCGCCAACAATTGGTGCATCGAGAGTGCCACTGTCATGGCAAGCTGCGCAACTGGCGTACACTTGTTCGCCAGTCAGTGGAGCAGTCGCAACTGCAGGCTTGGCCGCAACCGTAGTCGCTGAGAAGCTACCTACAGGAGCTATGCGCTCTGCGATCGCTTGAGTGTTTTCTTGCGCACTTCTTTCATCCAACTTGGTGTTGACTTCGCTGGCCGCAAAAGATGCCAACACAGCGATGATGATAGTTAGTGCTGTCATCGCAACAATCATGATGATAAAAAGACGACTAAACGTCGAATCGTTCATTTGTTCTTCACTCATTGGAGTACCTGTGTTCTTTCGCTGTCTTTACGGTTTCTTGTTCGCTGGTGCGCTTTAATTTCTCACGACTTACTCTGGGTATTATGAAGGCATGAGCTTAAAATCGGGGGCGATTATAGCCTATCTATTTCAATGGAAAAACACATTTAAAGGCGTTTTCCATGGTTCGTGTCGATGAATTAGCCTTTGAAAAGAGAACCCAGCACGCCACGTATCACGCGCCGACCAAGTTGTGAGCCAATTGCCCTCGCTGCACTTTTAACAAATGCTTCGGTTGGCGTTTGTCGGCTTGACCGTCGGCGCGGCTTACTTGCTTTTTCTGTTGCTTCGCGAGCGGCTTCTTCTTTGGCTATTGCATCCTCTTGAGCCGCGTTTTGTTCGGCGCGTTTAACTAACATTTCATAGGCCGATTCCCGGTCCAATGGGGTGTCGTAACGCCCACGAAATGGTGATCGACCAATTTGCTCGGTGCGTTCGCTGTTGTTCATCGGGCCGATGCGTGACTCTGGTGGGCGAATTAAAATCTGTTCTACCTGAGTTGGAATGCCTTCTGCGTCGAGTGTGCTGACGAGCGCTTCACCTACGGCGAGTTCGGTAATAACTGTGCGTGTGTCTATGTTCGGGTTTGCGCGAAAGGTATCGGCCACCATTTTGACCGCCTTTTGGTCTTTTGGTGTGAACGCGCGCAACGCATGTTGAACCTTAAGGCCTAATTGGCCTAATATTTCTTCAGGAATATCCAAGGGGCTTTGCGATATAAAATAAATGCCCACGCCCTTTGAGCGAATCAAACGAACGACTTGCTCTATTTTATCGATTAGTACCTTTGGGGCATCGTCGAATAGCAGGTGTGCTTCATCAAAGAACATGACGAATTTGGGTTTTTCTGCGTCGCCGACTTCCGGCAAAGTTTCAAACAGCTCCGACAATAACCATAAAAGAAAGGTTGCATAGAGTTTAGGTGATTGTTGAATAAGCGTGCTTGCATCCAAAATGTTAATTACTCCACGCCCAGAAAAATCATGGCTCATTAGGTCCGCAAGCTCAATCGCCGGTTCACCCAATAGAAATTCGGCACCTTGTTCTTCTAATACAATTAGGCCCCGTTGAATGGCACCGATGCTGGCCGTGGAAATATTACCGTATTCAGATTTGAGTTCAGCTCTGTTGTCACCCATCCAAATTAGCATCGACCGCAGATCTTTTAGATCTAGGATTAACAAGCCTTGATCATCAGCTATCTTGAAGCAGGCGTACAAAATACCCGTTTGTGTTTCGTTTAACTCCAGCAAATTCGATAGTAAAAGCGGGCCAATCTCACTTACGGTAGTTCTGATCGGGTGCCCTTTCTTGCCAAATAGATCCCAAAATACGACAGGGCTAGGTTGCATTTGGTAGTTGTCGATGCCGATTGTCTCTATTCGCTCATCGATTTTTGGATGAGGTTTGGCTGGTTTTCCCACACCAGATACATCCCCCTTAACGTCGGCTAAAAAGACTGGTACACCTATTCTTGAAAAATTCTCTGCCAGAATTTGTAGAGTAACTGTTTTTCCTGTTCCTGTTGCCCCTGCCACCATGCCGTGGCGGTTTGCCATGCTGGCGTCCATGAAAACGGTTTGCGAGCCGTTGCCGCCGATTAAGAGATTTTTACTGTCGAGCATTTTCTTTACTTTGTTTTTATTGGAGGGTAAGAGTGTTGGCTAGAATAACTTCCGAGCTAAATTGAGCACATCGTCGGCGACGTTGCCATCACCGTCGAAGTCTAATAGTGATTCTATACCGGATGAGCTCTGTTGCACTTGTCTGCGGCCACCGCCAAACAAACTTCCAAGCAGGCCGCCCAAGCCGCCGCGGCGTTGAGGTTGTGCTGCACCTGCTAAGCCACCCAATAAACCGCCAAGACCGCCGGATGACTGTGAGCCTCGCTTATTAAGTGACGACATAACCAAACCGGCGACAAGGGGTAACATCTTTTTTAAAATGCCGAGGTCTAAGCCTGTGGACTTGGCCGTTTGGCCAGCGACGGTACGGCTGACATCTTTAGAACCGAAAATGTCACCCAGAATATCATTGCCTGATTGGGTTGATTCGGCATTAGCGAGCACTTCCGGCATATCAAAGGATTGCTGAACGTTACGGTCGGATTCAATCTTGGAAATTAGCGCTTCTAAGCCACTCTGAGAATTTGCCGTTTTCTTAATCCCACCTGCAACTGCAGGAATTAAATTCGAAAGCGCTTTTGCTGCATCGCTCTCGTTTAAACCAAACTGATTGGCTAGCTGCCCGACGATTTTACCGTCACCTGATTTCAAGATTTCCTGCAAAATATTCATGGTATCCCCCGATGAGTGCCTGTACGAATAAGTTGATTGGCCGAACAAGTTAGCATAAGTTGTTCGCCCCCACTAACAGTTTATCAATTGCTTTTTTTAACGCATACTCTTACATTGTAGACAGTCGTAAGGCATTGATCTTGTTGAGAAGGGTAATTCTATCAGCGCATCACCAAGCTTTTCATTGTAAAATATGTGCCAATTGTTAAGTCATGAAATTTTAATATGCTCTCGAGGGGGAACATGCGAATAGTAATTTTGGAAGACGATCATGATCAAGCTGACCTATTGGTTGCTTGGTTGGAAGAGGCCGGGCATCAATGTGATGTGTATCATGATGGTAATGCCTTTGTGCGTGCCTATAAAAAGGATAGCTATGATTTGGTACTGTTGGATTGGATGGTGCCGAAGTTGTCTGGAATTGATGTTCTAAAGCATTTGCGCGCCCATCTAGATAATGTGGTGCCGGTGGTGTTCATTACTCAACGAGATTCAGAGGGCGACATTGTTGAAGCACTTGAAGCCGGCGCTGACGATTACATGGCTAAACCAGTCAGGCACATGGAGACCATGGCTAGAGTCAATGCGATTGCTAGGCGAGTAGGCTATGGCGACAAAAATACATCGGATATGTACGATCATCCTCCATACTCGATTGATACAAAGCTTCGTCACGTAGCTTTAAACGGTAATGTTGTTGAAATGACTCAGCGCGAGTACGAATTGACTTTGTTTTTATTCAAAAATATTGGCCGAGTAATCTCACGTGGACATCTGTTAGAAATGGTGTGGGGTACCAGCTCTAAGCTTAATACCAGAACAGTTGATACGCACATCAGCCGCTTGAGGAGTAAGTTGGAATTGGACGCTCAGGAAAACTGGAAGTTGACATCCGTCTACCGCCATGGCTATCGATTAGAAAATACTCAATAAATTCAAGGCCTCTTGGGTTACAATTAAGGTTTAATCGCGGTCTCACCCTACGATTGTCCTTTGAATGGGTGTGAAACGCGCTCATTTATTTTGTGCCTATGGGGTCTGTCATGTCGAATAGTAACAAGAAGCAAACCGCCGAAATTATCAACCCAGGTTTGGGTGATATCGAAAAAGTCCGTGATATTTTATTCGGTAAGTATGTTTCGAATTTTGAACAACGTTTTGCTGATCTAGAGTCTCGCTTAGAGGCGGATGTTGAAGAGCTGAAAAAACGCTTGAGTGACAAAATTTCTAGCATGGATGGCGCTGTTAATGAGTCCCTAGCGCGTTTGGATACGCAAATTGCGGCCGAAAAGAACAATCGAGATGCAGAGCTTAAGTCTCTGCACGATTCGTTGAAGAATGCAGAACAAGCGCTACAACACTCCATTGGCTTAATGGAAGATCAAGCCAATCAGGATCTGGCCGCGGTAAGAGCATCGCTTGAAGAGAGCCACCAAGAGTTGTTAGATCAAACATCGTTAGTACAAGCGAAATTAGTCTCTGATCTAGAAAAACAAAAAGAAGAGCTACAATCCGACAAAGTTGGGCGTCAGTCTTTGGCATTGATGTTGGACGAAGTTGCTGTAAAACTTCGCGGAAGCTAGATAAACCACATTAGTCAGACTCAATATTCTCGACTCCATGAGCCAGATAGAGGAACTTCGTGAAATAATCATCGGTGATAATGCCGCTGAATTAGGTGATTTGAAAAATCGCCTTGAAAACGTAGAAAGGCGAACAACGGACGTGGCCGAAGTTTTATCGCCGGCTATCGATGCTGAATTTCGTGAGAGCCAAGCAAGATTGGTGAGCTCTCTGCAAAAACCTGTATCACTCGGATTAAAGAAGGCTATTCGCGCCGAGCCAAGAGAGTATGCGGAGATACTCTACCCGGTGATGGCGCCGTCAATCCGCCGAGCGATAGCGCAAGCGTTGTCGTCCATGATGGTGACGATCAACCGAACAATCGAATCAGCTACCTCTGTTAAAGGCATTCGAACCCGAATTCAATCATTGCGAACCGGTATTCCTTATGCCGAGCTCGCTTTACGTCAGTCGCTGCTATATCGCGTTGAGCACATCTACCTGATTGACCGTGAAACGGGCATGTTGATTGATGAGGTAGCCGCGGCCGATACGCAGAGCCTCGACAGTGACGCGGTGAGCGCAATGTTTTCGGCGATACAGAGCTTTGTTCAAGATTCCTTTTCTAAAGACTCATCTGCGCGCTTAACCGATTTACGTGTCGGCGACCATAATGTTTGGGTCGCACACGGCCCCAGAGTAATGCTTGCTTGTGTTATTTTGGGTGACGCGCCAGAGAGTTTGAAGGCAGAGCTCTACGATACTTTAGATCTTATTCGCACTGAGTACTCTGCGCCAATCGCGGAGTTTGATGGTGATAATAAAGACTTTGATGGCGTTCCGAATTTGATGGCGCCACTGTTGCAGCTGCAATTAAAGGACAGTGCTATTTCCAAGCAAGCAAAATCTGGTAGGGCGATTGTTCCCCTAATCATTCTTGCCTTGGTAGCAGGTTTTTTTACGTATCAATGGTTTGATCGTTCGCGCAAGGTTTCCACCGTTGAGTACTATTTACGGCAGGCTCCCGGGATCGCAACGACCAATGTTTATTGGGATAACGATCAGTTGATCGTAGAAGGATTGAAAGACCCTGATGCGAAGATCCCTTACGGCACTTTAGCATCGTACGATTTGGACGAGAACGAGCTGCGTTTTAATATGATTCCGTTTCGCTCGTTGGAAGTGGACATGGAGCTGCAACGTTTTAGGCAAGAAATGGATCTTCCGCGCGGTGTGTATTTATCTGCGCGCAATGGGCGAGTGTTTTTATATGGTGAGGCGCCGATTCTTTGGTTAAGTAATAACGACGCTCGCATTCGCCAGCTTTCGGCAGATAGGCGATTGGATATCTCAAATTTGTCGGCCTCTTTTGAGTCGGTCTCCGACATGCTAAGAGACAATTTTGATCGTGACGACCTGTCTCGAATTCGAATGTCTAGTCTAGTAGAAGACCAGCTAACGGTAGTACAAATTACTGGTGAGTTGGAGGCTGGAAAGTTAGCTTTGCTTAGCGCTTTGTTTGCTGGCAGCCGATGGGTTTCTATTACTGCTAGACAACGTGTTGAATAGCAATGAAAATTGTATAGTAAAACCCTTTTAAGTTACTGATGTCAAAGAAAAAAATATGCATGGTCGGTGATTTTTCCGTAGGTAAAACGAGCCTAACGCAAAAATTTGTAAACAATGTGTTTTCCGAAAAGTATCTGACCACCATCGGGGTTAAGATCGATACAGCAAATGTTGGCCACACCAAGCTAATTGTCTGGGATGTTGCTGGTAGAGATTCATTATCTTCCATCAATGCTAGTTATTTAGTTGGTGCCGCCGGCGTAGTGTTGGTTGCCGATGGTTCTCGGCCACACACTGTTGATGATTTGAATGATATATGGTCAACGGTGACTCAGCGAATAGGTGACGTGCCAGCGGTCGTTGCGCTTAACAAGGCGGATTTAGATGACTGGGGTGTCGGTGACGATAAGGTTACTGAGTTTCGGTCACTGGGTTGGGATGTGTTTAATACCAGCGCAAAAAATGGGCAAAATGTACCCGAGCTGTTCGAGCGATTAGTTGAAAAAATTAATGCCTGAGTAGCCTGTTATGTTTGTCCGTTAGTCAGAATTTTACGGGAGTTTGCAGTGGTTAAAAGCACACATGATAGTAGCCTCTGCAACTGAGGTTGGAAGATGGTAGATACGACAACACAGCAAAATATTAATAAACAACTCTTTCAAAAACTAGAGTTGGCGTACTTTTGTGTTGACCACTCGATGGTGGTGAAAGACGTTTCTAGTAACTTATCTCAATATGGTTTTACCGACGTTTGTGAAGGTGGGAATATTGAGGATTTTGTTGACTTTATGGTTGGGTTGGATAGCCATACCGAAATTGATCTGCCTTTAGTTGCCAGCCCATCTGGAATTCCAATTTCGGTAAGCCTGTTACCTAGCGAGGAGCAGTTAACTGTGTTAATTGCGAATGCCTCTGTGCAAGCAGAGCAACGCCAAAAGCTCCAACAACAGGCAAACGAAAACGAGCTTTTGGTTTATCAACAAAAGAAGCTAATGGCAGAACTTGAGCGGGCATCGGCGGAGCTCGAGCGTAAGAATTTGCAGCTTGAGGAAGCATCGCGGTTACAAACCAGCTTCTTATCTGGTGTGTCGCATGAATTTAGAACTCCACTTACTTCGATTATCGGTTACACCAACCTGGTACGCAAAGACCTGCGCCATGTGAGTGAGCAGATGGTGCCGAGAATTGCTAAGACAGACGATAGCCAAAGCTATTTGAGGGCTGTGCAACGCTCTAGTAAACACTTATTGTCTCTGGTTGAAAATTTGCTTGATCATGGCAAGCTGGATTCAAATGAAATCGTTATTCGCCCTAAGCGGACCGACATTGCTGAAGTATTCGAAGACGCCGCGATACTGCTGCATCCGCTGAGCACAACCAAAAACATCGAGTTTGAAGTAGAAACTAATTTTTCCAGCCCCGCTTTTGCCGTTACTGACGATAGTCGTTTGCGGCAGTGCTTAATCAATTTGGTTGGTAATGCGATTAAGTTTACCGATACTGGTTCCGTCACTCTTTCCGTTGACTGGAAAGATGATATTTTGGATGTCGCTATTCGTGATACCGGTCCAGGCATTAGTGAAGAGGATTTGCAAAAAATTCGTTTGCCATTCTGGCAGGCAGCGGACACTGGCAAAGCGGGTACTGGATTAGGGTTGACTATTACCGAGCGTTTGATAGAGATGATGGGCGGAGAGTTACGCATTGAGTCTAAGCTTGGTGAAGGTACTCATGTTCATTTCGCTTTGCCTATGCCAGCTGCCCCCGAAGGTGACAGCCCTGTAGAACAAACTAATGCGGAAGCTGTTCCATTGAAATTGTTGCTTGTTGAAGATGATTCCGACATCGCTGATCTTGTTTGGATGATGCTGAGCGAACGCGGCGTTGATGTGGTTCATGTGGCCAATGGCGCACTCGCGTTAGATGCGCTGAATGATGACTCATTTGATATTGTGTTGATGGACATCCATATGCCAATCATGAGCGGCTATGACGCAATTCAAGAGTTGCGCGCACGCGGTGATGAAACGCCCGTGGTGGTAATGAGTGCGTCGGCTATGGAGGCTGATCGTGAAAAAGCGGAACTGCTTGGGTGTCAAGCCTATCTAACAAAGCCGGTCGATGTTGATGACATCATGAATATCGCAGACGCTGTGCTCTCAAGCTGAGGGTTCTCTTGTTTGCTGAGCACTCTTTTTCCGCTGAGGGCTCTAGTTTCGCTGAGGGCTCTAGTTTTATCGCTAAGTAATTTACAGTATTCGTTCGTTAAAGATAAACACAATTAATAAGTTCGAGCATTGGCTCGTTAACAAGACTATGACATCAGACTCTCCACAAATCGCCGCCATCAAGCTTCGTTATCAGAAGAGTTTCCCCGAAAAACTTGAGCTCGTCGCTGAGCACCTCAACGCTTTGCTTGGTGACGAAAGTACAAATATTAGCATCGCTGATACCCGAGAAATGCTGCATAAGTTAGCCGGTTCATCTGGGATGTATGGTTATACTGATATCAGTACGGTGTGTCGCTCGGCGATGGAGCGTGCAGATCAAGACGATAGCACATCGTTGGTAAACCGGCTCGAGCATCTTAAGGAGTTGCTAGAACAATACGCTTAGCGGTAGACTGAGCTTTTCATATAACCACTAATTTGGGGAACAGGCATGCGCTGGCGTGGAAGACGACAAAGTCGTAACGTGGAAGACCGTCGTGGTCAGAAATTTATTCGCAGCAAGAAAGGTGCTGGCGGCGGCGCGATGATTCTGTTGATTTTGGCTGGCTTGTTTTTTGGCGAGGATGTGAAAAATATACTGTCGTTATTTGTTGGTGGTGGCGAAGAGCGAAGTAGCTATCAGCAACAGTCGGCCCCTGCAAACCCGAGACAAGACGACGAGGCTGCTCAATTTGTCAGTGTTATATTGGCCGAAACAGAAGACACGTGGAATGCGGTTTTCGCGCAAGCTGGGCAACGCTACCAACCGCCTAAGTTGGTGCTCTACGAAGATCAGGTTCAGTCCGCATGCGGTTACAGTAGCGCGTCATCCGGCCCTTTTTACTGCCCTGGAGATTATAAGGTTTATATAGATTTGAGCTTTTTGAACGAGCTTAGAAAAATGGGTGCGCCAGGAGATTTCGCATTTGCTTACGTGATCGCACACGAGGTGGGGCATCATGTGCAAAATCTGGTAGGAACAGCCGATCAGGTTCGTGGTATGCAAGCTAGAAGCTCGAAGGCACAGGCGAATGCACTGTCGGTGCGAATGGAACTTCAGGCTGATTGTTACGCCGGCGTATGGATTAATCATACTGAAAAGCGCAGTGCTATTTTAGAGGCTGGCGATATTCAGGAAGGTTTTGATGCCGCAGCGGCTGTTGGTGATGATCGTCTAATGCGCCAAGCTGGTCGAGCCCCACGTAGAGAAAATTTTACACACGGGAGTTCAGAAGAACGTATGGACTGGTTTCAGCGAGGAATGAAAACGGGCAGTTTGCAGGCCTGTCAAACCTTTAATTAGGCTTGCTCGATACCAGCTTTCAATATTGTAAAGCACTGGTTTTATTCAGGAATGCAAACAGGTTGCTTAGTTGAAAGCTTGAGAGATTCTCCACGTTCTGTTCTAAATTCAGTGTTATCGATAAATTCTGTTCTTAGCACAACTAAGGCTTGTTGGTAATTATCGAGAGCATTGGCAATAGTGCCGGCCGATTTTGTTGGGTGGTCTGCGATAAATACTTTTTCGCCAATAAGGGCTTTGTGTTCAGAATTCGTGAATTCGCACAGATATTGACGTTGTTTTAGCTTTCCTAAATAGTGCATTCGCGCAACAATTTCCTGACCGGTATAACAGCCTTTCTTAAAGCTAATGCCGTTGAGGATATCCAAGTTCAACATCTGCGGTATAAACAACTCAACACTTTGTGTGGTTACTCTGGGCAAGCCTTCCAATATATCCTGTTGTAGCCATTGTTCGCTCGTATCAGGGCCATCTGCCGGTATCGCCAGTTCGTTTTCTGGCGAGATAATGACGAATCGGCTGCCCAAACTTAATACAGTGATACCTTCATCTGTATCTATGGCAACTTCGGCTGTTTCGATACTCGATAGCATTGGATGGTCTTGTTGCTCAAAACTGCCATAGCAATTTGCCTCTGCGAGCTCTTCGATGCTCACTTTGCTACGTAATACATACATTTTTAGGCGCCTAATAGTTTGTTCTACAACGCTTTTGTCAACCAGCGCGTAGAACGCATCGCCGTCTTTCCAGAGCTGAAATATGGCTAGTAAACGCCCCTTTGGGTTGCAATAGCCACTGTAGTGCCAGCTGTTAGTCAATTTGTCGATATCGTTAGTGAGCTGGCCTTGCAAGAAGCTGGTAGCATCGTCGCCGCTAATTTTCACCAAGCAAAGGTGGTTGAGTTTTGATATGGACATATTAAGTACGAATTTGGGTATGGAACTGAGCTAGAGTGTAATGATCAGGCGGTGAGTTTGCCATTGCTTTTGTGAAATAGTTGGTAGCGTGTCGTGATATTATTCGGGCGTTTTTATTACTTAAGCTTATTGCCATGAACAATAACGAAAAGAGTACTTCTTCTAAATATTCTAAAAAACAAGATGATACGACGACTGAGATTGATCTTGCGCAAGGGCAAGCCTCAGTTAAGCCCAAAAAATTAAACGCCAAGCGCGAAATAAACGGCCCTAAGGGTCTCGAGCCAACGCGTTATGGCGATTGGGAGTCGAAAGGGCGTTGTTACGACTTTTGACTTTCTAATTAAATGCTCAATCGGTGAGTTCTTTTGTAATTCACTTTGGCCATTTAACGCCATTAATAATCTTGTTGGACAGGTAATCTTGGAAATACGCCTAATTGCCGTTGAATATCGCGAAATACCCTAAATAAATGCCGAAGATTCAGGGCGTCTGGCTCCCAAGCGCCGAGCAAGTGATGTAGAATGCGCTCAGCCGCAATACCGGCTAATAATCTGAATCCCACGAAGACACTACTTTCGATTCACACTGAGAAACTCGGATATGCAAAAAGAAAGACCATTATCACCGCATCTTCAAGTTTACCGACCACAGCTCACCTCGATGCTTTCGATTTTGCATCGTGGCACAGGCATTTTTCTAGCCTTGGGCACGCCGCTTTTGGTGTATTGGTTGGTGACTATCGCAGCAGGCCCTGCTGCTTATGCAGAATTACAAGAATGCTTATCGCATTGGTTCGCAAAGCTCGTACTATTTGGGTGGACGTTCGCACTCTTTTATCATCTTTGTAACGGCATCCGGCACTTATTCTGGGATTCTGGTAAAGGGTATGAGATTGAAGTCGTATATAAATCAGGCTGGACTGTTTTAGCGACATCTATTGTCCTAACGTTGATCACTTTTTATCTGGCACTTAGCGGAGGTTCGGCATGAGTTTACGAAGCCCTCTTTCCAAAGCGGTCGGCCTTGGTTCTGCCAAGCATGGCTTTTCACACTGGTGGTGGCAGCGAGTTACAGCAGTTGCGTTAGTGCCACTGACGCTCTGGTTCGTCTATTCCATTATTTGTTTGATGGGAGGCAACTACGATATGGCCACGGCATGGCTTAGCTCACCGATTAACGCAACCATTATGTTGTTATTTGTTTTAACCGCCTTGTTTCACGCTCAAACCGGTTTACAGGTGGTTATTGAAGATTATGTGCATACAAAATGGGTCAATTTGACTCTGCTGTTGCTGATCAAGTTTGCCGCAGTAGTGATGGCCGTATTGTCCGTCATTTCTGTTTTTAAGATTGCGTTAGGAGGCTAACCGGTGAAAGGCGATTATAAAATTATAGACCATTCGTTTGATGTGGTGGTGGTCGGGGCTGGCGGCGCTGGTTTGCGAGCAACTTTTGGGATGGCCTCAGCTGGGTTGTCCACAGCGTGCTTGACCAAGGTGTTCCCAACTCGAAGCCACACGGTGGCCGCGCAAGGTGGGATGAGTGCAGCGCTTGGTAACATGGGTGAAGACGATTGGCGTTTTCATATGTACGATACTGTTAAGGGCTCAGACTGGTTAGGTGACCAAGACTCTATTGAGTACATGTGTCGTAACGCACCGGCTGCTGTTTATGAGTTAGAACATTATGGCGTGCCATTTTCGCGTACTGAAGAAGGTAAAATTTACCAACGTGCGTTTGGCGGAATGACAACACACTACGGTGAAGGCCAAGCGCTACGCACATGCGCTGCGGCGGATAGAACCGGGCATGCAATTTTGCATACTTTGTATCAGCAAGCGCTGAAACACGATGCGCAGTTCTTTATCGAATTCTTTGCTCTCGACCTGATTATGGAAGATGGCGAGTGCCGAGGTGTGATCGCGATTGATATGGCGAGCGGCGAGATACACCGTTATCGTGCTAAGAAAGTGGTGTTAGCTACTGGCGGTTATGGCCGGGCATATTTCTCATGTACCTCTGCACATACCTGCACTGGTGACGGTAATGCGATGGTATTGCGTGCCGGTTTGCCGTTGCAGGACATGGAGTTTGTACAGTTTCATCCAACCGGTATTTATGGCGCGGGCTGCTTGATTACTGAGGGTGCGCGCGGCGAAGGCGGGTACTTGACTAATTCTGACGGCGAACGTTTTATGGAGCGCTATGCGCCGAACGCGAAAGATCTCGCCTCTCGAGATGTGGTTAGCCGCTCTATGACCATCGAAATTAATGAAGGCCGTGGTGTTGGTGCAGATTCTGATCATATTCATTTACATCTAGAGCACCTCGGCGCAGACCTGCTCGATGAGCGATTGCCAGGTATTTCTGAGTCAGCCAAAATTTTCGCCGGTGTTGACGTAACTAAAGAGCCCATTCCGGTATTACCAACGGTGCATTACAACATGGGCGGCATACCCACCAATTATCATGGAGAGGTGTTGACTCTTAAAGACGGTGACCCAGATTGCGTGGTTCCCGGCTTGATGGCTATTGGTGAGGCTGCATGTGTTTCCGTTCACGGTGCTAACCGTTTGGGTTCTAACTCGTTGTTGGATCTGATTGTGTTTGGTCGTGCTGCGGCGCTGCGTGCTAAAGACACCATAGATCCTAAGGAGTCTATTCCGAGTAT
>CALKRK010000114.1 GCA_937989675.1 uncultured Arenicella sp. | reverse complement strand
AATGATGTTTTCGACTTACTTTAAATTTTCTAAATCGGGGACGAGTAGGCAAGAACCATCATCTATTATTTTTTGGCTCTCTCCCGTCTTTCCTAATATTATATGTCCTTAACCGAGAAAACAATAGATTGTTAACAATTAACTGTTTAACATGTCACGATGATGACAAGGCTATAAGTTAAATAAAAACAACAACTTGCCTATTCCGATTACGATAATGCGTTATTTCGACAGCTCTATATTTAGAAAATTAATAGCAGACATTCCCGACAATCATGAAATTATTCCTCTCAAGCATATCCCCTCGGAGCGATAACAAGGCAACAAGACCATCAATAATTCACATACCAACAGCCTACTTCCAAAACACCGATCAGCCCACTAATATCAGCGACCGCATGTATTACGGGTAGCGCAGTTTTACCACACTAGGACAGAACCTCAAATACACATGACTCTTAAAAGCCACTCTCTCTTCGACCTACCTAGCTCAATACTTCTAATATTATCAGCGCTGCTTATTGTTACATCTATAGTTTGGTTTGGCAGCGCTATTGCGTCACGAGTGACGACCAATTTCCACAACGATGTTGATCAACTTAAGCGGCACATTAACCCCATCGTCTTAGACAACGGCGATCAAAAAATTGCGATCTCACCCGAACTGCAAGGCAGAATACTGATTGCCAGTGCTAAAAGCCTAGAAGATGAAAGCATCGGTTGGATAAATCGAGAATACATTAATAGTGAACACACTGAAGAACATGAAAACATAGGCGGAGGCGCAGACCGGCTTTGGTTCGGTCCAGACGGAGGTCAGTTTAGCGTATTCTTTGACCCTGGCGTTGAAACAGAACCAAAGAACATTCGCGTTCCACCCGCGCTTGCCAAACAGGCCTTTTCCGTCACCTCGCAGACTCGAAATGAAGTAACGCTGGAAAATCAGCTTTCGTTCAGCAACCACCTTGGATTCACATTCGATGTCGCGGCAACGAGGGTAGTTACCTTGTTTGAGCATGAGAACGTGGAAAGCCAATTAAAAATCAAGATACCCAAAGATGTGGCTTGGGTTGGTTATGGCAGTAACACTCGAATTCAGAATATCGGCGAAACTGCTTGGCAAACAGAGACCGGTTTGTTTTCAATATGGAGCCTAAGTACATTTGCGCCAAAAGCGACTGTCGTAGTCCCACTTAAAAAACCATTGGCGAAGATAACCAATTACTTTATACCGCCCAGCGATCGCCAAACTCGTATCTCCGAGAAAGCGGTGTTCTATAATGCCGATGCAAATTTCATGAATAAGGTTGGCATCCCTCCTGATCACACTCTACCGGTAATCGGCAGTTACGACGAACAACGCAAGCTACTTACCATCATAAAATTCCAGATATCCGACTTGGGTTCAGGCTATACCAACGCCGTGTGGGATTGGGAGGCGGATCCGTTGGCCGGAGAAATTATCAACATCTTTAATGATGGAATACAGGAAAACGGTAAACCATTTGGCCCTTTCTATGAAATGGAAACGAGTTCGGCAGCACTAGCGCTAAATCCTGGCCAGAGTCATTCTCATTTTCACCACACCTTTCACTTCTCAGGCAACGAAGCTGATTTAAGTCTTCTAAGCGAATCAATACTCGGAGTTGCACTCGACGAGATCAAAAACGCGTTCGACTAAACTATATTGCTTCTTATATATAGGAAGCAATAAAACTACAAAACGTGTTTCTGCCCGGTGACAACAATCGTCATACGGCGTAGCTGCGATAATTCGAGCGGACATAAAATTACATGCTTGACTGCTTCACCAGTTATCAGTCAATGTAGACACATAAGGCAACTACTGCGGAAATACGACGCCGCAGACATAAGAACTAACTCGTTTACTAACAATGTATAAAAACCGACTGCTTTTACTCGTTCTCAGCCTATGCGCGCTAAGCTATTGCTCGGCTGCTTACTCCCAAACGAACCATGCCACCCTGCCGACGATTATCGATTTACTGCTACAGAAGACATCTTTCTGCGGCAATAATGTCGTCGAGCCAGGTGAGATATGCGACGACGGTAACCAATTCAGTGGTGACTATTGCGAAAACACGTGCTTAAGCAAAGGGCCTCTTTACGAGTTAAATCTCTCAGGTCGCTTTGGTGAACCAGAAAACACCCATATTTTGGATGGTGTTTTCTATTTTGACGTACAGGCCTCCATACCAGAGGTAAATTGGCAAACATTGGATCGTCTTTATATTCCAGCAGGCGAGTACGACGCAATTTGGATTGGCAACCTGCCCGTAAGAAGCCCCGAGCGCCCACTAGTTATTACTAATCACGGTGGCCAGGTAAAAGTCGTGCCTAATCGAAACGCTAAAATTGTCATTGAAGGAGGTTCTAATTGGGTATTGACCGGGCGCTATGATCCAATATCAGAAACTGGCCATACAGATTTTCGTGGCCATGCCGATGGCGACTACGCCAACGCACAGGGGAAGTACGGCATTTATATAGAGCAAGGTTACTACGCGAGCAATGGCCTAGCGATTCGACAAGGCCGTGCTGACAGTCATGCGACCGACTTTGAAGTTGAGTTTATAGAATTAGCCGAAGCAGGGTTCGCAGCAATAAACATCAAAAATGACAACAAGCCTGATGCTCATATAAACAATGTGATGATTCATGACCTGTACATTCGCGACCCTGAAACCGAATGCATGTATATTGGCAACACAAATTCTAACGCCAACCTGCAACACCGCTTTGAGAACCTTTGGATATTTAACAACCGCGGAATTCGTTGTGGCGCTGAAGCACTTCAACTCACTCATGTAGGTGATGGAACCCGCGCGTTTAACAATGTTTTCTTAGCGGCCTCCTCCGATTGGAAAGATCCATTCCAGGCGTTCCAAGAGGGCCACCTTCAAGTGACGACACGCCCTGGCGACATAGTCATCGAAAACAACATTTTCATTGGTGGCGCCAACTCCATGATTAGCCCTCGTATAGAACGAGGGTCGCGCGACATTCAAGGCGCATCGCAGGCCGGCGAATTACTAATTCGCAACAACTATTTTTCTCACTCGCGCGGCACCCAACTCTCGTACATCCACCGGCGCCCCTCAAACCTCGACACAAAAATTCGTTTTGAAGGAAACTACTTCGGTACAATCGTGTCGCAACGCGAAGAAGTATTTGAAAATAGCCTAGCCGAAGACTTCTATTTTCAAACTCGGTTCAACACAAACAACCCGCTTATATTCAGCAACAATACTTTTGCTGCCGGGCGTCGTGGTTTCTCAACTATTGATACCAACATCAATGGTGTGCTCAATAACATTCAGGCTCAAGGCAATCAATATGGCTCATTACCCGCACCTGAATTTAAAGACAGTGGCCTACCCGCTGATTATGATTACCGACGTATAGAGGTTTGGTCTGATTGCTCCCGAATCTTTGGTAATCGCCCGATAAGCTTCGAAGTTGGCGACCTGGTTAGACACCACAGCAACTTCTACAAGTTGACCGCATCGATACCGCAAGCGTATCAATGCGATGAGGTATATTGGACGCCCTGCCTTAAGCAAGCCGACGAGAGTTACCTACCGAACGAATACGAGCTAAATGACATTGTAGACACGGTCGATGAAGGTCATTACAAGTTGACATCAACTCATGACGATTACCTCTGTACACCGCAAGAGCGGTTTCAAAATCCATCACCGCGAGAGGACCCAAACTGGACAAAAGTGGTCATCAATCCGTTCCCCAATGAAGCGACCAATCTCTGGCAAGCGCAACCAAAGCCTAAAGATGATTTAAGACTCTTGCCTGACGCCGAGTTTTCCTCAGCGGGTCTATTGGATGTAGCTCACTAAAAAACCTATGCCGACGCTCGACTAGAAACAAAAGGAAGCCAGAGGTGGCATCCAAGCATTCTTGGTGTATGGGCTCTCGTTACGTATTACCTAAAAAGGCAAATTGTCAACATTTGACTATTGACGATATGATACCGTATTTGTAACAAAGAATATTACAAACACTGATCGGAGGAATCATGTTGAAATACACGAACCGCACTAAGCGACGCCACCCTGCGCTGGCAGGTGCACTATCACTGATGCTTGGCTTTAATGCAACAAGTGCTTTGGCCCAAGACAATACAGACACTGACGTGCTAGATAATTTGATTGCTTTCGAAGCCAGCGACAAATTTAAAACTATCAAAACAGAGAATGTAGACAGCAAAATCGTCAAAGCAAACGGTAAATTTGGTGATGGCAACGTGATGTCAGTAACTTTTTCTCCCGACACTCGATATTCTGGAATTCGCTTCAAGCCCGAGACCCCGTGGGACTGGAGCGAGCTAAAGGAATATCATATTGCTGTTGACCTTAAAAACACCAGCAGCGAATCACTTCAGATCTACTTCTCATTGGTCGATGAACGCGGCGATGAATTGGGTGACAAGGCGCTCGGGCATCGCGCCGTCTCAAGCAATCGAAGTACCAATCTCGCACCTGGCGAATCTGGCACTTACTTCGCGATACTGGATGGCCTATTTGCAGAAACCGATGCTGGAATCAGAGAACAACCAAAACCCTGGGCGACCAATGATGAGATGTTCTACTGGCGCTATGGTGAGAAAAAAATTAACACCAGCAATGTCGCTCAGTTGGCACTGTTCGTGCGCGGAAATTTAACCCAGAAAAGCATTGAAGTTGATAACTTTCGAATACGCAAAAACCCTGACTACGACATGAGTTACCTTGAGGGTTTTGTTGATGAGTTTGGCCAAAATAGCCGCCAATCTTTTCCAATTAAGATTGAATCCCAAAGCCAACTGCGAGAGATCGCTAACAAAGAACTTAAAAAGCTGGCAAAGTCAGGATTAATGAAAGACCGTTCGCGTTTTGGTGGCTGGAAAGACGGCCCAAAACTCGAAGCAACGGGGTATTTCAGAACTCAGAAAATGGGTGATCAATGGTGGATGGTAGACCCAGACGGCTACCTGTTTTTCTCGCATGGAGTTGCAAATGTGCGGATGGCCAACCTGACCACACTTACCGGTGTTGATTTCAAGGACTCAAGCGTGCGCTATGTTGACCCAAATGAGGTCACGCCAGAAGACTCCATTGGGATGGTTGAGGTCTCTGATGAAGCTCGCAAATCCAAGTTCATAAGCTCCGAACTTCGAAATAACATGTTTACGTGGCTGCCTAGCTATGATGACGAACTCGCTGACCACTATAGCTATCGGCGGAAAGTGCTGCGTGGGCCGATGACGTCTGGAGAGACCTTTAACTTTTATCGCGCCAATCTCGAACGCCGTTACGGCCAAACCAGCCCAGAGTCATACATCCGTAAGTGGGAAGAAGTCACGTTGGCCCGAATGCAAGACTGGGGCTTTACCTCGATGGGCAATTGGGTAGACCCGGCATTTTACCCGAATGAGAAAGTGCCCTACTTTGCGAACGGTTGGATCATTGGCGACTTTAAAACACTCACATCTAAACACGATGTTTGGTCTCCCATGCCAGACGCTTTCGATCCTGAGTTTGTCAAGCGTGCGCAAATTACTGTTGACGTAATCGCGAAAGAAATCAAAGGCTCACCTTGGTGCGTTGGCATATTCGTGGACAACGAAAAAAGTTGGGGCTTTCGCAAAGGTACTACTGAGCAACGTTACGGCGTCATTCTCAATGCTCTATCAAGAGATGCCAAACAAAGCCCAGCAAAACAGGCCTTTGTCGAGCATCTAAAAGATAAATACAAAGAAGTGAGCGAGCTCAACAAAGCATGGGACGCGAATTTTGAAGCTTGGTCTAACGTAGCTAGCGGGTTCGAGCTTGAATCCGAAAATCAGGCTTTTATGGCGGATCTTTCAGCTCTACTTGAAATGCTTTCAGAGAGGTACTTCAATGTTGTCCATGGGGCCGTTGAGAAGGCATTACCTAACCACCTCTATATGGGCGCGCGCATGGCCAATTGGGGAATGCCTGACGAAACCATTAAGGCAGCCGTTAAATACTCCGATGTACTGAGTTTCAATATTTACGACGAGGGCATTCAGGCACACGACTGGGCTTTTCTAAAAGAGATCGACCTGCCTTCAGTGATTGGTGAGTTCCACATTGGCGCCACCAATGAAACTGGCTTATTTCACCCTGGTTTAGTGCAGGCTGATGATCAAAAAGACCGTGCTCGAATGTATCTCAATTACATGCAAAGCGTCGCTGATCACAAGAACATGGTTGGAGCGCATTGGTTTCAATACATTGACTCACCTGTTACGGGGCGTGCTATTGATGGTGAACCTTACAATGTAGGCTTTGTATCAAATACGGATATTCCTTACAAGGAGATGGTGGACGCTGCCAAGCAATTTAACTCAGCGTTGTACCCCAAGCGTTTTAAGCAAGCCATAATCTCGAACGATAAAGTCGCGCACTAAGCTTCACCCAAACAGAAAAGGCCGAGTGACATCAACTGTCGCTCGGCCTTGTCCTATCTAGTTCATGCTTCGGAACGCGTAGAGAGCTACGCTGACTAAGCTCCGTTAACTGGGTGCATTGTATAAAAGAGGGAAAAATTTTCCACCCAGAGCCTCCCCTTTTGGTACCGAAATCTCGGTGCCTCTGAGCATGACATCGTCAGTATCACTGGCGGTGCCATCCGCAAATACATTTAATACCAAAGCTCTCCGGCTGCGATCCGATTTGTTCGCAAATGAACCGTGAATCATCAGCGGATGATGGAAACATGCATGCCCTTTTTTTAGCTCCATTGGCACTGGTTTTATCTGCGCCTGTTGTTCATCTGAAAGTTGATCAAAAAGCGCATCCATCTCGCCACCTAACTCCAAACGCTCTAACAAGCCCCAGCGGTGACTGCCCGGAACGTAGTTTAAGCAGCCATTTTCCGTGGTCGCATCGTCCAAGCCTATCCAGCATGTTAAGTGTTGCATCGGCACTGTACGAATCCAATACGAATAGTCTTGATGCCACGCAACAACGCCGCCGTGCCCAGCAGGTTTACAGAATAATTGGTCGTGCCAAAAACGCACAGACTTATCACCCAGAAGCTGACTAGCTGGCTTAACAAAAGCAGGATTCCATAATGCATCGTGAAACCCTTCGGTAATTCGCCAATGCCCTAATGAGTGAAATAAAACGGTATCTGGATCTTCTGACTGGTTACTATGGAATTCGTAAAAGAGGTCATTAGCAGGATGATCTTGGTCGGTAATTTCATCGAGCTGCTCACGCAATGTATCAACTTGGTCTTCTTCGAGAATTTTAACGTTGGTTACATAACCAAACTCTTCAAAGTGCTCAATCTGCTCTTTGCTCAATGAAAACGCTTGATAGTCGGCTTCAGTAAGCGCTTTGGCGAAAATGTTTGAAACGGGTTCGTGAAAATCGGCTAGATCTCTAATGGCCATCGTTGACTCTCTCTATATATATCTGATATTTCTGGTACTGCTTATTACTTAGTAGCAAGCTAGAATACAGTCTCACAGATAATTGTCAACAATTAACAATAAGGCTTATCCTCAATCGGTTTGACTTATTTCAAACCAAGCCTTTCGTAGCCATTGCGCACAAGCGACATTGTTACCAAATAACGAATAGCTCGAACCCTCACCATAATCGGTGAAGAGAATGAACTCTGTGGAAATTGTTCGCAACTCACTGCTAGGTGTTTTCGCGTGATACTGCATAAGCGAACGCATGACACTCTCCCTAGGCCTAAAACCTCTTTACATGAACTTCAAATTAGGGACACCTAACCTTGTTTGCAAACGCTCAATGGTTTTTCATTGCACGCGGGTGTGTCTACCAAGGCACACCCGCGAGATAAGTTAGCCGCACTAGTTTTAAGCCTAGAGTCAACCTTATGCGTTATCACAGACGTTCAGCGTGCCATTCAATGTGATCATTCATGAATGAAGACACGAAATAATAGCCGTGATTATAGCCATCATGAATTCGCAGTGTCAGAGGCTGCCCTGCGGCCGCACAAGCATCACGTAACAAGTCAGGCTTTAACTCTGTTTCGATATATTCATCGGCCGCGCCTTGATCGACGAGAATGTCGGGCAAACGCGCTCCGTTTTTGATGAGAGCACAAGCATCGTAATCCTCCCATTTGGATTGATCATCTCCGAGATAACCCGCCATCGCTTTTTGACCCCAAGGGCAATTGATAGTCGAGTTGATCGGCGCAAAAGCCGACACAGCTTTGAAGCGCTTTGGATTACGCAAACCGACAGTCAAAGCACCATGCCCGCCCATTGAGTGCCCCATGATGGATTGACGCGACAGATCGGCATAGGGCAATTCACGCCCAATAACATCCGGCAGTTCGGTTTCGATATAATCGCGCATATGGTAATGCTCGGAAAACGGTGCCTGTGTTGCATTGACGTAAAACCCGGCCGCAAGACCAAAGTCGCGTGCGGCTTCTGGGTCGTCCGGAACACCTTCACCGCGCGGTGAGGTATCAGGCGCAACAAAAATGAACCCATGGCGAGCGCAAGCTTCGCGGAACTCGCCTTTTTCTGTCACATTTTCAGGTGTACAGGTCAGCCCAGACAAAAACCAAATGACAGGCAGTTTTGCACCGTCTTCATGATCAGGCACGAAAACAGAAAACTCCATTGGTGTCTTGGTCGACGTTGACATATGTCGATATAGGGTTTGAGTGCCACCATGAGAACGGATAGCGGAGAGTGTTTCTAAAGTCATTCGAATGTCACCACAGTGCGGATGCTTTCGCCTGCATGCATCAGATCAAAAGCCTTATTGATATCTTTAAGCGGCAGTATATGTGTAATCATGGAGTCGATCTCAATCTTACCATCCATATACCAGTCCACATATTTTGGAACCTCGGTACGCCCTTTTACGCCGCCAAAAGAAGTGCCTTTCCAAACTCGACCAGTCAAAAGCTGGATAGGTTCCGCAGAGAGTTTTTGACCAGAGGGAGGAACACCAATCACAATAGACTCGCCCCAACCGCGATGGGCCGCTTTTAGGGCCTCTTCCATAACATGAATATTGCCAGTTGATTCAAATGAGTAATCAACACCGCCCCAATCATCTGCCTCAGTTTTAGTCATTTCAATGATAGCGTCAGAGACAGATTGCCCGTCCAACTCAGTGGGATTGATGAAATGAGTCATCCCAAACTGTTCAGCGA
>CALKRK010000113.1 GCA_937989675.1 uncultured Arenicella sp. | reverse complement strand
ATGATCAATGAAGTCGAGCAACCCTTCAGATTCAAGGCGCTCAGCTACCTCGCGGCATTTCTTGCATAGCTCGCCGTCAGCAAGAATTTTCTTAACAAAAGTAATATGAGTCATATTGTCTATGTGCTGTCGTTAGCCGGTTTTTCAAGTTAGTGTATGGCGCGGCGTTTGGAGAATATCAGGCGGCCGCCATCCGCAGCAGGTTGGTAAACTTCTGAAAACTCTTCAAAGGCTTGCAAGGCCGTTTCCAGGTTCTCACTTTCAGGAAGTTCGAATGCATTGCAACCAACACGCGTTAAGAAATCCAGTTGGTCAAACTTAACGTCGCCAATTGCGCGAATTTGGCCCTTAAAACCATAGCGCTCACGTAACTTATGAGCATGAGAATAAGAGCGTCCATCGGCGTGCGTTACGAATGGCAAAACGACTATTTCTACGTCGGAAAAATCGTTCGCTAAATCTTCAGGGTCTTCGTCGGCCGCGATTTGAACTGCGACTACACTGTCTCGAGAGATCAAATCCGATTTGTTTTCCAACCAGATATTTAATGGCACACTGATGTTGCCATTGGGCAAATCAGATAACCCTAGCTCTTCGGTTTCTGCTACATGCAATAGGTCATTAGCGACGATCTTCTGATCGACAATCGCTTTGGCTGTTCGAATATTTTCTTGAATACGAGATGGTGTGGCTTTAGGCCGCGCCTTTAGGTTTCGGTTCGTAGCCATTACGCTTGCTCCGCATAAACTTTTTCTTTAAAGGGGTCTACACCAACTCGTCGGAATGTATCCAATAGGCGTTCATCGTCTTGGCGTTGTTCGCGATAGACGTGCAGAATGCTCGATACTGCTTCGCCGACGTCATCTTTTGCTATCGCTGGCCCTAGCCGAGCCCCGAGCGCCGCTTCGTTAGAGGCATCGCCGCCTACAGTAAGCTGGTACCATTCCTCGCCCTTCTTATCTACGCCCAATACCCCGATATGGCCAACATGGTGGTGCCCGCAGGCGTTCATGCAGCCAGACATCTTGAGCTTTACTTCGCCAATATCGTAAAGCTCTTGAAAGTCAGAGAATTTTTCGTTGATTTGCTTGGCGATCGAGATTGAGCTGGCGTTAGCCAACGAGCAAAAATCCAAGCCCGGGCAACAAATCATGTCGTTGACTGAACCAATGTTGGGGGTGGCTAGGCGATGCTCATCCAATGCTTTCCAGACATCAAGTAAATCTTGTTCTCTTACATCGGCGAGCACTAGGTTTTGTTCATGTGTCGTGCGGATTTCTGCAAAAGAATATTGCTCAGCAATATTGGCAATCGCATCCATTTGCGCATCCGTTGCATCCCCCGGCGCTATGCCATGCTCTTTAAGTGACACATTCACGATCCGGTAGCCGGCTTGCCGATGATCGGCGGTATTGTTGTCATACCAATCGCGGAAGCGTGTATCCAACTCGCGCCACTTTTGTACGCGTGAGTCGCCAGACTCTAATGCTTCATAGGCTGGTGCTGGGAAAAACCCAGCCATCGTCTCGAAATCGGTGGCGTGGAGTTTCAGTTCACCGTCCATAAAATGTGCCCATTCGCTTTCAACTTCCTCACGAAAGGCATCGATGCCCATGGCGTTAACCAATATCTTGATTCTAGCCTTGTATTTATTATCGCGGCGGCCGTGTAGATTATAAACGCGCAAAATGGCCTCACAATAAGACAATATGTCTTCACGCGGAAGAAATTCTTTGATTACTTTACCGATAACGGGTGTGCGCCCAAGCCCGCCACCAACATAGACTCGAAAGCCGATTTCTTGTTGATCATTGTGAACAACCTCCAGCCCAATATCATGAAACTGAACTGCAGCTCGGTCGGTGGTAGCGCCAGTAATGGCGATTTTAAATTTACGTGGAAGCCAATAGAATTCCGGGTGCAGTGTCGACCATTGTCGAATAATTTCGCAATACGGACGTGGATCAATAATTTCATCAGTAGCTACGCCTGCGTATTGGTCAGACGAAATATTTCGAATGCAGTTACCACTGGTTTGAATAGCGTGCATTTCAACTTTTGAAAGATCTTCCAATATGTCTGGCACATCAGCCAGCTCAGGCCAGTTGTATTGAATGTTTTGGCGTGTAGTAAAATGACCATAACCGCGATCATATTTGCGAGCGATATAAGCCAGTGTGCGCATTTGCTCAGAGCTGACCAGACCGTAAGGAATCGAAACGCGCAACATGTGAGCATGAATTTGCATATACAGACCATTGCGCAATCGCAAGGGCTGTAAATCGGCCGCACTTAGTTCGCCAGCCAAATGCCTTTTGACCTGATCTCTAAACTGTTCAACGCGTTCTGAAACAATGGTCTTATCGACCGCATCATACTTGTACATAATTAAACCTATAGGCGCTATTGCAAATAGAGTGACTATTATGAATCCAATTTGGGCTATTGGAATTAGCCGGTAAAAACGTGGATTCAAACCACCCTATGATATCGCGCGACTATAACGCCATGCGTTTAGAAAAAAAAGTAATAAGAAATTATATTTATATAAGATTTCAATCGAGTTAGCTCAATAGAAAATGCCGATTTTTAACGCGTTCCTGTCACAGACCTTTCGGAATGCCTCGCCTATACTCAGGAACATCTGTACTATTTTAGAGTAGCCCGTTGAAGCAATTACCGACTGAATTTGCACCGCGCCCTGAGTTGAAGTATCCGTTTAAAAAGCGTTGGAGCCCCGAACCTGGGCAACCGTTTGAAGTGGAAGATGGTGTATTTTGGTT
Organism: uncultured Arenicella sp.; assembly: GCA_937989675.1. Lineage (GTDB taxonomy): Bacteria > Pseudomonadota > Gammaproteobacteria > Arenicellales > Arenicellaceae > Arenicella. The sequence continues at coordinate 8,039 of CALKRK010000113.1, read as the reverse complement.
GCGGGTGCCACTACCGATTGCATTGGATCATATTAATCTGTGGATATTGCGAGACAACGATGGCTGGACATTGGTTGATTCCGGTTATGATGCGCAAATCTGTAAAGATGTTTGGGAACAAGTCTTCGATGGCTTCTTAGACCCTGGCTCAGTCAAGCGTGTGATTGTGACGCACTTTCACCCAGATCATATTGGCCTTGCCTCTTGGCTGGCTTTGCGTTGTGAGTGTCCAGTACTTATTTCAAGAGGAGAGTTTGACCACTACCACTCGATCATTTCTCGAAATGCTGAAGAATATCGCATAGAGGCGGCGTTGTTTATACGTGAGATGGGCTACCAGACAGATATGGTAGACAAATTCGCGGCGTTTTTTGAAGCCGATCAAAAGCCAGACGAAGCGCGCGTTCAAAAAACGCAATGTGAGTTTATCGCCGACGGTGACGTGTTGGACGTAGATGGTCGACATTGGAAAATAGTGTCTGGCAATGGTCATTCACCAGAGCATTCGTGTTTGTATTGTGAAGAGTTAAAGGTATTGATTTCTGGGGATCAATCCATCCCGCGTATATCGTCGAATGTAAGTGTATACCCATCCAACCGGCATGACGACCCCCTGGCTGATTGGTTGAATTCCTGCGAGAAGCTTCAATCAGTGATCCCAGATGAAACGCTGATATTACCATCACACCAAGAGCCTTTTTATGGTAACAATGCAAGAATGCAGCAGCTTATTGACGATCATCACGCCCAGTTGAATTGCTTACGCTTAGCGGTTCGGGCACCAATTTCCGCGGTACAGGCGCGCGCAGTATTGTTTAACCGGGAACTGACAACAGTTGAAACATTATTGGCCACGGGAGAAACACTAGCGCACCTTAACTACTTGATGCATCAGGGAGAAATAAGCATGGAAATTGACAAGCAAGGTGTTGCTTTATACTCAGCCTAGCCGGAGATAATTGATACTAAGTGTTGTTACAATACTAACACTAGATCGTCTTACAGGGGATTGGAGTTAGGTAGTCTGTTTACGTTAACGTTTCGGCTATGTTGTTCGAGGCGTAAGCGTTGTTCTTCTATTTGTTGCTTGGCTTTCGCCAATATGAAGTTCACTTTTCCCGCATAGCGGGCTCTTTCCTCATTCTGGCTTGAAAGGTTGTGCGCTTTTTCGAGGTCACGTAGTGCCGCAACATATTTTTCTTCGACTTGTTTGAGCTTGCTCCGCAATTCAAAAAATTGTGGATCTTTATCATATAGTCGGATAGCACGTTTTATCGACTTTTTCGCAATGTGGAAATCTCCAGTTTCGAAAGCATCACTGGCTTTCTGAAAGTGAACATACGGATTTTTTTGACGTGCTTTGTGCGCGCGTTTTTTAAATTTTTCAGCAAGGGAATATCTAGATTGTGCGCGATATAATCTTTCTAGATTGCTGGCAGCAATGCTATCTTTATCATTCAATGCAACAGCATATAGGTACGCTTGTTCTGCGTGTATTGAGCGATTGGTTCGATTAAGTGCAACGCCGAGATTTATCCACAAGTCAGAATTTTTAGGGCTAATTGACACGGCGAGCTTCAAATAATGAATTGCTTGATCTAAATCCTGATTCTGTAAATGTTGAATGCCAATATTGCTGTAGAGTAGGGCTGCGCCTTGTCTTTTACTAATAAATCGTTGTGGATAGCCATATCCATACTCCTCCAGCGCTAAGTCAAAAATTTGAGTTTGAAGACTGGATTCGTAAATTGCATTAACGTGTCGATAAAAAATTAGGTCCTTTTCTTCATTCTGCCCCCATGTATTTGGGAGATCTACTTCATTTATATTTAAACGAATGCCAAGTTCATCAGCTAATTGAACCAGTAGCAGAGTAAAACTTAAACAATTACCTCGGTTTTGCCGAAAGGTTTCGACTGGTGTTAGATTGGATTCGATATCATATTTCATCCCCTTGCCTTTTTTGTCAACTAGCCACATCGCTAGCTTACGAGCTGCGCGGTGCTCTGGTAACCTCCCGAACTTAGTTCTAATCAACGCAGCTATTTGAGGAGAAACTTTATATAGATTATCTACACTATCCTTATGATTAACTGGAAGAGAGTTTTCATAGTTTAGTACTTCATGCATCCAAGGTTCGCTAGCAGTTCTGGTTGTATTACTAGCGCACGCGCCAAGCAAGATCAGGCTTGCCAGTACTAAACTCTGTTTGAGTGATTTAAATGCCATGTATTTGAATGAGGTGTTCATATCCACTTTTTTAATGATCTTTGAGCGTCTCGAGATTTTGCTAATCTTGCGACCATCTCAGCCTTATAGGCGTAGCGGTATCGATCACTATCGCCTGTTGACAGTTTATACGCTCGTTTAAGGTCGCGCGGTGCAGCTGAATATCGCTTCTGACGTTTAGAAATGCAGCTACTTAATGCGTAAAAGCGAGGGTCTGCGTTATGTAACTTTTTAGCGAGGCGAATTGGGTTTCGCGCGCCAGATAGATCACTTTTCTGATACCTAATCTGGGCTTGATGAAAGTGATAATAAGGGTTGCTCGCCGTTAGCGCGTTGATATGTTGATAGAGTGTGACTTCTCCAGTGTTTTCCATGCCCCAAACATTCGGCAGGTCAACCTGATTGTATTCCAGCTCAATACCCAATTCTGAGGCGAGCGAAATCAATAAAATAGTGAAGCTAAGCCAATTCCCCTGTTTTTCCTGATAAGCCTCAATGGGAGAAAAATTAGCATTTAGTTCGTAGACCATCCTGTGACCATCTTCATCGATCAGCCATTTAGAGAGTTCGTCAGCCGCTGTCGATCTTGATAGATGACCAAACCGTTGATGTACCTCACTACGCATCTCATCTGAAACCCTGAATAGGTAGCTTAGATGGTGCGTTTTTTGGTCAAGGGAGACCACACCTTTCATCCATTGATGTGGTGGGGATTGAGCAATATCTGGCTTGTGCTTAGTGGATAAGCAGCCAAAAAATACTGTGGTCATTATTATTAGACTAACGACCCTAACAATCTTCAAATTTAAGTACAATTGAACCCCGTACGTTGTCGTTACCATAAATATAGGCGAGAAATGCGAAAAGGTCTCGTGATTTATTGCATATTTTTATGTCTAAGTTGCGTATGCAGTGATGACATGAGGTTAAAGGGCAGAATGAAAACTAGTAAATCAAATGGATCCGCGTTCAGTAGATAGAGTAAAGTAAGCGGTACATAGTCGACAAGACTTTGACTTGAGGTGTAGTCACAATGAAGAAGGTAATCTTGATCAGCTTAGAAGCATTCGCCTTGATTTGGTTGGGGGCCTGCGTTGCTGCCGAGAAGGCACAAGTGACAAGCGATACCAAGCCAGCGATAAATGAAGAAAAACCTATTGCAAAGAGAAATCCTCAGAGTATGGATAGAAAACAACAGATAGAGCATGCCGTTGCCGCCCTCGCGAGTTGGAAGAGTGTTGCTGAAGAGAATATTCAGGTGGTAGAAACACGCTCAATAACTTGGCGCTCGGGTGCACTTGGTTGCCCTAAGAAGGGGATGAACTACACGTTGGCACTGGTTCCGGGCCGGTTGATAGTTTTGCGCGTTGACGACAAGTCTTATCGTTATCATTCGGATTTAGAGGGAGCGCCATTTTTCTGTCCAGACGGGCGTTCCGAGTCAAGCAAGATCAATCCCGTTGATCTATGAATCAGAGGTTTCCTTACAAATTCGCAGGTTGTTTATCTGACAGCCTAAATAAAAAAGAGCAGAGTGCGATGACTCTGCTCTTTTTGCGTTGGTTTAGCTCAAAAAGCTTAGCCAACTATTTTTACTCATACTACTTACAAACTTAGAATTACTCGCACGCAGTCACAGCGATCGCTTCCTCGTTTGATGAGCCACTGCTAAGTGACGCTTTGTTGATAATGAGCTTCTGGCCACCGCGACTGCGGTTATGGTGACCACGACACTTTGCTGTGACTTGAAAGCCCAATGTAGCTGAACCGCCTGCAACTGAAGACAGCAAGAGATCTGTGCCAACAACCGGTGCGGTGCCCGCGCCATCAAAGAAGTAGCTAGTGCCAACAGTTCCTGTAGTGTTCTCTGCGCCAACCGTGCCGCCCGCGTTGGTGTCATCCAATCGAGCGTATACATAGTGGATGTCGCCAGCAACCGGTGTTCCATCGCTACCAATCCATATTTGCATGGTTACCGCAGGGACATCTGGTCCAGGAGTGTTAGAGAAGTGTGGCACATCAGCCCATTCGTATACTGTCCATTCTTCACCACTTGGTAAGCTGAGCGTAGCTTGGTACATATTGCCGCCGGCACTTAAGTCTAAGTCTCTCCAGAATGGAGCCATAACATTATTAGGAGCCGCGTCGTCTGGAAGGTCTTGGTTGGCCGCGCTGGAAAAAACACCGCTGGCGCTGCCTGCTTCAAGTGTGCCGTTAACCGAGAACAAAACTTGGTTATAGCTTTCGCCGTTAAAAGTGAACGCTGGTACGCCGTCGAAGAAGAAACCGCCGTCATCACAGTCGCCATTACAATCAGACGTTAGCGGTGCAATACCAAAAGCGCCTAGCGAAAAGTAGCCAAATGGAGCCGGTATCGCTGAGATATCAAGTGAGCTTTGGTCCAATTCTCCTGTCCACGAAACGGTGCGTGTCGCTCTGTCGTAACTAAAAGCGGAAGTCGTTGTACCTAGCGCAACATCTTCTGTTTCAGAGCCTCTGACAAAACGAGTGCCTCTTGGTATCACATCACTCACTGTTATCGGACCACCGATCTGACCGTTACGAACGCTTAACTCATAGGTGAGTACGTCGCCACGCGAAGCTGTTGTAGCGTCTACGGTTTTGCTGAAAACGTCTACATTAGTTCCTTTAGACGCGCGTACAGCCATTGGCATGTGTAAGTCAGGGCCACTTTTGCGGCTGGCATGATAATAGTGGTGGTATCTGTATAAGAATCCAAAACTCCACCAGCGGTTGTAACGGTGCGGACGACGGCTTTTAGATTGCAGCTCAATCTCGCCAAACTGCCAACCTACATCGGATGTGTAGTTCTGCGCTGTTATGGTGATTTCAGCACTTTGTCCAGGGCGAAGCCTGAGGTTGTGCCGTCGACTATATGATCTAGGTGATACAGAAACATCGGCTTCAAAACCATCGCCACTCGCGATGACGTTCCAATAGCCAGTGCGGTTTAATGTGTTGGTTACTGTGCGTTTCCACGAGCATGTGCCCACACAGTTGTTATCCATTACGCTGGCAAGGTTCAAGGTTTTAGGGTCGCCACCCAGCTCTGGGTTGGCTGCTTCAAAGTTGGCGATGGTTTCACTCATGATCAACCCTGAGCGATCCGCCTTCTTAAGTGCAATTCGGCCAGCACCTAAATCGAAAGGATCAGTTGGTGTTACGCCATCTTCCTTGCGAGTATTTTTGGTGGTTGCGGTCAACATAATTGCCGATTTAATTTCAGTGGGCGTCCAATCTGGGCGTGCCGCTGATAATAATGCACCGGCGCCAGCATTATGCGGGCTCGACATCGAGGTACCACTTAGAAATTGATACTCAGGTGGAGAATCATTATTGGCTTCAGCCGCCATAATAGAGACTCCAGGAGCGGTCACATCCGGTTTAAGCACACTTAAGGTCTGACTAGGTCCGCGTGAGCTAAACCCGGCCATGATGTCGCCGTTCTCATCACTGATATCCAATGAAGAGCCTGCAATAGACGCAACTGGGTTGTTGTCGACATTTGCCGCAAGCCAGTCCGCTAGCGTTGTGGAATCCTCTTGAGAGATATGTACGCCAGGTAAAACATGTGCATCACTGACCACACCTGCGCCGTTGTCCATTAACACATAACCACCAGCGCCTGATGCAAGAACATTAATACCTTTTTCAACACGACCAAACTCGCCACGGGTACAGGCTACAATTTCTCCATTGAAAAAGTCTGCTGGCCAAGGTGAGGTATTACTGCCTGCTTCTCCTGTTGCGCATAATGTTGAACCGGGATAGTCGGCTTCAAAGTCGGCTGAATTAACGATTTTGGCGGGGCCATAAGCAGATGTAAAACCAACCCCTGAGATATCAGGTGTGTTGCTGGTATCGCTACTTATGCCATTCAAGGAGTTAACGATTCTTCGGTCATGTGTTGACGCTGCCGTAGTAGATACCCATGGGCCAAGGTGCGCAACTGTGCCGGCCGTTGGCCCGGAGTTCCCGGCTGAGGCTGATACGTAAATTCCCGCTTCTACGGCGGCCAAAAAGCCGAGTTCGACAGGATCGTTATATGGGTCTCCACCGCCAGAAATTGAGTAGTTGAGGGCGGCAATGCCATTTGGAAGATTACCCGCATCAATCACGACTTGGTTAATGGCAGCGATCAACGCTGCGCCAGGGCAAGTTCGTTGGCATACGTCATAGGCAATAATGTTCGCGTGCGGTGCTACGCCAGAAATATCGAAACTCTGCGAAGTAGTCGGTGCCGTTAAAGTAGCGCCAACAACAAAGTTACCCGCAGCCGTAGACGCAGTATGACTGCCGTGTCCGTCGTCGTCCTCAGGTACGGTGCCGTCGATGTCAGTAAAATCCCATGCGCCGATCAATTTGTCGTTGCAAAAGCCGGGGTCCACGGTGTCGCAGTAACTTCCTGGTACATAGTTGCCAGAGCCAAGAGGATTCTCATGGTCATAACCATCGCCACCAACATCGGCAAACGATGGGTGATCACTGTTGATACCAGAGTCGAGAACCGCGATAACCAAGCCTTCACCGAAGGATGAACGGCGGCCATTGTTCCAAAGCTTTGGCGCGCCGATCCACTCCGGGCCGCGCTCGGTAACCGTGTATTCGATGCGTTCGCGTTGAACACTTTTAACGCCGTCCATTTTCCTTAGCATCTTCGCTTCAGCTTGGCTCATTTTAGCGGCAAAGCCATTGATAGCATGTTGATAAGTAAATTTTGGTTTTAGCGTTCGACCCATTTGGCTGGCTGCTTTATCCACCATTTCCGCTTGCATAGTCTGCAGGCGTTTTTCGTAGTTCTTGGCCGCAGAGCTAGTGGTATCCAGAGATCTCAAGCCGTTTGCTTTGGCGCTGGTAGCCGCGTAGCCGGGAATGCCGCCATCGTAGGTTGCAATGGCAGGGTCCGAAAGCTGCACAATGTACATATCACCTTGGTTGTAGTTCGGTACTAGAACCGACTCAACTGATTGAGTTTCGGCTAGTTGTAAGTCATCAGAGTTTGCATTAACTGTGCCAGTTAGGCCGATAATGGTGGTAGTTAACGTTACGATGGAAAGTTTATGAAGGGTGGACCTGAGCGAGCCGCGGTAGCGTCTCGTGCCCTTGAATATCGATGTTGAAAATCGTGTATTCATACGAGGATCTCCTGTGGTGGTCTAATTTTATGAGAGCGGCCGGGCATGAATGTAGGGAGCCCAGACACTTGCGATAGTGAGGATGAATGAACACCACGTAGGCCACGCGAACACGTGCCTACATCGGGTGTACAACTTTGTATGGGGATATGTCGAAGCGGCTTTCTTGCCTGCTAACCTTGGTCCGTGGAAAAACCGGTAGCAGCTCAAACGGCGAGCGGGCAGGCAATACCAACCTAGGTAGGCGCATATACAAGCGTCTACTTCGTCAATATCTCCCAACCCATAAAAGGTCTTTCTGCGCGGGAAAACTATTCGCAAGAAAGCCCGGTGTTCAATCAAGAACAAAATTCACTGGCGCTTATGTTACATATTGTTTAGTGAAACGACAACTTTTTGCGTGTTTTCAAAATCGACGCTCAGTTGCGAACCCTTGCTTAGTGATGCTAACCTGCCGTCAATTAAGGCATTTCCGTTTGAAACCAGATCATTCAGGCGTACACATTTACTAGGCAAAAATTAATGAACCACCACGAAAAACTTAACTATTTGGAATATCCAGCACGTGACATCATGGCAACGAAACGTTTTTTTGAGGCCGTGTTTGGTTGGGTTTTCACTGATTTCGGGCCAGATTATTCGGCGTTTGACAAT
>CALKRK010000112.1 GCA_937989675.1 uncultured Arenicella sp. | reverse complement strand
ATGAATGCACTGGCCAGAGACCTAGAGAAAGCGATAAAATAGCCTTACAGTCAGCCCTTAAATTTGCGCATATTTGTCGCGTGCACTAAGAAACCCAGTCTTACATCATGAATGCCTCTACCACTCAAGTCATTGGGCTTGAACTCGACGAACACTCCTACGACATCAACGTAAAGAACGGATTGCGAGACGATCTTGCGGAGATTCTTGCTCCTTGGAACCACGGGCAGCAATGGGTAGTTCTAACTCAACAAGCAATCTTTGACCTATATGAACCGGTTATCGAACAACTTCGTTCGGCGGGTTACAAGCTAGGCACAATCATTGTGCCTGGTGATGAGTCAGCAAAGAATATTCGCCACGCAGAAGATGTTTGGTCGAAAATGGTGGAAATGGGCTGTGACCGATCGTCTGTTTTATTGGCATTGGGTGGTGGTGTAGTTGGTGACCTTGGCGGCTTTGTTGCGGCCACTTATATGCGAGGCATTCCGTTTATTCAGGTGCCGACTACGCTGTTAGCGATGATCGATTCGGCGATTGGAGGAAAAACAGCGGTTAATCTTGCGGCGGGCAAAAACTTGGTTGGTGCAATCTATCAACCTAAAGCGGTGTTGGTTGACCCAGGTTTTTTACAAACACTCCCGCGCCGAAATGTGATTTCCTCGCTGGCTGAAGCAATTAAATATGGTTTTATTCGTGATAAATCGATTTTCGATACCATGGATACACGTTTTGATGATTTGGTTAGCTTGAACGATGACGCTTTGTTGAGTGATGTAATTGCCAAGAGTTGTCGGATTAAGGCGCAAATTGTTTCTAACGATCAGTTTGAGAACGGCGAGCGACGCTTACTAAATTATGGGCACACTATTGGCCATGCCTTCGAAACTATTCAAGCATATGGAGGTTTGTATCATGGCGAGGCGGTTTTGTATGGCATGAAGTGCGCCAATTTTATTTCTCATCGAAAAGGTTTACTTAGTAGCGCGGAGTATGAGCTTGCGCAAAGCGTTTTGCACCGTTTTGAGCTTCCTGAACTGGGTGCCGTGCCACCTGAGAAAGTGCTGGAAGTAGTGTCTCACGACAAAAAAAATATTAACGGCAAGCTCAACTTTATTTTGATTGATCAAATTGGTAATGGTTTGGTGAATACTGAAGTTACAGCCGAAGATATTGTTGAAAGTTTGCGAGCTGTTGCTTAACAGAAGGGTTCTATGAAGATAATTATCGTCAATGGCCCTAACTTAAACTTGCTTGGTGAACGAGAGCCAGACATTTACGGGCGTGACAGCTTGCAAGATGTAAACGACTGGATTGCTGAAACGATGGCGAGCGAAGGGCATGAGCTGACTTTCTTCCAATCAAATCATGAAGGCCAGATTATTGATTTTCTGCATTCTCATAGGCATTTTTCTGATGGTTGCGTGATTAATCCCGGCGGGCTCACGCATTATTCGGTGGCGCTACGCGATGCTATCGCGGGTTGCCAACTACCGACTGTGGAAGTGCATTTATCGGACATCCATGCGCGCGAGGCGTTTAGGCAGGTTTCGATGGTTAAAGATGTTTGCATTGAGCAAATATCGGGCTTGGGTAAACAAGGTTATGTTGACGCGATTGCGTTGCTGCAATCGCATCTAAATTAGCCCAATGTTGGTCAGTTGAATTAAAAAACTTACGATCCAGCCGAGTGCCATTGCTCTATAGGCGTAATTATCTATAATCCGCGCCATGAAATTCGACTTATTTAATACTGATGGACAAGCACGCCGAGCGCGCTTGTCGTTTGCGCGTGGTGAAATTCAAACACCAATATTCATGCCTGTAGGCACCTCTGCAACGGTTAAAGCGGTAACTCCCGCTGAGTTGGACGAGGTTGGTGCGCAAATTGTGCTGGGCAACACTTTTCACCTTATGCTTCGGCCGGGCACAGACGTTATTCAGGCGCACGGCGACTTGCACGACTTTATGCAGTGGCAAAAACCCATTTTGACCGACTCTGGCGGTTTTCAGGTTTGGTCGTTGGCCGAACTGAGAAAGATCTCTGAAAAGGGAGTAACGTTTCGTTCGCCGATTGATGGCAGTAAAAAATTTCTTGGGCCAGAAGAAGCCATCGATATCCAGCGCAAGCTTGGTTCAGATATCGTCATGATTTTTGATGAGTGCACGCCATTCCCGGCCACACAGCAGGAAGCCCGTGATTCGATGGAGCTCTCTTTACGCTGGGCGGATCGCTCGAAGGTGGCGCATGGCGATAGTGAATCCGCTTTGTTTGGCATTATTCAAGGCGGTATGTACGAACACCTTCGAGATGAATCCCTCGCTGGCTTAAAAGAAATCGGCTTTGATGGTTACGCCATTGGTGGCTTGTCGGTTGGCGAGCCTAAGGAAGACATGTATCGGGTACTTAAACATTTAACGCCGACCATGCCCGAGAACGCGCCGCGTTATTTGATGGGTGTTGGAACGCCGGAAAACCTAGTGACGGCGGTTCACTACGGTGTAGACATGTTTGATTGTGTGCTACCTACACGCAACGCCAGAAACGGTTGGCTTTACACGGAAACCGGTGTGGTTAAGATTCGCAATGCGAAGTATGAGATGGACACCCGACCAATTGATAGCGCGTGTACATGCAGCACTTGTAAACAGTTTTCCCGTTCTTATATTAAGCACTTATTGAAAACTAATGAGATTTTGGGCGCACGTTTGGCGACGGTTCATAATTTGCACTTTTTCTTGAACCTGATGCAGCGCATGCGCGATGCGATTGAGGCGAACTCATTCGCAGAATTTCGCGGAAATTTCTTTGAGATGCGCGGCCAAGATGACCCAACTGTGGCATAATTCGCGCTTTATTTTCGAGTGCATAGTTGCTGGCTAGCGAGTCGGCGAAAGCATCGAACAATTGAGTCGAAACAAATAGCAATAAAACGGTGTTAACACAATGAATGACTTACTGAGTTTCTTTATCTCTGACGCAGCGGCGCAAACAGCAGCAGGTGGCGGTGCAGGTGGCATTATGAGCCTACTGCCGATGATTGCTTTGTTTGTCATTTTCTACTTTTTGTTGATTCGGCCTCAGCAAAAACGACAAAAAGAGCACAAAAATATGGTTGCCGATTTAGCTAAGGGCGATGAGGTTGTCACCATGGGCGGTGTGCTAGGGAAAATTATCGCGGTTGACGATAACTTTCTAACGGTTGAAGTCGCCAAAGGAACCGAAATTCGCGTACAGAGAATGTCTGTTCAGGCCATGATGCCTAAAGGCACTTACTAAAAAAGGCGAATAACCTAACCTATCGCAGAACGCGACTCGCTTACTATGAATAGAAACCCCACCTGGAAATACCTATTGCTGCTGTTTATCGTGGCTTTTGGTGTTATCTATGCCACTCCGAATTTGTATCAGGCCGAACCTGGTTTGCAAGTTGTCGGTGCACGTACCGCTGAAGTTGATAATTCAGTTTTGACGCGCGTGCAGAGTACGCTCAAGAATGCCAATATTGAAGTCAAAGCCATCAGCCTTGAAGGCGGTAAGATACGCGCTAGATTGACTTCTGAGCAAGACCAAACGCGCGGGCAAGCGTTGTTGAAGGAAGAGCTGGGTAATTTATACCCAGTTGCGTTGGCCGATATGACTACAACGCCTGATTGGTTACAAAGCCTCGGCGGCGCGCCAATGTATTTAGGCTTAGATTTACGTGGCGGTGTGCATTTCCTGATGCAAGTTGACATGGCGGCGGCAGAAAAGAAAGCGAATGATGATTATTACGAGGACATTCGTAAAAACCTTCGAGAAGAAGGGCTTCGTTATTCGGGTATTGTGCGTAAGCCAAATGGCGGCATTGCCGTTCGTTTCAGTACTGAAGATGTTCGTGGTAAGGCGGATAATCTATTATCTACTAGATACCCAGAGCTGCAGCGGACTGAAACTGATGAGTCGGGCAATTTTCTATTAAATATTCAGGTTAGCGAAGCTGGTTTAGCTGAAATTCGTAAGGCGGCATTGAAAAAGAACATGCTTGCCTTGCGTAATCGAATTGACCAATTAGGTGTGTCTGAACCGGTTATTCAGCAGCAGGGCGTTGATCGCATCGTTGTGCAGCTTCCTGGTGTGAAAGACCCATCGATTGCCAAAGATATTCTAGGTAAAACCGCGACCTTGGAGATTCATTTAGTCGACGAAGACAATCAAGCGTCAAATGTACGTGGCCGTGTGCCAGCCGGATCGCAACGATATTATTTTCGGGATGGAACGCCCATTTTGCTTGAGAAAAGAGTCTTGTACTCAGGCGAAAACATCATTGATGCGAGTGCAGGGTTTAGTCAACAAGATGGCGGCCCTGTTGTTAATATAAAACTTGATGCTAAAGGTGCGACCATCAACTCCGATGTTACTGGTGATAATATTGGTAACCGTATGGCGGTGGTTTATGTTGAAACTATCGGTCAGCCGGTACAAGGTTCCGATGGTGAGATAAAGTTTGTTTCAAAGGAAATTAAAGAGGTCATTACCGCACCAAGAATTAACGACCAACTTGGTAAGAGTTTTATTATTACCGGCTTGGATGGCCCCAAAGAAGCTCAAAATATTGCCCTTCTTCTGCGCGCTGGTTCGTTGGCCGCGCCGGTTTACATTATTGAAGAACGCACCGTCGGCCCTAGTTTAGGACAGGAGAATATTGCTAAGGGTTTTTCCTCCGTATTGTTCGGCTTCCTAGCTGTGCTTGTGTTTATGGTGATTTTCTATCGTGTGTTTGGTGCGGTAGCTAGTTTTGCGTTGGTGCTGAATCTAGTGATTATCGTTGGTGTGTTGTCGCTGTTACAAGCCACGCTAACCTTGCCAGGTGTTGCTGGTATGGTATTAACCGTTGGTATGGCGGTTGATGCGAATGTCTTGATTTTTGAGCGGATTAGAGAAGAAATCAAAGGCGGTGCTGCGCCGCAAATGGCCATTCATCGTGGCTACGATAATGCGTTCTCAACTATTATTGATGCCAATTTGACCACATTGATTGCTGCACTGGTTCTGTTTAATTTCGGTACTGGTCCGATCCGTGGTTTTGCAATTACCTTGAGTATTGGTATTGCGACATCAATGATTACAGCGATTTTTGCATCACGCGTTGTTGTGAACTTTATTTACGGCAACCGCCGTTTAGAGAAACTTTCTATTTAGGGCGGTTGGGTTAAATACATGCAATTATTCAAATCTACAACAACGATTGATTTCATCGGCAAGCGATTATTTGCGGTAGTTGTG
>CALKRK010000111.1 GCA_937989675.1 uncultured Arenicella sp. | reverse complement strand
TGGGCAACCCAACAACACGCTTTGGAACCTCGGCGCAAAACTTGACGTCACCATTCTGACAGTACCCGCATTGGAAGATCGCCGTGAAGACATCCCTTTGATTGTCGCGGACTGTCTATCCAAACTCAGCGATAAATCAGAAGTACAGTTCTCGAATAAGGCACTTCAAAGTCTGCTCGCCGCTGATTGGCCAGGCAACGTCAGGCAACTACTAAACGTCACCAAACAATGTGCTCGACTGACTAAAACCAAAATTATTTCCGAAGCATTAGTACAAAGCCGCCTAAGCAACCAAGCTCTGCAGGTGCAACCTCTCTCACACGCGCACCGTGACTTTGAGCGTAATTATCTAACAGATGTGCTCAAACTAACCAATGGCAATGTGACCAAGGCCGCCGAAATAGCCAAACGTAATCGCACCGAGTTTCATCGTTTGCTCAACAAGCATAAAATTGAGGCGAAAGCCTTTCGTCAATAGCCTTTGAACAGGCCATTATGTATAATCGCGGTGCGACGAAATCTATGTGGAAGAGAGGGTGTCCCTGCTTCGCTAATGTTAGCTGATCAAGCCTATGCTTACAGCTATCCACTCAGCGCTGCAAACAGTCCGCCGAAGGCGCAACGTGCTCGTAACCGCTCAGGCAAACGGACCGCATAGGCCGTAAATTTACCGTAACCCACTATTGTGGATTCGGGCATTGACACGTCGTCTCTGGAGAGCGCTCTTAACGAGCCACCGAAGAGGTAATCTTTCAGGTAACCGGACAGAGGAGCGAGACAATTTAACGCGGTATTTAAGAGCCTTTTAGCTTTTGTGGCCAGCCCTCAGCTTTATATACGAGGAATGCTTGAATGCCTTCATGTTTCGCAACGGTACTCTCATGTCTGATCCAAAACTGCCTGCACTAAAGAAAACGCCTCTCTATTCTCAGCACCAATCCCTTGGCGCAAAAATCGTCGACTTCGGCGGCTGGGCGCTGCCCGTCAACTACGGTTCACAAATCGAAGAGCATCATGCCGTTCGCCGAGAATGCGGCATGTTCGATGTATCACATATGACGGTGTCAGACATAAACGGGCCAGACACACTTGCTTTCTTAAAGCTCGTTTTAGCCAACGACATATACAAGGCGACAGACCTACCCGGCAAAGCAATATACAGCTGCATGCTCAACAACACGGGCGGCGTGATCGATGATCTGATTGCTTACTATATAAACGATTCGCATTGTCGCTTGGTAACCAACGCCGGCACAAACGAAAAAGACATGGCCTGGCTAAAAACACACGCCGCCAAGTTCGATATCGAGTTTGCAGAACGACCTGATTTGGCGTTAGTAGCCGTTCAAGGGCCCAAAGCGCTAAGTATTTGTAGTGACGTTTTACCCGAAGAGCTTGCGCAAAAAGCCGGTTCGCTAAAACGATTTCAGGGTGCGTTCAGTGGCAATGAATTCGTTGGTCGTACTGGCTACACCGGTGAAGATGGTTTCGAGCTAATTGTCAGCGCTGAACTCGCAAATGAGTTATGGAGCCTGTTGATAAAAGCGGGCGTCGTTCCCTGCGGGCTGGGAGCGCGTGACACTCTGCGGCTAGAGTCTGGCATGGCCCTGTATGGCAATGACCTCGACGAACAACATACACCGTTCGAGTCTGGCCTAAAGTGGACAGTCAGCCTCTCAGATGATCGTGATTTTATCGGTAAGTCAGCACTGTTAGAGCCTTCAGAAAAACGCTTGATCGGCTTAATTCTAGAAGACAAAGGGGTGTTACGAGGCCACCAAAAAGTGCTGCTCAACAATCAAGAGATTGGTGAAATTACCAGCGGCACATTTTCGCCAACACTTGAACAGTCAATCGGTTTAGCCAGAGTAAACCAGGCTGTAAAAATCGGGAGCAGTGTACAAATCGCTGTTCGAAAAAAACAATTGAACGCCGTTGTGGCGCGGTACCCGTTTGTTAAAAACGGCGGAGCCACTAACTAGGGTTATTAAGAGTAAAGCAACATGAATCACGCCAAATCAAATCTCCAACATTTTGCCTCACGACACATCGGCCTTAGCGACGAAGATATCGCAGCCATGCTATCAGCACTTGGCTACGATTCTTTAGATCAACTGACCGACACAGTGGTGCCCGGCAGCATTGCTGATAACGCATCTTTGAATTTGCAAGCACCGATCACTGAAGAGCAAGCGTTAGATGAGCTTAGAGAGATTGCCCAGCAAAACCGGTTGGTAAAATCGATGATCGGCCAAGGCTACTACGGCACACATACTCCGAAGGTTATTCAGCGCAACGTACTCGAAAACCCAGCATGGTATACCGCTTACACGCCTTACCAGCCGGAGATCTCACAAGGTCGATTGGAGGTATTGTTTTACTTCCAAACCATGGTTACTGAGCTTACGGGTATGGATATAGCAAATGCCTCTCTGCTTGATGAAGGAACCGCTGCAGGCGAAGCACTCACCCTTGCTCATCGAGCATTAAAGGGAAAAAAGAACAAGTGTTTAGTCTCTCAATACTGCCACCCTCAAACATTAGAGGTGCTACGCACGCGAGCGGCTCCGTTGGGCATTCAAGTTGAACTGATTGACGAATCCGAAGCCGTTTCAAATTGGGATGATGTGTTTGGCGTGTTAGTTCAGTACCCGGATACAAACGGCAACGTTCGGCAACTGAGCGACCTATGCAAAAATGCGCACGACAACAACGCCTTGGTTATTATGGCAAGCGATCTGTTAGCGCTTACGCTGCTCAAATCCCCAGGTGAGCTTGGGGCGGATATTGTAGTCGGCAACTCACAGCGATTCGGCGTGCCATTGGGTTTTGGCGGGCCTCACGCAGGCTTCTTTGCTGTGCGAGACAAATACAAACGCTCAATGCCAGGCCGCCTCGTCGGCCAGTCGATTGATGTGCATGGTAAACCCGCTTATAGGCTAGCTCTACAAACTCGTGAGCAACACATTCGCCGAGAGAAGGCTACTTCCAACATCTGCACCGCGCAAGCTTTACTGGCCATCATGGCCACACTGTACGCGTGTTACCAAGGCCCAACGCGCCTAATAGCAACCGCAAAAAGAGTTAATCAACTGGCCTACGCTTTGGCTGATGGCTGCCGTAAGCTTGGCATGACAACTAATGGCGTTTTATTCGATACGGTTACGTTAACCGACGTTGAAGCCAATAAATTAATTGATGAAGCTTTGTCCTCTGGTTTCAACCTAAACAAAAGGTCGAGCTCCAGCGTGTCGATAGCATTGGATGAAACCTGTGGCGAAGACGATATAATCAAACTGTTGAAGAGCTTCGGTGGCAACATTGAGGCGCTAGAACTCGGCGCAGAAATAGACCCAAGCTATGTGCGTAATGACGCCTTTATGACGCAAGCGGTATTTCATGATTACCACAGCGAAACCGAAATGATGCGCTACTTGCGGCGTTTATCAGACAAAGACATCGCCCTTGATCGAGCCATGATTCCGCTGGGTTCCTGCACCATGAAACTAAACTCGGCCACCGAGATGACCCCGGTGACTTGGCCTGAGTTTTCGAGTATGCATCCGTTTGCACCCAAAGATCAAAGTTTGGGTTATCAAACTATGATTGCTCAACTAGAAGACATGCTTTGTGCATGTACTGGTTACGATGCGATGTCACTGCAACCCAATGCAGGCTCACAAGGTGAATATGCTGGCTTATTAGCCATAAAAGCGTACCACGAGGCGAACGGTGATCACGAGCGTGACATCTGCCTGATTCCAAGCTCAGCGCATGGCACAAATCCTGCCAGCGCACAGATGGCGAATATGCAAGTTGTGGTCGTTAAGTGCGATGAGCAAGGCAATGTCGACCTCGCTGATTTGAAAAACAAGGTTGCCGAAAATTCAGGGCGGATTGCGGCGATCATGATCACCTATCCATCTACGCACGGTGTGTTTGAAGAAGAAGTCACCGATGTGTGCGCTGTGGTGCACGACGCCGGTGGGCAGGTTTATATTGATGGCGCTAACTTGAATGCTTTGGTTGGAGTCGCGCAGCCTGGAAAGTTTGGCGGCGACGTCTCGCACCTTAACTTGCATAAAACGTTTTGCATACCGCATGGCGGTGGTGGCCCTGGCGTTGGCCCAATTGGCGTTGGGGCACATCTCGCTCCTTTTCTACCTAGAGACAGCTACAACGAAAACCGTCAAGGCGCATTAATCAGCGCAGCCCCATTTGGTAGTGCCAGTATTCTACCTATTTCTTGGATGTACATTCGCATGATGGGCGCTGATGGCCTGCGCAAAGCGACTCAATGTGCGATCTTAAGCGCGAACTACGTAGCCCATAAATTGCAAAGCAACTACCCCATCCTTTTTACAGGGAATAAGAACTTGGTAGCGCATGAGTGCATTATCGACACTCGCCCCATGAAGGAACACGGTGTGCAAGTCGACGACATTGCCAAGCGCTTGATCGATTTCGGATTTCACGCTCCCACAATGAGTTTTCCGGTACCTGGGACTCTGATGATTGAACCGACTGAAAGTGAATCTTTAGCAGAACTGGATCGATTCTGCCGTGCGATGAACCTCATCTTCGATGAATCTGAAGCCGTTAAAAATGGCGATATGCCGACTGACAATTCGCCGCTTAGTAATGCACCGCATACTATGGATTTTGTGTTATCTGAGAAACTCGATGTTCCGTACAGCCGTCAACAAGCATGCCAACCAGACCCTGAAGTCGATTACAGCGTAAAGTATTGGCCGCCGGTTGGACGCATCGATAATGTCTATGGCGATAAGAACTTACTTTGCAGTTGCCCTGCAATGAGCGATTACGAGTAACAACACAGAAAGTTCTCTACCCAAACCAACCGCGCTTCATTTGATCCAACTCAGCTCGGCATTGACCGAGCTGAGTTGCGAATTTTTTGGAACGAACGTCCACTCTTTTAGCCGTATTGAGTAACCATTGCTTTTTTAAATGCGTGCCACGAGAATAACCGCCCTGCCCCTCGTGATAATTTAAGTAATGTGAATAAGCATCCCATTTAGACACAGCATTGCGCTGATAGCTCTTATTCATATACCAAAGCACAAAGTCGAATGCATCTGCAAAGTTGTCACGATCTGGCGAACCAGAGCCAATCGCCTGTTCATACTCTCGCCAAGTACTTTTTAGAGCTTGCGCGTAACCATACGCATCACTTGGCCGACCAGTCGGGATAACACCAAGAAAGTACTTCATTTTTGGCTTGGCTTTAGCCCTAAACGTAGACTCCTGATAAATGATCGACATCGGCACATGAATTGGCCCACCCCAACGCTCTACACTCTTCTTGGCTGAACGATACCAACGCGGGTTTTCTTTGAAAATCGCGCAGACGTTACCAAGATTGCTAGGCTGGCTCGTCGAAACACAA
>CALKRK010000110.1 GCA_937989675.1 uncultured Arenicella sp. | reverse complement strand
GCATGATCGCGCAGTTGGGCAAAAAACTTTACTTTAATCATTGAATCTCTTCCAGTGGCCTGATTTACCACCCTCTTTTTCGAGAAGCTGAACCGCTTCAATCACAATACCTTTATCCAGCGCCTTACACATATCATAAATAGTCAGAGCCGCGACCGAAGCAGCCGTCAGCGCTTCCATTTCAACACCAGTCTTGCCGGTCGTTTTACAGGTTGTTGTTACTAACAACCCGCTCTCGTCGCCGCTTTGATATTCATCAATATCGACCACCACCTTGCTCAAAGGCAATGGGTGACATAATGGAATCAGGTCACTGCACTTTTTAGCCGCTTGGATACCGGCAATGCGGGCTGTCGCCAGCAAATCGCCTTTTGCGATCGTTTGCTCACGAATCTGGGTTAACACTGTATCGCCCAGCACCACGCGCGCCTGCGCGCGAGCAATGCGCACACTATCTTTCTTTTGCGACACGTCCACCATATTGGCTTCGCCGGCCGCGTTAAGATGCGAGAAATTTGTCATAGACGGAATGCTACTTAAAAGGTTGATGGGAGACAACAAACATACATTGCTAATTATACTACCGTCCGTCTAATTTTTTGCATTGTTCATCAACAACCCATTTTTTTGACTCAATTCTAGTAACAACCTAGTAACTACATTGAAAATAGACTGATCGACCTTAAAAACAAGGAGTTATTAAAAATTAACTTGGTAAGCATCGTTACTTATAACAGATCGGCTAGAGCATATAGATAATTGTTCTAAAAATAACCGGCGCT
Organism: uncultured Arenicella sp.; assembly: GCA_937989675.1. Lineage (GTDB taxonomy): Bacteria > Pseudomonadota > Gammaproteobacteria > Arenicellales > Arenicellaceae > Arenicella. The sequence goes on along the minus strand of CALKRK010000110.1, from coordinate 4,965 downwards.
TTTGTTTACAAATTGGCAATCGGTCTATAACCTTTCGCCCTGACTTACAACCAGCTTGAACCGTTAAAATTCAAGCTAACTTGAAAGAATTTGAAGAGATTTAAATGGCTGCAAATATCCGCGAAGAAGAAGTGCTATCGGTTCACCACTGGAACGACACCTTGTTCAGTTTCACCACAACGCGTGACCCTGGGTTTCGCTTTTCAAACGGTCAATTCATTATGATTGGGCTTCAAGTAGAGGGCAAACCGTTAATGCGTGCATACAGCATCGCGAGCGCCAACTATGAAGAGCACATGGAGTTCTTCAGCATTAAAGTACAGGATGGCCCCCTCACCTCCAAATTACAGAAAATAAAACCGGGTGATAAAGTGCTAACCAGCACCAAACCAACTGGCACCCTATTGGTTGACAACCTCAAGCCTGGCAAGAACTTATATTTACTTGCCACCGGTACTGGCTTAGCGCCATTCATGAGCGTTATCAAAGATCCAGAAGTCTACGAGCGTTTTGATAAAGTCATTCTTACCCACGGGGTAAGAGAAGTATCAGAGCTGGCCTATCAAGACATCATTAAAGAATTACCAGAGAACGAATACTTTGGCGAAATGGTAAAGGGCAAATTGCTCTACTACCCAACCGTGACTCGTGAAGACTTTCACACACAGGGGCGCTTAACTGATGCCCTAACCTCAGGCAAATTAGCCGAGACCGTTGGCCTACCACAGGTGAATGTTGAAAATGACCGCTTCATGTTGTGTGGCAGCCCATCAATGCTAAAAGATTTCTGCGAAATTCTGGATGGCATGGGTTTTAGCGAAACGATTCGCTCTGACATAGGTGAATACGTTATCGAACGCGCGTTTGTCGAAAGCTAAAAACCCTGACAAACTAGACTAAGTAAAAAGCCTGCAGTTCGCAGGCTTTTTTATTTGTAAGTGATCCAAGCTCAACTCGAACTAGCCTTCGTCGCTCGTACTATAGACCTTATTAATCCAAGCACCAATATCTTTGATTTGCTCCATCACAACATTGTGCTCCATTGGGTAGGTTTTCCAACGAACATCGTAGCCTAGGCCTGACAAGGAGTCGGCGCTACTTTTACCAAGACTGATCGGCACAACCGGGTCAAAAGTGCCATGACTTGCAAAAATCGGCGTACGAATGTTCTTGCCGGTTTGCTCTTCCTGGGTATTCTCTGAGAACGGTAAGTAGGTTGATAGTGCCAACACACCTGCGAGCTGTACTTGGCTGCGTACGGCCGTAAAATACGCCACCGCACCACCTTGAGAGAAACCCGCGACGATAATATTTTCGCTGGGAACGCCGCTATCAATCTGGGTTTGGATAATGCTATCCAGCATCGTTCGAGACTCAGCCATGCCAATGGCATCTTGCTTATCCTCGATGCTCATGCCTTTGATATCGTACCAACCTGGCATACGCATGCCGCCATTGATGGTAATCGGGCGATCTGGTGCTTGCGGAAATATAAAGCGAATAGCGCGGCCCGCATCTAAACCTAGCTCCGGCACGATGGGTGGAAAATCGTTCGCGGTGGCACCGAGGCCATGCAACCAAATAATCGTATGCTTTGGCTCACCCGAACCGTGAACCAGTTCTATTGAACCTTGAGAAATAGACATTGCAGTTGTCCTTGAATTAAATTTCAGATAGGCCGACACAGTAATGCCGACCAAAATTAAAATGACGGTAGCTCGAAATAAGTGTTTGGCGCTGATCACGTTTGATATTGAAAAACCTTATTTCTCTATCTGTCGAGCTAGCATAATGGCTGCCAACTTGGTGCGAGCAATCAGGCTTTTTACAGTAGACTCCTCGCGTGTAGAATGAGCACCGAGCCCGTCCATACCAAGGCTATCCATAGTCGGCAAGCCTACCGCTTGTGCAATGGAGCCATCAGTTCCACCCCCAGAGTAACGCGTCCCTACAATTGGCTCTCCAATCAGCACAGACAAACCCATTGCCTCAGAGATCAGTGCATCAACAGCGGCGTTTTCTTCTTTAGCTGGGCGATGCAAAACCGCCCATGCTTCGACCTTGGGTAAATCTGGGAACTTACTATTCGCCATCGTCTTACTCGACGCAATCGCTCTAATCGACTCAACAAGTTCTTCGCCTTCCTTCTCAGATGGAAAACGCAAATCAATATAGGCGTCGGCGCAGCCCGGCACGGTATTTCGTTTCTCACCACCCGACATCACTCCTGTATTAACCGTCATCTTACGTTGATAATCTGTGAGCTTTTCGATCGCGATGATTTTGTGCGCTAACTCCAAGTTGGCCGACACACCTTCTTGATGCGCACCGCCAGCGTGTGCCTCACGGCCAGTGATTTTTAGCCGCGCTTGACCCAGGCCTTTGCGTGCTCGCGTAACTAGATTCTGATAACTGCCTTCAAAAACCAGACCCACGTCGTGTTTTTGCGCCAACTCTTCAATCAGCGCGCGCGACCCAAGAGACCCTATCTCCTCATCACTATTGAGCAAAACCGTCATATTGGCTTTTTGCAGTAAGCCCTGCGCATGCAGAGCGCGAAGCGCATTCAACATGATCACAATGCCGCCTTTCATGTCGGCGACACCAGGCCCTTTCAAGGTTCCGTCTTCTAACACTTGCAAGCTTTGAAACTCATCGTTCTTCGAGAACACCGTGTCCATATGCCCATTTACAAGCAAACGCTTAGAGGACGTTCCTTGCCGACTTGCCACGAGATGATCTGCAATTTGCACATCTTCTATTTGGCAACCTAACACCGGAATTGGGTCTGACGAAACAGTTTTAGTGTCGAAACCCAGCGCTGAAAGGTCTTTCGCCAAGAGTTCACGGTAATCATTCAAACCGGCAATATTGGCAGTGCCAGTATTAATATCTACGTGCGTTTTCAACTCAGCAAGAATATCGGAATGCCGAGCATCAACCCAATCTATCAGCTTTTGTTCTGACTCGCTAAGGGTAGTATCGAGTGGCGTTACTTCATCCGTCGCAATGGTTATATTGCTCACCAATAATAAACTGATAACAAAACTTCTCATAAACACGCTCCTCTCTGTCGAATTAGTTTTGATTTCTTAGCTCCCTGAATTTTTCAAAGGCTGAAACTTAGCGACTAGCATTGGCAACATCACTAAATTTGCAATCAACGCAGTCACCATCGCGATGCCAGTCAACACACCAAAATACATGGTCGGCACAAAATTAGAAAACACCATGATCAAGAAGCCTGCCGTAATCACAATCGTCGTATAGAACATCGCCTGACCCACATTATTAGTGGCTGAATCGATTGCGGCTAAATTATCCGCCTTCTTCGCCATTTCATCGGTATAGCGATGGATAAAATGAATTGAATTGTCCACTGCAATTCCGACGCTGATAGCGGCTATTGTAATCGTCATTAAATCAAGCGGTATGCTAAAAACGCCCATGATTCCCAGTACGACAGCTGCCGAGAATACGTTCGGCACAATCGTAATAAGCGCCAATTTGATGCTTCGAAACAGTACGATAAACATCAAGAAAATAACAATGAACACCGTGCCCAACGTCGCAATCTGTGAGCTGAACAATGAGTTAAGCATGTTGTTATAGAGAACCAACATGCCAGAGATATTAACCTGCTCATCTTCCAAGCCGTGCTCCTCAACCAGCATTGTGCGTATATCGCTAATCAACTGGTTGCGGTCTAGGCCTTTGAAGGTTTCGAACACTCGAATATTGATATGCACCTGATTACCGTCTTCTGACAGATAAGGTGTAATCAAGGTGCTTTTCAAAGTATCTGATAACACCGTCATACGAAATGCCAGGTCGATGTTGTCAGTGGGTTTGGCGCCTTTCAAACCATCAAACACGGACATACTAGTCGCCAAGCTCATTACTTTCCCAGTCGCCGGTATGGCATCCAGCGATTGATGAATGGCTTGAATTTTTCTTAAACCTTGCTCGTTGTACCAGTATGAGCTCGCCACCAAGTTAGGCTCGGCATCTTCTTCAAAATCATCGAACTCGTCGAAGAAGTCATCTTCCTCATCAACGCTCTCGTCAACCTGTTCAGTAACACTAGCCGCCTTATCAAGAAAGCTCGCAGGGGCATCCAAAATGATATCCAGCGGTGTAGTACCACCGAGTTTTTCGTCAATTTGAACCATGCCCTGATAAATTTCAGTCTCGGGCTTGAAGTAATCGATGAACCTGTTTTCTACGGTCAAATGGGCAATACCGTAGGCAGCGATCGCTGATACCGTGGTAAAAAACAATGCCACCAACACACCCTTTTTGTGTAAGCCTTGGGCTCCAGCCAAAATCACCTTACTGATTGGGTCGCGGTTGGAAGCAACGGCGCGCGGTTTCATTAACATGGATAACGCAGGGAACAAGGTAAACGTGGTTATCAACGCCACTAAAATCCCAAGGCACATAATCCAACCGAAGTCGATGACTGGCCGAATTCCACTCACAATCAACGAGGCAAACGCCACGATTGTGGTCAACGCTGTGTATACGCAAGGAATGAACTTAGAGCGTACCGTGTCACTTAAAAGAGCGCGCTGATCGAGGCCAGGGTGCAATTTTGCTAACTCCCGATACCTTACAATCAAATGTATATTCAGCGACAGCGTAATAATTAATAACAACGACAAAAAGTTAGATGAGACTACCGAAATCGGCCAGTTCAGTAAGCCCAGCAAACAAACAATAATAAACCCGGTCGCGGCACAGTTAACCAGCGGCATTAATACCCAACCTAGCTGCCTGAATGCGATGGTCAGAATTAGGATAATGACTAGTAAGGCGGCTGAGCCAAACACCACCACATCGGCATTGATATAGTCTACCGAGTCCGCGACAATCATTGGTAGGCCGCCCAAAAATAGCGTCGCGGCACTATCATGCTCAGCCATGACACTTCTCACATTCTTGATCAGCTGGCTTTGTGACGCC
>CALKRK010000109.1 GCA_937989675.1 uncultured Arenicella sp. | reverse complement strand
ATAATAGTGCGCGCCACCGCCTGTTTCGTATTGCTCAGGCGTGGGCATCACTTTTTTATTTTGTTTCGCCGCCAGTATTAAGGCCGGGTTTTGCTTTTGAATACGAAAGTTTTGCGCATGTGAATTAAACACCTCGCCATAGCGCTCAATATAGATGCGGTTTGCTTTTGGGTAACGTGACAGCACCTCTAAGGTTCGGTGATGCTCAGCAATATCCGCTTCAATGTATATGGTATCAATCATGTTACGCTCCAAGCTCGGGAACGGTTGAGCTCACCACACGATCAACTGCTCTATATAACTCTTTAAACGGCATTGACGCATCCAAGCTTAACGCTAAAACACTATCTACCACATCGAGCGCCTCAACCTTACGCAATAGGGCCGCAAGTTGTTGGTGTTGGCTGAAGGTAGCTTTGACCTTTAATAAATGCTCAAACTCAGTGGAATACCGTGCAAATGAGACCAAGTCACACAATCGTTCAGCGAAACGAGCTACTTTCTCAGTATGCTCCACCATCAACGCCGTGATTCGAGCCGCGTTCAACTCGTCGAATCCATGCTCAGCATTATCTGAAATCACCTTAATTGACTGCACCAACTCCGAGCTTGAAAAGCGGGTAGCCACAGCGAAAAAAGCCGCGGCTTCCATATCCACCATCGCTCCTTCTGGATAATTGTTTGTTGGGTTAGGCACACTCAACAACGCGCTAGTCTCCCCTACCCATTTAGCGGTAAGCGGCGGGTAATGAGCACGCCCCTGTTCAGACCGTGCCACACCATGCACTCGCAAAGGCGTGCCAAGAGCATACGTGCCATGGCCGGCAGTACCGATGTTCAACCAAACTCTCTGACGCTTTGGAGATTGCGCACCAATCCAGCCAACCGCGCTGGCCATCGCAATATCACCGACGCCACTGATCACAAGTTCTACATCAGCTTGCGCTGAAACGTACAAGGCAAATGGCTCCGCACTGCTCCTTTTCAGGCTGTATAAATCTACCCAAGGCTTTGCCTCGCAATTCAGCGCAGCCACAATCGTTAAAAGTGGTTTATTCACTAGCAGCCCCTCTGGCTAAACATCGCTCTAAACGCCTGTATCAAACTGTATTTCAAGAAATGTTTCAAGATGATTCTTATTGCTTGATCTCACTTAACTTGTCGAGTTTACGTTTACACCACACGGCTAGCTCTTCATTGTTTCTCTTGCGCGCCCCGCCCAGAAGTATTTCAAGTTTTTTGACCAACACCTTACTCGCGGCTGCACGCTGTTCAGAAGTCAAAAACTTGTAAATGGCTGGGTCATTTAAGCACCGCTCTAATGCTACCACGCGAAAGCGATCCATCCCCCAGTGTTGGCGAGAGAGTTGATCGTCATGACCGCCGTATTTTTTTATACACGCTTCTTCAATATACGCCACCTCGTAGCGCGCGGTAATCCGCAACCAGAGATCGTAGTCTTCGCAAGCTGGCAACGATTCATCAAATAGCCCTACCTCGTCAAATACGGACTTATGAATCATGATTGATGAAGGTGACATGGCACACAGTGGCAAACAATTTTCAAATATCCAACCGCCCTGCTTTCTATGCTTAGTCATCTGATTAACTCGCACACCATTACGGACCCAAATCTCCTCAGTGTGGGAAACCTTTAAACCTGATTCGGTAACATCCATAATCTGACGAGAAAGTTTATGTGGTAACCATTCGTCATCGGAATCAAGCAACGCTATCCATTCTCCACTTGCCTCATTTAGCCCAGCGTTGCGAGCAGCACTCACGCCGGCGTTTTCCTGCTGTATAAACTTGACGCTAGGAAAAGAACCACGCACCAGATCGGCCGTATTATCCGTAGAACCATCATCAACGACAATAACCTCTATTTCTACACAGTTATTCAAACCAGTTTGTTCGAAAACAGAGTCTATTGCTCGGCTTAGCAGCGCCGCACGATTAAAAGTAGGAATAATGACAGACAGTTGCATATCAACAATATTTCACACGAAAACGCCTTCACAACAGCAAAACGGAATGCTAGCCTCACTCTAGATTAGCGCCGCAACTGATTGATTTAGCAGTATTATTTATATAATTGGGTGTTTAGCACACCACACTTGTTGTAAAAACCACACAATCGAGCTTTTTACTGGCTTTAAAGTTAACTGTTGGTTAAACCGCCATTTTAAACCGGATTACGACCCTATACTTTACTCATGAAATGTAAATGAGTATTTATTTTCATAACTCTCTCTTCTTTTTGTTAATTCAACGCCGCTTTTTTAAGCGGCGTTTTTTTTGTTTGAAAGGTGCGATGGAAAATGCAAATCACATTGAAAGCAGCCGCAATGAGATAGCCGCAAAAAAACCAACGAAAGTCATTGAAAACAAAACCGCTCAGACTATATAATCTCGCCTCGCTGATGTTACGCCGGGGTGGCGGAACTGGTAGACGCGCCGGATTCAAAATCCGGTTCCTTCACGGGAGTGTCGGTTCGATTCCGACCCTCGGTACCATCAGCAAAAAAATGCCCTGCTCTTCGTATGAAGGCAGGGCTTTTTTGTAATGAAAGATAGTGACGCGCGTAGCGCTCAATCAAAGAATGAAGGTGCCACCTTTAACAAATAACCAATAAAGGCCGAGATCAGAACACCGTAAACGAAGCCCGAACCAGCGACAAGCAACACGGCCAACGCCAAAGAGTTCAAGGTTTGCTCACCGATTCCGAAATTAAGATAGTCTTCTTGAACTAAAAAGATCATACACAGCGCTATAAAAGCGGTCGCTGCTCCGGAGAACAATGTAGGAAGCAAAAATCGCCGTTGGTTTCGCCAATGGAAAACGATCGATATAAACATCGACAAACCGGTGATAACTAGCGGCACGGTTTCTGAAAAATTCATCATTTTAGTATAGCTTATACAACAGCATAAGATACGCTCCCAAATTCACGGCGTTTTGCAAGTTTTGACTAAAGGCTATTTTCGGAGCAATCCGAACCGACGATCATTTTCAATAGCCATCTTTGTAGTACTAATTTACAGAGCACGTTAAAAATATCAGGCCATAAAACAGCACGCTGCAAGCAAATTACTATTGGATATAGCGTACTGTTTTTATTTGCGTAAAGCCTTCTGGTGTAGCAAACTCGATGCCATGACACGCAGCACAGCTAACAGCCGAAAAGCTTTCTTCTTACTCCTAATTGCAGCGCTTGCATTTTTCCTATTGTCTCAATTTCAACTCGGCCGATTGATTCTCTGGCCGTTCATTATTGTCACGACATTTATTCATGAGTTGGGCCACGGCTTAACTGCGATTGCATTAGGTGGCGATCTAAATAGAATCGAAATTTATACCAACGCCGCTGGTTTAGCTCGCTTTAGTGGTATTTCCAGTGGGCTCGCTCTCGCGCTGGTCGCCTTCGGTGGTTTAATCGCACCTTCTATCGCTGGTGCGATCTTTATTACGTCAGGTAAATCCAGAAGAGCCTCCTCCATTGTCATGCTAGGTTTGAGTCTGATTATTATTGTCTCTAGCTTACTCTGGGTGAGAACCGCATTTGGCTTTACCGTTCTGATACTTTTCGCCATTTCCTTTGCTTTTCTGGCACGCGGCTCGTCAAACTCGCTACATCAATTTCTCATCCAATTTATGGGTGTGCATATGTTAGTTGACACCTTTACGAGAACACTACGCTATTTGTTCTCGGCGTCAGCCAATATTGATGGCCGGCAGCATCATTCCGACACCGGTGTTATAGCCGCGAATATTGGTGGAGGCTACCTACTCTGGGCAATTATCATTGCTGCATTTTCGATCGGCATTTTGGCTTACAGTTTACGACGGGCGTATTTAAAATAGGCCTGTGAGTGAATCATTGCGCTTGATTAATACGTTAAATCTAATCAGAATCGTTATCAACAACAAAAACTAATACTGGGTTTAAATTATGCGTGGAGCGGGTGGCACTTCTGGAGGAGCAGGTCAATTTTTTATTGGGCTGATAATGCTGTGTGGCGGTGTTTACCTACTGTTGAACTCTATCACCATCTATGCGCACTATGGGTTTGGTGCGCGGTTATACAGTTTTGGTAATGTCGGCGTTACCAGCGGCATGATTATGATTCCATTCATGTTCGGAGTTGGTTTTATTTTCTACAACGCAAAAAACTGGTTAGGCTGGCTATTGGCCGGCGGCTCTCTGGTGGCGTTGATATTTGGTGTTATTTCGTCAATTCAATTTACTTTCAGGTCGATGAGCGCATTCGACCTAATCGTTATTTTGGTATTGGCGGTTGGCGGCTTAGGCTTGTTCCTAAGATCACTAAAGTCTCTCTAGGACCGGTTTTTTAAGCAGAGTTATTTCTAACTCGGGAGCGTTAATATTGTGGTGTCTTGCGACGATGCCCATTCCACCCAAGCTCCGTCGTACAAACCATGAAAACCATAGCCTGCTTCATGAAGTGCCAAACTAATGATTGCCGCCGTGACGCCTGAACCACAGGTGGTGATAACTTGTGTATTGTGATCAATACCGAGTGCCCCAAAAATTTCTCTTAACTCAGAGCTCGACTTTAATCGCCCTTGATTAACCAGCGTGTTAAACGGTAAAGACGTTGAATTCGGTATATGCCCAGATGAGAGCCCTGGCCTCGGCTCTGGAGCTGAGCCTTCGAAACGCGCCAAAGAGCGCGCATCCAACACCACGCACTCGGCCGATTCTGAATTTGCGATCATCTGAACCTTATTAATCACCTTGGTATGATTAAACATCGGGGTAAAGTGCCTTTCGACGATATCTGGCTGACCAGCCTCCACAGCAAAACCCTCAGCTAACCAGGCTGGCAAGCCACCGTCGAGTATACGAACCTTCGCATGCCCGAAAACCTGAAACATCCACCAAACACGCGCCGCCGAGAACAAGCCAGACGTATCATAGATAACCAGCTCATCATCATTACTTATGCCTAGCTCCCCAACGGCATGGGCAAAATGAGCTGCGCTGGGTAGCATATGAGGTAACTCGCTTGACTGATCACAGATCTGATCGATATCAAAAAAAACTGCGCCCGGTATGTGCTGAGAAATAAACTGTTCACGGCAATTTATATTGTCGGCCGGCATGTACCAAGAAGCATCGATAAGCCGAACACCTGAGCGGCTGTAAATCTCATGCAACTCCGAGGCCTTAATAATATTGGTTGGCATAATAGTCGTAAGCTCTTGTTCGCGGATTAACTGTCAGTGTTTAGTGTACAAAAAAAAAGACCACAGCGGCTCAATAATTTTACTTGTAATAGCTTCTTTTACCTTGCTATAAATTAAGCAAACCTAAACTCAATGGAGCGAATCATGTCTGAGCACTTTTCTTCTTCCGGGCAATGCCTATGCAACTCGGTTTCATTTACGGCCAATAAAGTCGAGCATAAGATCGGCGCTTGCCACTGCAGTATGTGTCGAGCTTGGGCAGGCGGGCCATTCATTGGCATGGACTGCGGATCAGAGGTTGAGTTTAGTGGCGAGATAACAAGTTACAACTCGTCCGATTGGGCTGAGCGTGGTTTCTGCGCAAAATGCGGTACTCATTTATTTTATAAATTAAAAAGCGATGGTCGCTACATTGTGCCAGCTGGCTTATTCAAGGAGACGCCAGACTTAGTTTTTGATCACCAGATATTCATCGATCAAAAACCGGACTACTATGAGTTCGCTAATAAAACGCATAACATGACAGGCGCTGAAGTTTTCGAGCAATTTAGCAAGGCCGACTAGCTTAACAAGCGTGTGAATGGCTCCACACAATTCACACGCTTTCCTCATACAGCCCTCAGAGAGCCGCCATATGCGCTGACTAAGCTTAGAGCTATCCAAAAATCAAATGGTTAGCAATGCATATGAAATTTCAAATGATGTTCAAGGTTCTCTCAATATTTGTTATCTCCATCGGCCTATTGGTCGCACTTGGTTCGATCGAATACAAAGTATCCGAGCGCGGACAATATCGCTCAAACGCAAAATCCTCAATCGCCACTGGTTGGTCTGGCCCCCAGTTGGTTGCCAGCCCGTTGCTTCGCTTGGAGCTCAGGAAGCACTACGACGAAGAAGTGTTCGACAAAAACTTAAAAAAATATGTAACAAAAAAGCGTAGCCGCACTTGGGAGGAATGGCACCTGCCCGACGAACTGACTATAGATAGCTCAGTTTCGATGCAAGAACGTTATTTAGGTATCTATGAAGTACCGGTTTATGAAACCGAGTTCACCTTGGTCGGCGCGTTTATAAAACCAATTGCTATGAAAAAAGGCGTAGAAATAAAGCGGGCCGAATTAATCACCTCCTTTGAAGACATGCGAGGCATCAGCAACACCCCCACCATTAATTGGAACAATAACGAGGTCGACTTCAAACCCGGGGAGAGCGCTCAACTGCTGGGCAATTATATTTCTGCAAATATCTTGAATCTTAACCCAACCGCGGCGGGCAAATTCACCATGAGCGCGAAACTGCGAGGCATGGATGCCATTCGATTTTCCCCTCTTGCCAAACAAGTTAAAACAACACTCACAGCAGATTGGCCGCACCCCTATTTCGAGGGCCGCTATTTACCGGTGCATCGAGAGATTTCCGAAAACGGCTTCACTGCCCGTTGGGAAATGACCGAGTTTGCCACCTCGATTCAAAGTTCGATTAAACAATGTAAAAACGCCGCCAGCGAATGCTCACACATACTTCGACAAAACAGCTTTGGCGTAGGGCTACATAACCCAATCGACGTGTATCAGAAAACCGATCGTTCTCTAAAATATGGTTTCTTATTTATTGCTCTTACCTTTATCGCATTCTTACTATTCGAAGTAATTAAGCGTATAGCAATACACCCAGTGCAATACACCTTAGTCGGCAGCGCGCTCGCTATTTTCTACCTGCTGCTAATTTCATTGTCTGAACACATAAGCTTCGTCAATGCTTACATCATCGCCGCTCTCGCCTGTGTCAGCTTGATTGGTTTTTACTTAAGTTACGTACTGAAAAACAAAGTCCAAGCCCTTTTAATGTCGGTGTGCATGGGCTTACTCTACGCGATGCTCTATATGATACTAAGGTCAGAAGACTTTGCCTTACTAATGGGTGCCATACTTACGTTTATCTTTCTCGGTTCGCTTATGGTGGTAACAAGGAAAATAGATTGGTATGAACTCAGTCGCTCTGCTACCAAAAAAGTAGATTTACCGTCTAGTGATGACGCAAGCCTGCAAACCTAATTAGAAACGGTTAGACCTGAGGAGCTACTAAACCTCAGGTCTAACGGCAATCAAGAACCCAGTACTTTAAACAAATTTAAATGTTGCTCCAGCAATTTAACAGCATCATTGACATCTGTTTCTATGGCAACATCTTCGCCAGAAACAACCAATTGAGTAACTTCGATTTGATGCCCGTTTGGCAGTTCACAAACAACAGACTCATTCCTTTGAGTCGCAACTATCTTCATACAGACCTCCGTGTCTAAAAGAGCACTTAGTATAAAACCGGGTTCGCTATTTCGCGTCACCCTGTTGGGTGATTTTCGAACAGAATTTTAGATGTAAGACCTGCATTTACTTTTAGGCAACTGAACGCGGAAATCTAAGCTCACAAAGACCTGCTAAATAAGCTCTGAAAACTTGCCAGCTAAGGTTCGGTTTCGACTTGGCAACTGGCGATCAAACCTCTATCGTACACGAAACGCGTGATATCAAAATTTAAAAGAATAATTGTAATGGACCATCACAACTTTATTGAACGACAGGCGAAAGCATTGCAATCGCTTAACTCAGCGATACCGACCATGTTCAAGGCCGCGCTGACTCAGGGTGAACTGAGAGCAATCATTGAGCGAGGACTATTTAGCCCGAGTGAAGATGAACAGCTTCAATACTGGTTTGCGCAATTCGTTACGATACGTCGCAACCTGTGGTCAATTGTGGAGGCCGCGATTGACTACTCTGGTGGTATGGATGCACTGTCAGAAAAACACGATTACCAAGTCTTTGTGTTAGGTTATTCTGCGGTCTGCTCATTGATTCGAATAGATCGTTTTCTGGTCACAAAACTGGCTAATCACACCATCATTCAGCGTAAGCTCAATGAGCCGTTCCCAACTCATCGTATCGAGCGTAAACAATTTAGTGATATCGTCAAGGCGATGGTCCAGCCGAGCAATGCAATACGCATTCATCAGGCGCACCGTATTCTCAAAAGAAAACGTGCAAAAATTGCCAAAGCGGTCGCCAGGAGCGCCGCTGAACCCATTTTTGTTAAGCTACCTAAACAAGAACGGTTTATTGATTTAAGTTGGCGTCATTATTTCAAAGCTTGGCTTGCAGCACGTAAACTCGCTTGGAAAAGGCGAGGTGCGTCAGCTAGGCAGAAATCGATTTTTACGGTACTCGAATATAGCGGGCGCTTAGCGTCTGAACTGGCGCTTCCCCGCCCAAAGAAAGTGACTAAGGATTTGTGTGCTGAAATACAAGCCATCCTTAAACCAGGCGACATATTCATTACCCGTCATAGTCGTGCTCTAACCAATTTGTTTCTACCAGGTTATTGGCCTCACGCGGCCTTGTATGTAGGCTATGAAACGGATCGTGCTCGGTTTGAAATAGAAGCGCCTAGTAAATACCTAAAGCACTGGTCGGGCAGGAACTGCACCTTTGAGGCATTAAAAGACGGTGTACGCTTTCGAACGCTGGAAGAAACCTTAAGCGTTGATGCATTTGTTGTGATTAGACCAAACTTCTCAGAACAAGATATTGCTAAAGCGCTGGCCCGAGTATCTAAACACGTCGGCAAAGGGTACAACTTTGACTTTGACTTTTTCAGATCAGACCAACTGGTTTGCACCGAAGTGATTTACCGCGCGTTTGATGGAATAAATAACTCATTCATCCCCCTAACAGAACGCATGGGCCGCAAAACATTGTCGGCTGAAGACCTGCTGGATATGTCGCTGGACACTAACTGGGCTAAACCTATTGCCATTTTCGGCGTCGGCAACAGCGAACAAACGTTAATTACCGGTGACGATGTACTAAAAGATGTGTGGCAGAGTTATCGCTGACGTTCGCAAAACTCTCTAACTGCTTGCATATCACTTTCAATTGCTTTGTGTACCATTCCACTAATCAGCGGAACCATCATCTTCGCCAAAAATTTGTAAGGCTTGGCCTGCATAAGCAGAACTAAGTGAGTCTTACAGGCTTCTTCAGTAAGCGAAAACACCGTATCCCAAACGACACCACCTTCATCCGAAATAAAACGAATCCTCTCATTCTTTATAAACTCAGTCACTTCAAGCTCAACGGTTGACTCGCGCCCTTTCATCACCCGCGTCTCTTTAAATCGCGTACCCACGCCACGAGCAACCTCGCTCAGCATCTCAACATCAACAATATTCGGTACGGCTTTTGAATACACCGCGCAATCGGCGATAACGTCAAAAACCG
>CALKRK010000108.1 GCA_937989675.1 uncultured Arenicella sp. | reverse complement strand
GTGCATCCTAGCCAAGCTTCTTTGAATATGCCCGCGGTGATGATTAACACAGATAAAGATCAAATTTTGTGGGGGCTTAGTTTGCGAATGTTGGCAACCTTTCACGAGGTTCTTGGGTGGCCAATGAATGTGTTAACTGAACAACAGCAGCAAGAGCTAAGAAATATTGAAAACCGTGAACTAAGCCCAAAGGGTTTGGATAAAATCACTCAGAAAATCGTCAATCGGAGATCTTGATATGGCCGCAGTACAATCAACTATGCAAGAACTTGGAAGTTCCGCTCCAGGTTTTGATTTGCCCGATGTCAGTGCTAAAAATCAACATGTGTCGCTGGACAGTTGCGCAGACAAACCGCTTCTAGTGATGTTTATCTGCAATCATTGCCCGTATGTGATTCATGTTATCGAAAAGTTGGTTGAGCTGGCGAACAAAGCGCACGCTGATGGTTTTTCAGTCGTAGCGATCAGTTCGAACGATGTGGAAAATTATCCGCAAGATGGGCCGCAAGCTATGCAGGAATTCGCTCAGCAAACCGGTTTTGGCTTTCCTTATCTCTATGACGAATCACAGTCGGTGGCTAAAGCCTATAGCGCTGCGTGCACACCAGACTTTTTTGTGTACGATAAAAATCATCGTCTACAGTATCGAGGGCAAATGGACGCATCAAGGCCTGGAAATACGGTGCCCGTCAGCGGAGAAGAATTGCAGGCTGCAATAGATGCGATTCTAGAAGGGCTGTTGCCAGCCGAGCGGCAAATACCGAGCGTGGGTTGTAATATCAAATGGCGTGCCGGGAACGAGCCCGACTATTTTTAGCGTTCTTCTCTTTATAGCGCTTACGTTATGCTGCTCAAGTAAGTTTAGTCTCTGGTGACCAGCCTAGCGAGCGCTTGAAAAACACGGTGATAGTGATTCGGCGCCATGCGTTGCACCAAGTCCAGCAATTTTGCATCAGCGCCGATTAACAAACGGCGCTTATCTTTCTCCACCGCCCGAATAATTTGTCTAGCCGCTGATTCGGCGGTTGTACGCGCGAGTTGTTCGAATTTTTCAGGGTCTTTGCCAAGTATCGAATGTTTATTTGAGTTTACTTCGTCGTTACTCTGGCGAGCATTGCGCGCAATGTTTGTTTTCACGCCACCCGGATGCACCGAGGTGCAGCTGATATGGCTACCTTCAAGCTCGAGCTCTTGTCGCAGAGCCTCGGTTAAGCCGCGTACTGCAAATTTACTGGCATTGTAGGCCGCTTGTTCGGGCACGCCGATAAGCCCGAATAGGGATGAAATATTCACGATATGGCCCCAGTCCTCGTTTTCTAATAGAGGTAAGAAGGCTTTGGTTCCATAGAGCACGCCGGAGAAGTTAATGCTCATTAACCATTCAAAATCGTCGATCTCGGTGGTTTGAAGTGTGCCTGTGGCCAAGCCCACGCCAGCATTGTTAATCACTAAATTAACACCGCCAAGCTCGCCCACCACGGCTTCCGCGTATTGGAATATGGCGTCTTTGTCGGCGACATCCAGGCAGGTGGCATACACTGGATTACCAATTTCTTTGAGTAGAGATTCGGAGTTGCTCAACCCATCTTTGTTGATATCCGAGATTGCGACATGAGCTCCGCGTTGCGCTAGTTGTAATGCCAGTTGTTGCCCAATACCGCTTCCGGCACCGGTAATGACCGCAACTTTATCTTGGAACATACTCATAATTTTATCTCTGGGCTGGTATTCAAACTGGTGGCTAGCTGCTCGTCAGAAAGATTGATCAGAAGTTCGGCGAGCCATTGACGAAAATGCGCACGGCTCTCTTCGCTATCACCAAAACCGAGTGCATCTTTAACGCCTTGGCCGGAAACGACTTCGCCTACTAACGCTAAGGTAACCAGCATCACCAGCCTGTTTGTGTTTTCTTGGTTGGCATCGTTGCGAAGTGACTTTCGAAATCGGTGCGCGAGCTCGACGATCTGCTGCATATTCGATTTAAGCGAACTTTTCGCGCCACTCATGTGCATCCAAACGGCGGCCCGACCTTCGTCGCCTTGGTATGAGGTATCTAAAACTTGGGTAATTGCCTTAACACGATCCTCGGGTGCTGCTGTCAAAGCTTCGTTTATTGCCGTGGTGATTCTCGCGGTGGCGCGATGTCCGATTCTATCGGCAACGGCGTTGACTAGGCCATCGCGAGAGCCAAAATGATGAATAATGTTGGGGTGCGCCATGCCCGCTTTTTTCGCCACTGCGCTGATACGTAAGCCAGCGGGGCCGACGTCTACGATGATCGCTTCAGCGGCATCTAAGATGGCTTCGCGTGCTTCTTCAGGTGATTTATGTGTTTTTCTGGCCATAGTGTTAACCATCCTGTTGACAGTTCTGTCAATAGATTCTAAAGTATTCTCTACTTGCTTACAAAGTTGTAAACATGAATTTATGAATCAAGATAAAGCACTTGATTAGGAGAGGAGTATGCCAGCTAATGCTAAATTGGCCACCACCGATTTCAAGACCTTGAGCACCACCGAAGCTCTTAGTGAGTCATCTCGCCAGTCAAGATCTCAATTAGAGATTAAGCCAAGACGAGTCTCTTTCGACTTTAACGATATCGCCGAACCTTTTTACTATCGGGGTAATCCGTTAATCAGTGCGATGTGGGCGACTATGTCAGCAAGTTTTCCAGCGGGCGAAGCCGAGTTTATAAATTCGGTGAAGCTGTTCGAATCGCAGATCAATGATTCGAAACTTAAGCAAGAAGTAAAGAACTTCGCCGCACAGGAAGCGCATCACTCGCTGCAGCACCGGCAAGTAAATAAACTGCTCGACGAGCGAGGATATAACACTGCAAAAGTGGATCAGCGCTTTAAGGAAAAAATGGCTGAGAGAGCGCTGAAGTGGTCGGCGGAGAGGCGCTTGGCGCGCACAGTGGTGGCTGAGCATGTGACGGCCATTATGGCTCACTTTGCGTTGACGCATTCCGAATCGATGAGCCATTTCCCCGATTCGTTTAGACGCCTGTTCCAGTGGCATGCTATTGAGGAGATTGAGCATAAGTCGGTGGCGTTTGACGTTTATCAGCATTGCGTTAATGATCAAGCCTTGTTGCGGCGCGAGTTTCGTTACTTCAGTTATCTGGAGTTTCCGTTTAATGTATCGATGGGCACACGCTTTTTATTAAAGCAAATGGGGCGCAAAGCCTCTTGGCAAGATCGCAAAGGCCTGTGGCGTTATCTATTCGGGGAAGACGGTCTAATTAGTTCGGTTAAACCTCTCTACATGAGTTTCTTAGACAAAGACTTCCACCCATGGAATTTAGACGATTCAGTGTTAGTAGAGGAGTGGAAAGAAACCTTAGCGCCGTACTTTAGAGATCATTGAGCATGCCTGAACAACACTTTGACGCGATCGTTATCGGCGCTGGAATTTCCGGAATTAGCGCTGCGTATCATCTGCAGAAATACAATCCGTCAAAGTCATACACCGTTCTCGAGCGACGTGAAAACTTAGGAGGGACCTGGGATTTATTTAACTACCCCGGTATACGCTCAGACTCAGACATGTACACCTTCGGTTTCTCATTCCGGCACTGGGATGACAAGCACGCGATTGCTGAGAAGGACAACATTCTTCGCTATTTAAACGATACCGTTCAAGAGTTTGGTATTGATAAACAGATCCAATATGGCAAGCATATCGTAAAAGCGAGTTGGTCATCCGATCAAGCTATGTGGCAGTTAACATCGGCAGACGGCGCGCATTTCACTTGCCGCTTTATCTACATGTGTGTTGGCTACTATGATTATGATCATGCGCATGACCCTCAATTCAACGGATTAGAAAATTTTGAAGGTGATGTGCTTCACCCGCAATTTTGGCCGGATGACGCTGACTACGCAGAAAAAAAAGTTGTTGTTATTGGCAGCGGCGCAACCGCGATCACGCTTGTGCCGTCACTGGCTGAAAAAGCGCAGCACGTCACTATGTTGCAACGTTCACCTACTTACCTGGGTTCAATGCCGGCGGTTGACCCAGTTGCAAATCGCTTAGCGAGTTGGTTCGGGCGCTGGGCGGCGCGTTGGTGGTTTATTCTGACTAAGATGTTTCAATATTGGTATTGCCGAACTTTTCCAAACAGCGCCAAAAAGAAAATTGTTGCCGATGTGAAAGCGCTTCTAGGCAATAAATTCGAGGCTAAGCACTTTACTCCACATTACAATCCCTGGGATCAGCGTGCATGTTTGTGCCCGGATGCTGACTTGTTCAGCGCAATCAAAGCCGACAAAGTTAGCATCGAAACAGATCATATTGCGGGCTTTAACCAAAAGGGTATTGAGCTTGAATCCGGTAAAGAGCTAGAGGCCGACGTAATCGTGACTGCTACGGGTTTAAAAATACAATTTTTCGGCGGAATCGACTTTACCATCGATGGTAAAAAATTGGTGGCGAGCGATTCTTATGTATACAAGGGGTTCATGCTGAGTGACGTACCGAATGTTTTTCTTGCAGTTGGGTACACAAACGCATCGTGGACTTTGAAGGTGGATCTTACGCACCGCTATGCATCTAGGTTGGTCGCGCATATGGAAAAACACCAGTACACAAAATGCACCGCGCGAGCAAATTCTAGCTTGCAAGAAATACCACTTATTGATTTAAGTTCGAGCTACATTCAGCGCGCGCAAGCGCAGCTTCCGATGCAAGCCAAGAATAAGCCGTGGCGATTGAATCAAAATTTTATTGCTGATAATTTGGCGATGCGTTTTTCCGTAATTGATGATGATGAGATGGAGTTCAGTCGCTAGCGGAGTGTTTGATGATGGTTTTTAGGCGTTTCTAATCCGCAGAGCATGGGTTAGCATACTCTTATGCTGTATTCACTTTTTCTAATTTTTGTTGGAGCGGCCGTATTCGCGACACTGGCGTTGGTCGCGAGGCAATCGCTCATTATTGGTTACATCGTGCTGGGAATTGCTCTTGGCCCTTGGGGCTTAAAGTGGGTGACCGATACCAAATTAATCCAAGACATTTCTAATATTGGCATCATTTTCTTGCTATTTCTGCTCGGCTTAAACCTGAGCCCCAAGAAACTACTGGATTTGCTAAAGCAAACAATGATCGTCACGGTTCTGACTTCGGCCGTGTTTGCTTCGGTGGGTTGGGGATTTGCCACATTGGCCGGGTTCAATCAGGTGAATGCGATAATTGTCGGCGTGGCGTGCATGTTTTCAAGTACGATCATAGGCTTGAAGTTGTTGCCAACAACCGTCCTACATCATAAACATACGGGTGAGGTCATTATCAGTGTTTTGTTGTTACAAGACTTGATTGCTATTGTGGTGTTGCTCGCATTTCAGGCTGCGTCTTCAGAGCAGAACACGATGTTTGAATTGGCTAAATTGGTCGTTTTGTTGCCATTGTTGATTGGAGTGGCTTGGGGGCTAAAGCAGTTTGTTCTGCTCAAGTTATTCAGTCGATATGATCGAATACAGGAGTACGTATTTTTACTCGCGTTGGCTTGGTGCCTCGGTGTTGCGCAGCTCGCGCATAGTATTGGGTTTTCTTATGAGACCGGTGCGTTCATTGCAGGTATTACCGTAGCAACCAGCCCAATCGCACTTTTTATTGCCGAGAGCTTAAAGCCGCTGCGCGACTTTTTTCTGGTGCTGTTCTTTTTCGCCTTGGGCGCTGGATTGAATATTTCTGAGCTTGAGCAAATTTGGCTGCCCGCAATATTACTCGGCGGTGCGATGCTTGTGGTTAAACCGGTGGTGTTTCGTTTCGCGCTACGGCATGTTTCAGAAACGAATAGACTTGGTTGGGAAACTGGGTTTCGCTTGGGACAAATGAGTGAGTTTTCATTGTTAGTCGTGTTTGTCGCGTTGCAAAGCGCGTTGATTGAACCGAGTACCGTGTACTTTGTACAGTTGGCGACATTGGTGACGTTTATTGGGTCGAGTTATTCAATTGTATTGCGTTACCCGACGCCTGTCGCCGTTTCAGAACGCTTACGTCGCGATTAGGGGGTTGGGTTGACACATGTGATTATGGGTTGCGGTGATGTTGGTCGCCGCATCGCTAAGGAGCTTATCGGTCAGGGCGTTACTGCCACGGATATTACGGCTTATGTTCACACGGTCGTGAGCGCTGAAAGTTGTTCTCGAATAGGCGTTATGGCGCTGAAGCTCGATTTGGACAATTTGCAGCGCGACTTGAATTTGTGTTCCGGTGCTAATTTCTATTACACAATTCCACCTCAGAAAAGTGGAGTCAAGGATGAGCGCACTCGAGCCTTGTTAGGACAATGGCGCGTAAGTGACGTACGACCTAAACAAGTAGTCGTTATTTCAACGACTGGAGTTTACGGAGATTGTGATGGGCAATGGGTGGATGAGCTTTCGCCTACCCAGCCGCAAACAGAGCGCGGAAAACGACGATTGGATTCTGAGCAACAGTGGCTAAGCTGGGGGGAACAGGCAAACGTGTCAGTGCGAATTTTGCGCGTACCTGGTATTTACGCGTACAGTCGATTGCCGCGCGAACGCCTTAAGAAAAGAACGCCTGTAGTGCGTGCCGAGGAGTGCGGCTATACCAATAGAATTCATGCAGATGATTTAGCCGCTGTATGCGTGGTTGCCATGGAGCGTGGTGGCAATGGCGAGCGATATAATGTTACCGATGGTACGCCGGGCAAAATCAGTGAATATCTGCAGGCGGCAGCCCATGTTCTTGGAATGGAGCCGCTTCCGGAAATTACCATGGCGCAAGCTCAACTTGAATTGTCTCAAGGAATGCTGTCTTACTTAAACGAATCGCGCAAAATAAGTAATAAAAAGATGTTAGAGGAAATGGGAATAAAACTAAGGTACCCTGATTTTATGCAAGGCATAAAAAACTGAAAATGCCGCGCTCCACAGGATACATTAGCGCGGCATCTCCAGTGGCTGGCTTGGGTACCAGCCCATCTACCCACACCCAGGGGGTGCGCCTACAAACTTGGTCAAAAACTAGTCGGAGCAGTGAAAGTGATTTTTGTGTCGATAACAACCTCGGTCACGCAAGTAGTATCGTGAATAGCCATAGGTTGGGCACACTTCAACTCGTCTTGGGCGGTCGTAGTAGCGATCACGGCCTCCGTAATAATAATTATCGTAATTTCGGCGCTTGCGTTCATAGCGTCGAGCTCTACGACGTTCGCGATAATAATCGTCATGACTGTCTCGATAGTAGTCGTTATAGTGATCACGTCTGTGCCGATATTTTCGTTTATATCGATAGCGGTGATCGTCATGAACGCCAATACTGAAGCCAGGTACATCAATATGCACGCTGCCGCCAGCGGTTGCCGTAGTTGGCGCTAAAGCCATCATTAATGCGGCACTAAACGTGGCGATAGAATATTTGGCTATCTGTTTCATAGGAGCCTCCTATTGATTACGATGTGGCTACCATAACTGAACGGACCTTAACCAAAACTGAACCAAACAGAGATGAGCGATTACAAATCCATTGTTGTGTTGACTGGCGCCGGAATATCGGCTGAATCTGGGATTAAGACATTTCGAGCGTCAGATGGTTTGTGGGAGGAGCACAAAATAGAGGATGTTGCGTCCCCAGAAGGGTTCGAGCGTGATCCTGAGCTTGTACAGCGGTTTTACAATGATCGTCGTCGGCCAATACTTGAAAAGACAGTGCATCCCAACAGGGCGCATCAGGCATTAGCTGAATTGGAAAGCAATTTCGGCGGTGATTTCCTATTGGTTACCCAGAATATTGATAATCTTCATGAGCTTGCAGGCTCACAAAGAGTTCGCCATATGCACGGCGAAATTCTAAAGAAACAGTGTTCTAAAACCGGGCGAATCTACGACTGTGACGCGGATATCGATGTTCAAGATTGTTGCGCATGTTGCGGATTACCGGGCCTTTTGAGGCCGCACATTGTTTGGTTTGGTGAAATGCCGTTATATATGGATGAAATATACAAAGCCCTGTCTCGGTGTGATTTGTTTTTGTCGATTGGAACGTCTGGTAACGTATATCCAGCAGCCGGCTTTGTGCAAATTGCTAATCAAGCAAAGGCTAAGACCGTCGAAATAAATCTGGAAGAGTCGAACGTAGCTACGCAGTTCGATGAAGCGATATACGGTAAAGCAAGTGAAACACTCCCTGACTGGGTCTCTCGGTTTCTTGCTTCTGGCTAAAAGTTGGCATGCTTTATGCTTTGACTTTAATACTATTAATGAGGGTTGAAGTATGCACGCCGAACAACACGAAATCACAAATACATCCTGTATCAGCGCTAGCGGCTTAGTGAAACGCAAAGCTGTTTTAGTCGATACATTAATAAATCAGCCTGCTGGAAGTCTGCTCAAAAAGCTTAGCCAACAGGACATTGAACTTCTACGGGTAGTCAACGGGGCCGAGGGGTTAACGTCGATTATCGAAAAATCTCAGCCTGATGTGCTAATACTTTCAGTCGATTTTCTTGACGCAGTAACCTTAGAGCAGTTGATTTCTGTGAATAAAAAGCACCCTCTGCCGGTCGTTGTTTTTGCTCGTCAACATGCGCCTGAGGTGATGAAAACCGTTGTAGATGCTGGGGTTAGCTCTTATGTTGTGGATGACGTGCAAGCCCATCGGATACCGGTGATTATCGATTTGGCAGTGGTAAGATTTGCCAAAATTCAGAACCTCAATAACGAATTGCAGCAAACCAAAGAGAAGCTTTCAGAGCGTAAGATAATTGAGCGCGCAAAGGGCATTATCATGCAGCAAAAACATCTGTCCGAGGAGGAGGCCTATTCTCAAATGCGCAAGTCGGCGATGAATCAGGGGCAGTCTATGGGGAGTTTGGCCAAGCGAATTATTGATGTATTTGAGATGCTTGGGTAGTGATTTCTAGTCATGAGAGTGTGTAACAAATAGGGGCGATTAACGCCCGATTGCACAATTTTGGTGAAAAATTGTGCGGCAAAAGACGTCTCCCGAAGCCGGGCAGGCGCGTAAAAGACACCGTGGTCCATTGAGCTTTTTTGTCGAAAGAAAGCTCAATGGGCCTTTTTTTTGCACAAAATTTAGGCAATTTAGATAGAGCAGAACGTGAACAAGGCAATTCAGAAATCAGCCGCAGAGCTATATCCACATACCATCGTTATTGGGTGTGGGCCTGTGGGTATGCGTTTTGCTACGGAATTGTTGGCGCGAGAACCGGGTTCAAGAATCACAATGTACGGTGATGAGATTGCTCAACCTTATAACCGGGTTCAATTGTCATCTCTTTTGGCTGGCGAGGTATCGGTCGACGATATTGCATTAACAATACCTGAGGACTCGCAACAGTTTTCCTTTATACCGAAGAAAATCAGTCGAATTAATGTTGCTGAGAAGCTTGTGGAAAGCGTTGACGGCCAGACAAATACTTATGATCGATTAGTGTTGGCCACTGGCGCGCGGGCGCATGTTCCAAATATCCCAGGCCTCGACCAGCGTGGTGTGTATACGTTTCGGAGTCTCAAAGATGCTGAGCACCTGTACACAAGAACTTGGCGTGCTCAGCATATCGTAGTTATTGGCGGGGGTGTATTAGGCGTAGAGTCGGCTCGAGCACTGCTCAAAAATAACACCAAGGTGAGCTTGATCCAGCAGGGTCCTCGTTTGATGAATAAGCAGTTGGACGATCATGCGGCTGATCTATTGCAGGCTTCTCTGGAGGCGAAAGGTATTCGGGTGGTTACCAACACGGGTGTGCGAAACATTACTGGCGACGGCCGTGTAAGCGGCGTTATTCTGCGTAACCGGGAATCGATAGAATGCGATACGGTACTCTTTTGCAGTGGTATCACGCCAAATATCGAACTGGCTCGTCTGGCCAGATTAAGGGTAAATCGAGGGGTGGTGGTCGACGATAGCCTATGTACGTCCGATCCGTCAGTCTATGCCATAGGAGAATGTTGTGAACATGACGGGCAAACTTACGGTGTGGTGAAGCCTGGGTATGAGCAGGCTGTCATTTTGGCCGACAATCTGGCGACACAAAAATATGGTAGCGAGCAAAGCGCATACGCTGGCTCCTTGCTCAATGTCAGTTTGAAAGTTGTTAATACGCCAGTGCATAGTTTTGGTTCGGTGGTCGACTACAAAAAAACGCCATTTCATCGCGAGCTGGTTTTCAATAAAAACGGGCTCTACCGGAAATTAGTCTGCTATAGAGGTCGATTGATAGGTGGGGTGTCGGTAGGAGAGTGGCCCGAGTCGAATCGCGTGCTTGAAAGCTTTCGGCAAGGTCGAACATTCTCATTCTGGCAGAGATTGTGCTTCCGTATCAGCGGAGAACTTTGGCCTTTCTCGAGGTCGAATGAAATTTCAGTGTGGCCTGCTGAGAGTATTGTGTGTCAGTGTCGAAATATCTCTAAAGGCGCGGTCTGTAACGCAATCGACTCAGGAGCAACAGGTGTGGCTGCTGTTACGCAAGCCACAAGCGCGGCGAGTGTCTGCGGGTCATGTAAGCCTCTAATCGAGGTGCTGCTTGTGTCCAAGTCAAATGTGAGCATAGTGCGTGAGAAAGAATGGGCATGGTCACCACAGTTGCTTTTGAGTATGACGGCTTTATTGATCGCTCTGAGTGTCTTCTTTATTCCTGGCGTTGCGGTTGGCGAGTCGGTTAAGGCGCCAGCGCTATTGGAAGGCTTATGGAACGACAAGTTTTGGAAACAGGTTACCGGGTTTACTTTGCTTGGTTTGTCATTGCTGGGTCTTCTGATGTCAGCTCGTAAAAGGATTAAGAGTGAAAAGCTGGGTAAGTTTGCGTATTGGCGTTTT
>CALKRK010000107.1 GCA_937989675.1 uncultured Arenicella sp. | reverse complement strand
GCTAGATAGTTAGTCTCTTCATCAAGCGCCGCAAGCAGATCTAACGCGCCGCCAACATAGGCTTGTAAAAACTGGTTTTCATGACATTTGGTTTGCATTTTTTCGCAGATTGAGACGAACTCGCTCATGGTGAGAGAGTTTGCCGTCTTTGGTGTGATGCTGGCAATGAGCATCATAAGCAACACGGTTGCTGTTTTAATCATGGTTGATATTATTTCTTGACTTAATTATCGTAAAACAGTAATTTATGATTGTTATTTATTAATGTCAAGAGGCTTTTCTGATGAGTAAACGTTTTCCCCTGGTTATTTCTTGGGTATGTATTGTGGTAATGGCTACTGTGCCAATGGCAGGGCTTTGGCTGCTGGTTGATCTTGCTACATTCAAGGAGCTTGCTGTGCGTAATTTCGGCCTGCCAATCATCTGGTCAACAGTCGAGCACTGGCAGTGGCTGGTGCAATGGTTGCTTACAGCGCTGTACTCTTCGATCGGCTTGTTTGGTTTATATTATTTGTATCGAGCATTTTCGAGTTTCGCGCAAGGCGAATGGTTCACACGGGCTAATAGTTTAAATCTAAGGCGGTTTTCGCTGTTACTTATTGTTCAGGTTGTTGCAAAGCCTTTGTATGTTGTGTTGTCTAGTGTGCTGCTATCGGTCAATCATCCGGCTGGGGAGAAGATGTTGGCGGTGTTTTTCGGAAGTGACGAAGTACAAATGCTGGTGATGGCAATGATTTTATGGGTGGTCAGTGATCTACTTATCGCGGGTGGTAAGTTGCAGGCAGAAAACCGTCAATTTGTGTAGGGGTTAAAATGATGGCTATAAAAGTAACTCTTGATGTAATGGTTGCTAGGAGAAAAATCAAAGGTAAGGTGTTGGCAAGCGAAGTTGGGATTACCGAACAAAATTTATCATTGTTGCGAACGGGCAAAGTCAAAGGTGTGCGATTTTCAACGCTGGATAAAATTTGCGAAGTTTTGGAGTGTCAGCCTGCCGATATTCTTGAATATGTACCTGACTAACTATTCAAACAGGCGGCGCGAAACTTTTCGCTGAAAATCGATAGGTCTCGAACTCCGCTTTGACGAATTTCCTCATCGGTGACGCTTTCGCTGGGTGCCCCGTCGGCCAGCGAAAGTGCGCGGTCAATATAGCCGGCGGTTGATTTGCATAGCCAATCTTCCCGGCCCAGTTGTGCCAGCAGTGACACGGTTCGTTGAGCAGGGAATAGCGCCCCTCTACGTGCCACCAGAATTCCTCCGCGAGCTATCGCATTGCAAGCTGAAACTGGGTCGTTCTCGACAAAGTTGTCGAGAACGATGGTTCCTTTTGTAGCGCCAATTTTGTTATTAAAGATGAGCCTATCTGACTGTATTCCAAGCACTTGAAAGCGTTGTTTTAGAGATCGATTAACCAAACTTGATGTGCTGTCGAGGTGCAGACGCCAATCGGGGAGTTCGCGCAAAATGGTGGCCCAAGTTTTAATGACTCGGTGGCTGAGGCCGTATTGTCCACCAACGCCAGCAAGTACCTTGGAGGGAAGAGCGTGTACGGAGTCAAGTTTACGGTCGTCGACGAACAAGCTAGGTGTCTCGAAGTTGTGCTCAATTGGTGTGACACGCGAAGTGGCGTATAAGCCTTCATGTGCAAGCCAACCAATTTGTTTATGCGCAAGCTGCAGTCCTAGTGCTCTTTGACGGGAACCACGGCGCATGCCGCAGATGTCGACCATTATATCGACTTCATCGCCGCGGCATTTGCGCGCAAAATCAGCGTCGGTTAATTTGGGCGAGTAGACAATTTCAACGGTGTCATCGAACACGTCGTTTCGCACTTTCTCATCATGCCAATAGACGATAGCCCTGTCATTACCATTGGATAGTTGGTTGATAAGCGGCGCCACGATATTCTCGAGCCAGTTGCTTGGCAGGGCGCCAATTAGAAAACCAAATGTAAGCTTGTCTGAGTTGTTCAACTCTTTTGTAGGGTAGCGCTCGCCCTTCGGGATAAATCGCTCGGCCCATAAGGCCATTTCATGTTGCAGCCCAATAGGCGTGAGGTTTTGATTAACCGCGGCTAGATGGATAAAAGTGCTGTGGCTAGGAGCGTGCTTGCTGCGCAGCAGGCGTAAGTAATCGTAAGCGCGTATCGCTTCTTCTTTAAGACCGACAACGCTTAAGCAATCGGCTAGCTGAAAGGCCGCATGGTCGTGATCGGGTTGAAAGTCTAAGGTGCGGCGAAACGTCGCGATCGAGTAATCATAATTACCAACCATACGTTGGGCGAGTGCTAAATTGTAGAGCCAAGGCGCGCGCTCGCCGTATTGCTCAATCAGCGATTTGAGCAGGCCTGAGGCGGATGCAGGTTGTTTGGCTTCTAACTGCAAGCAGGCTTGGTTGTTAAGCACAAAAACAGATTTTGGGTTGAGCTCGGCCGCCAGGCCGCCAATTTGGCGAGCTTGCTCAAACCGTTTTGCTTTAAATAGGCCGCTGAACTGAACGGCGTGCGCCTCTGGATGTTTCGGGTCTTCACTAATTATTTCCTGCGTAATCGCAATTGTCGTTTCGAAGTCATTAGCGCGTAGCGCTTGAACGGCCTGCGAAAGGCGTGTTGGTGAACTCATTTTATGCACTCTCCTCAACGCGTTGTTGGCGCTCGTTAGTGCGCTGTTCACACCATTCTCGCCAGAGTCGATTAATGGCGAGTTCGAATTCTCGGGCAAACTGGCTTTTGTTCATCAATGCTGAATCGGCTAGTCGCCGTCTTAATGTGCTGCGTAACTGTTGCCGCGTTTCCTCCAGTTCGCTAAGTTCTTTAACGCGTTGCGCGAAATCGACCACACTGTTGGTGGCCATGCCGCCTAAATTGATTCGTTCCAATATGGTTGCCGACACGCGGCTGGCATGTGTGTGGCCCACTAGTGATACAACCGGTACGCCCATCCAGAGAGACTGAAGCGTGGTGGTGGTGCCATTGTAGGGCGACGTATCGAAGGAGATGTCTATGTGATTGTATTCGGCGAGATGCTCTGTTGTAGCTTGGCGTTCGGACTTTAGGATCAGCCTGTCTTGTGCGATGCCGCGATCGGCGAGTTCGGCTATTAAGCCCTTTCTCGCGTTTTCACTACTGAGTTCTTTACGTTTTAAGCACAAAGTTGAGTTTGGCACCGCAATCATCGCGGCCGCCCAGCAATCGAGTGTTTCACTGGAAATTTTCGATAAGCCGTTGAACGACCCGAAACGGATAATGCCCTGGTTATCGCTTGGCTCTATGGCCGGAGCGTCGGCGGGTGGTTCGTAACATAGGAAGCCGTTTGGGAGCCTGATTAATCGCTCTGTGAAAAACTCATCGTTGACTCCGACTGGATCAGAAATTCGATCAGTGAGCCGATAGCCAATGCTTTTCATGCCGGTTGTAGAAGGGTAGCCGAGCCAACTAATTTGCAATGGCGCGAGATGCTTAGCGAATAGGTTCAGGCGGTTGCCAGCGCTGTGGCCATGCAAGTCAAATAAGGCGTCGATTTGCTGTTCTGTAATTAGGCGCGCAAGCTTTTGGTCGGAAAATTGAGATGTATCATGCCATGTGTCGCTCAACTCGCGAATAGTGTCGCTAACGGCATCGCGTTTACGCGTGTCGCTGTAAACGGTGACATTGAATTTGCTACGATCGATGGCTCTCAGTAAAGGTAATACCAAATAGCTGGTAGGGTGATCGCGAAAATTTGAAGATGCCAGAGCGATGTTTAAGCGTCGCGCTGGATTGGCGGCACGCCAGCGATTGGAGTTTGCACGGTCTTGCGGGTGAGCAATGCTGGCCCATAGTCTGGTTAGTTGATAGTTTGCTTGCTGCGTTGTTCGTTCCGAGAAGTTGCTCCAATAGAGCAAGCGTTGAATATAGTTCGGGTTTTTGGGTTCTAGGGACGCCGCTTTTGAGTAGCTATTGTAGCCGGCGTTAACTCGTCCGCTACGGCAAAGTATTCGTGCAAGCTGGGCTTGACAGTTAGCGTTATCAGGCTGGATATTTAGCGCCATATTCAACTGCGCTTCGGCTTCGTCGAGCTGATTGTCGCAGGTCAAGGCGTACGCGTACTCCTTGTGTAGCGCGGCTACGTTTGGTTTTTTTTCGCAGAGTGCTTTTAGGATATCGCAGGCGTGTTCAGAGCGCCCGAATTCAGCGAACATCTGCGCAATGTAGCGCAGCTGGTTATTGCGTTGGGAAGTGTTGGTTGGGTATGGGAACTGCCCACTTCTATGATGACTATATAGTTGGTTGGCGAGTCCGAGGGCGTCTTGCCGACGGCCCATTTGCCTTAGACATTTGAGTTGGCGCATGTCTCGCCAAGCCGATTGTTCAATCGCGGCGAGTTGTTGTAAAGCCTCGTCAAACTTGCCAACAGCTAGTAGGCGCTCGATCTTCTTTTTATTCACTTGATTTGAGGATTTAGTGGTTAATGAACTAACAATTCCCACACGGTTTTTTTGCCAGACTTTCTGACAGCTATAAGCTGTAAGTTAGAGACTGGTGGCCGTGCTCCCAAACCCGAAATTGAGTTTACACCAAATCACTCAGCGTACAAGTGTTTGATTCTTTTCTGATTGACGAACTTCGAGCGATTAAGATTTTTACTAACATGCTGCCCATTAATTAACGGACATTGGTACGGTTTGCAGAAAGTTCTCAGATAGGCCAACAAAGCGCTTTTTTTTATATCGTACTCACCGTAGAATCGTCAGCTCGGCGACTGCTTTGTCGCCACTATTCATTTGATTTCCCATTTCCTTATTTAGAGACGCGCTGCGAGGCATTATTTGTTTCAACAACTGAACCCTCAGCAACGCGCTGCAGTACAAGAATGTTCACGCCCAATGTTGGTTTTGGCTGGCGCAGGCAGTGGTAAGACGCGCGTTATTACCTATAAGATCGCTTGGCTGTTGTCCAAGATGCATGTGGACCCACGCAATATCTACGCCGTCACCTTTACCAATAAAGCTGCGCGTGAAATGAAAGAGCGAGTAACCGAGTTGCTTGGCTCAGATAATACGCGTGGTCTGACTATCTCTACATTCCATAGCCTTGGCATGGCCATACTGCGCGAAGAAGTTGAGGCCTCTGGGCGTAAACCCGGGTTCTCTATATTTGACCCCGCAGACTCTTTGTTTGTAGTGCGCGAGTTGCTTAAGGCGGACTTGGACGATAACGGATTAGTAGATCGGGTGCGAAACCAGATATCGTCGTGGAAGAATGAGCTTGTATCACCGGAGCAGGCGCAACGCTTGTCCATGACAAATCCAACTGAGGTTGCGGCGGCTAAGGTTTATTTGGAGTACGAGCGATATCTGCAGGCGTGCAACGCGGTGGATTTAGACGACCTATTGTATTTACCCAACGAACTAATGCGTAAGTTTGATAATGTGCGTTTAAAATGGCAGCAGCGCGTTCAGTTTATGCTGGTGGACGAGTACCAAGACACCAATGCCGCGCAATATCGCCTAGTCAAAACGCTGGTAGCTGGCACCAATGGCAATGGTTTGACCGCGGTAGGAGACGACGACCAATCTATCTACGCGTGGCGTGGCGCGCAACCTGAAAACCTAGTGCAATTGCAAACCGACTTCCCTAGTTTAGAGTTGGTTAAACTTGAGCAAAATTACCGTTCTATGGGGCGTATACTCGCGTTAGCAAACCATGTTATCCAGAATAATCCGCGCCCATTTGAAAAAAAATTGTGGAGCGATTTGGGTTTTGGAGATCCGGTGATGGTGATTTGTGCTGAAAATGATGAGCGCGAGGCTGAGAAGGTTGTGGCCGGTTTGATGCAGCATCGATTTCAACATCAAACGCCTTACAGTGATTACGCTATTCTTTATCGTGGTAATCATCAATCGCGGATGCTGGAGCAAAAACTGCGGGAAATGCACATTCCATACTATCTGAGTGGCGGGCTTTCTTTCTTTGATCGCTCAGAGATCAAGGATGTAATGGCGTATTTGCGTTTAGTAACTAACCCGTCCGACGATAATGCTTTTATTCGCGCGATCAATACGCCGCGCCGCGGCATTGGCGCGGGAAGCCTGGAGGCACTGGCGGAGACCGCGCGCAGTGAGGGCTGCAGTCTATATGAAGCCATAACTAGTCCGGCTATTCATGAGCATTTAACACCGAAACGCCAGGGGCCAGTGCGCCAGTTTGAACATTGGCTCAGTGGTGTTATTGAACGAGCCGAAACCGAGCCGCCGCTTAGGCTCATCGAATCGTTGCTTGACGATATCGCTTATCAAGATTGGATCGTTAAGCAAAGCGCTAGTCCAGAGCAGGCCGAAATGCGATGGCGTAACATTGAAGACTTACTGGCTTGGGTTAAGTCAATTGCCAGTAAAGACGAAGAAAAAAAGCTCGCCGATGTTGTTTCGGTGGTCAGTTTGATGGGCATTCTGGAGAAAAGTGAAGATGATAGTAACGGAAACGTTGTTTCTTTAATGACCTTACACGCGTCCAAAGGTTTGGAGTTTCCACACGTGACCATTGTGGGCATGGAGGAAGAGATTCTGCCACACCGCACGAGCATCGAAGAAGATATGGTTGAGGAAGAGCGACGCTTGTTTTACGTAGGCATAACGCGTGCGCAACGTGAGCTGACCTTGTCGTATGCGAATAAGCGCAAACGCTACGGTGACCTTATGGAGTGCACGCCGAGCCGATTTTTGGATGAATTGGACGAGCAACATATTGTTTGGGAAGAAAAGTTATCGAAGGACCCAGAACACAAAGAAGAAGTGGGGCAAACCCATTTGGCCGCGATGCGAGCCTTATTGGGCTAAGCGAGCGTCTTAAACCTTCACAAACATAAAGGAAAAAAGCCGATTTCATGGGTACAAACCAAGCAAAACCCTTGACACATCTGGTACAATCGCGACCCGACAAACTGAATCCACCTGGGCAAATTAAAAAAGCCAGAATTGCACAGGTCTTTGGGGTGTGTAACGCGTTGTTTTCGAAAGAAAATTTGATGCGCGGCGCTCAAAAAAATAATTCATTTAGCTAAAAACTCTGAACTCGTGTGTTCAGGCAAATTTAGGAGCACCTATGGCTGACAACCAAGTTAGCGACGCGAATGCCAATGGCTTGAGCGTTGAAGATAAAAAGAGGCGTCGTTTCCTCACTGGCCTAACGGCCGGCTTTGGGGCGATTGGCGGCGCAGCGGCTGTAACGCCGTTTGTGCTGAGTATGAGCCCCAGTGAGCGGGCAAAGAATGCTGGCGCACCAGTTCAATACGATTTCGGTAAAATTCAATCTGGTCAAATGGTCAAGGTTGAGTGGCGTGGTAAACCGGTTGTATTGCTAAAGCGATCAGCTGAAATGATGGAAGGGTTGGATAAAATCAAATCCAACTTGGCAGACCCGGATTCCTTAGATAGCGCGCAGCCTGGCTATGCTCAAAATAACGCTCGCTCTGACGAGAGTAACCGTGAGTTGCTCGTAATGGAAGGCGTGTGTACGCACCTTGGTTGTTCACCTGTCGAGAAGCTGGCTATTGGCCCTGATCCGCAAATGGGTGATGACTCGCAAGGCGGCTTTTTCTGCCCTTGTCATGGCTCCAAGTTCGATTTAGCTGGGCGAGTTTATAAGAACGTCCCAGCGACAACGAATATGCCAGTGCCGCCGTTTAAATTTGAGGGCACCGTTATTACTATTGGTGAAGACGACGGGAGGGTTTCATAATGGCTATTCATCGTCATGATAATCACAAAAGCGCCAATGCGTTTATGCAATGGGTTGATGATCGTTTTCCTGCAACCAAAGTTTGGAACGAGCATCTAGCGGAGTATTGGGCTGCTAAAAATTTCAATTTCTGGTACTACTTTGGCTCGTTGGCCATTCTAGTATTGGTGATCCAGTTACTGACTGGCATATTTTTGACCATGCACTATAAGCCTGACGCGGAGTTGGCGTTTGCATCAGTCGAATACATTATGCGTGATGTGCCCTTTGGTTGGCTGGTTCGATATCTGCATTCAACCGGTGCTTCCGCGTTCTTTGTGGTGGTGTACTTGCATATGTTCCGCGGCGTAATCTACGGCTCACACCGCGAACCGCGTGAATTGGTTTGGTTGATCGGCTGCGTAATTTTCGTTGCATTGATGGCTGAAGCATTTATGGGCTACCTGCTCCCTTGGGGCAATATGTCTTATTGGGGCGCGCAGGTGATTATTTCACTGTTTGACGTTATCCCATATTTTGGCCCTATGCTGACTGAGTGGATTCGTGGAGACTTTGTTATATCTGATGCCACTTTGAATCGATTTTTCGCATTCCATGTCATCTTATTGCCGCTGATTTTGGTTGTCTTAGTGTTCTTACATTTGGTTGCTTTGCATCATGTTGGTTCGAACAATCCAGATGGCATCGATATTTTCGAGAATCTAGATGAAGACGGTAAGCCCTTAGATGGCGTGCCATTCTTCCCGCATATTGTGATTAAAGATTTGGTCGGTGTTTGTGGCTTCTTTATCCTTTATCTTGGCGTGGTATTTTTCATGCCAGAAATGGGCGGTGTCTTCTTGGAAAAAGATAATTTCGCACCAGCGAACCCGTTGCAGACGCCACCGGATATCGTGCCGCTTTGGTACTTCAC
>CALKRK010000106.1 GCA_937989675.1 uncultured Arenicella sp. | reverse complement strand
GCGCAAAATGTGACCCTATTTGGTGGTAATTCCCTTGCCGAGGAGTGTTTTAATAATTCGCAGGCCGCGGCTCGTCTTGGCTCAGCCAATCGAACTGACTTAGAGCCGTGCGATAGAGCGATTTATGATACTACGCTACGCACCACTGACTTAGTTGCAACGTATGTGAACCGCGGTATTGTGCATGCGGCGATGAAAAACATGGACCTTGCTGAGAATGACTACAATCGGGCGATCGCGATCAGTGATGACGTTGGCGAAGCTTACGTGAATCGAGGCAACGTTTGGTTTGTGGCGAAGCGCTATCAGGATGCGGTTAAAGACTATGACGCGGCGCTGAAATATGGCATCAAACAGCCTTACATCGCCTATTTAAATCGTGGCATGGCGTTAGAAACGCTGGGTGATTTTTCGAAAGCGAAAAGAGATTATCAAAGCGCACTCGAACTGGTTCCTAACTGGGAAGCCGCGCAACATCGTTTGGAACGCGTGAGTAAGAAAATCCCTTGAGCAATGTAATCCGCTCGGTTGAGGTTTGGTTAGAGAAGGTTGTTATCGGCCTCAATTTGTGTCCGTTCGCTAAACGCGAACTTCGCAATGGGAAAATACGCTTCTCAGAGGCAAGCGCGAGTACTGAGGAAGCACTCCTTAGAGAATTAGTCGTGGAACTATCCTTACTGCAGCGTCGATCAGAAATAGAAACGACGTTGTTGATCATTCCTGGCGCGTTGACTGACTTTGAGAAATTTAATCAATTTGTTGGCTTTGCGGAATCGGTCATCGAGGCAATGAACCTTGAGGGCATTTATCAACTAGCGAGTTTTCACCCCGACTATCAATTTGCAGAGACACAGGCTGATGATGTAAGTAACTACACTAATCGCTCGCCATACCCAGTTATTCACATATTACGTGAAGCCAGTTTGGAGCGGGCTATAGAGCAGCATCCAAATACGGAGATGATCCCAGAGCAAAACATTACGCTAATGAATGAACTTGGGTTAAAGCAAATGCAAGTTTTATTGGAAAGTTGTATGCACGATGGTGCTTAATGAATGAAAGCTCGCGGTCATAACTTTAGTGTATGGACATTGGTAGCCTTAGTTGTTGGCAATGCCGTTGGTGCAGGGATCTATACCACATCGGGGTTTTCGTTGGCGGACTTAGGTTCGCGGGAATGGGTATTGCTAGCTTGGTTAGTCGCCGGATTCATCGCGTTAACCGGTGCTGTTAGTTATGGTTTTCTGGTGCGAGGTATTACTGAATCTGGTGGTGAGTACCTTTATCTTTCACGCTCGATTCATCCGTTAGCAGGGTTTATCGCTGGTTGGGTTTCTTTACTTGCGGGGTTCCCTGGTGCTATCGCGTTCGCTGCACTCGCATTTGAAGCCTATGCGCAAGCGTCGATACCAGCGTTGAAAGGTATTGTGTCAAACCTGATTGCAGTGTCTATAGTATTGATAGCCGGTGTAATTCACATTGTGCGAGTGCGTGCTGGTGCTCGAGCGCATGAGTGGATTGTCGCGTTTATGCTTTTGATTCTAACTTTAGGGATTGTATGGATCGGTATGCACTTTGCGATAAACCCCAGTTTGCCCATCGCTGACCCCGCACCGTTAGCGCCGTTTAGCATCTTTGCGTTTGCTAACAGTTTGGTTTGGATATCGCTAAGTTATTCTGGTTTTAACGCGGCCGCTTATGTTGCTGGCGAAGTTCACGATGCCCGGCGAGCGGTGCCTAAGGGAATGGTTATTGGAACGATACTCACTCTGGTCTTATGCGTCGGTGTTAATGCCGTTATTCTCTTTGGTGCAGAACCAGATAGCTTACGTGGCCAGGCCGACATTGCTGCACGCGCAGCGCAAGCCTTGGGAGGCCAAGACGCACGCCGAGTGATGGAGCTTGTGATCGCAGTTTCTCTGCTTACTTCGATCACGGCAATGGTGTTAGCTGGCCCTCGAGTGTACGCGAAGATGGCAGAGGATGGAGCCTTGCCGAAACTGTTTCGCGCACGAGATGGCGAGCCACCGAGAATGTCAATTGCGTTGCAAGTGATCACGGCTGTATTGTTGATTTTGCTGACGGATCTGCGAGGTTTGTTATCTTATCTTGGGTTTACCTTATCGTTGTGTTTGGCGTTGGCGGTCAGCAGTTTATTTGTTCGGCATTGGCGTTTGAGTGAGCGCCCTAAGTCGATTTGGTATCCAATTGCGCCGTTGGTGTTTGTGTTATGTACAGTTAGCTTTGCGGTTTTGTCGGCTTGGCATGACCCTAGGCAATTCTATGCCGCTATACCCATCGTATGCATGGGGGGGGTGGCTTACTTAGTCGCTAAGCGCGTTCAATCTTAGGAGGAAAAATGAAAAAAATAGCTTTGTTTACATTAGTGCTCTTTTCCCTAACGGCATGTGTATCGCTCATTACCCCAACCGTACAGCCTGAGTTTTTGAAATTAAAATCTGGCGAGTATAGTTTGGATAAGAGCCATGGCAGCCTCTTGTTCAAGATTCAACATTTAGGCTTATCAACCTATGTCGGGCGCTTTAACTCATTTGACGCTACGCTTGAGTTTGACCCAGATAATATCGCTGGTGCCAAACTGGATGCGATTATTGATATCGATTCTTTGGACATTAACAATCCAAGCTTGAAAACAGATTTAATGGATTCTACTTGGTTTCATCAAGCAAAATACCCGCAAGCAAAATTCTCAACGTTATCGGTAAAGCCAATCAATGAAAACAGTTTTGAATTTATTGGTAATCTTGATTGGCGTGGTGTTGTAAAACCGATTTCCCTGCAGGTCACGTTTCATGGTGGCGCCAATAATATTCTAACGGGAAAATACACATTAGGGTTTTCGGCAAGCGGTGCATTTAAGCGTTCAGATTTTGGGATGGACGCCTATATTCCCTTAGTTGGAGATGAGGTCAAGGTAGAGGCCGAAGCTGAGTTCTTAAAAAACTAGCGCAATAGCTACTAATCAGCTGCCTTTTGGATTACACAACTCATTAGTATCAGCAAGCTCTAGATTAAATTCTTAGCCTGGAGATGGTGCCAACAAACCAGCCAATGCGCCAACCGCAGCCGAGTTAAGCGCCGTTAAAATATCAGGCAAATTTTCTTGATTTGTATAGTAAAGAAAAACGTTTCTCTCATTTATGCTGAGAGAAACGTTTATAGAATGACCGTTAGCACTAGTCAGTACTAATCACACGAGCTTACTTTGGACTAGGTCGATTCAAAATGTGCTCCATGCGGCTCATTGGTACTGAGCTGGCTGTATCGATAAGACCTTGTGCCTCGAAAATTGCTGCACGGAACTCCGGCGATGCTTTTTCACCTAGTTGCTTGGCAAGCTCTTGTGCCGCGGCCGCCGCTTTCTCATCCAACAATGGGCCGTCTTTACCTTTGCCCAAGGCGTATGCTTTCATATTTCGGGCTACGCTGGAAAATACTGTATAGGCTCGTGAAGCCATGCGAGGGTCAGAGAGAATGACTTCGCTCGCTTCACGGTTGTGCTTATAGTAGTACTCAACCATGCGTTTACCGGTGGTGGTTTTTAGTAAGCCTACGTCTCGGAACTCGCGCAAGGACTTTAACATACCTGCACTTTCAGCCTTTGATACACCCGATTGTTGGAAGGTAAGTTCAGCGGTGCATTGACACGCTGGAACGTCAATATTATTAAAGTCTAAAGAGGTGATGGCATCGTCGTGTTGTGCTTCGGATAGTTCTGGGCAAAGTACATCCCAATATTCGTCCATATCATCAATGTTCTGTGCGAAGACCGTGTCTCTCCAGAGGTCAACCATGGAGACATTGTTGCTGCCGCTTGGGTCACAATTTCCGCTTGAGCAGTTCCCGTCGCTGGCTGTATCGCGCATGTCGATTAGGCCGGCTGCGACCATGGTTTCATCGCGTTTACCATTGGTGTTATTACAGGAGTTATTCTCTAAATTCCAAGACCACGATGCAGAATCATACACGCCATCTGGATTAACCGATAATGCAACAAACGTTGCCCAACCTTCAGTGAAGGCAAGGTTGCGATTTTGCGGAGTCGGGTCACAAAACGTATGTGGGCCAACGGCATTGGCAGGCCAGTAATTATTGTCATACGCGTTATGCATAATGGCATGCCCGTATTCGTGCAATACAACATCTTCGGCTACCTCGTCCCCATCCGTGATGTTTACATTTGAGAAATCATAATTGGTTGCGCCTTCAGGCCAGCATAGATTCACGAACCCCGGGTCTTGAGAGCCGGTTGTTGTCATGTGATTCCATGCTTTGTTCATGTCTTGAAACATGACAGCGGCATCCATGTCACTGCCCGGTTGCAGATTGCCAAAATTCACTACAGCGCCGTCGCTTAAGTCTTCGCGAACGTCGGTTGTCCACGAAAATGTGGAGTCGAACAGGCCACAATCCTGCACCCGAAACCTTGCGTTGGTGGTGCGAACGCGAGCGTAGATATCTCGCCCGTTCTGCAGCCAACCATCGTCGGCATTAACTACCGCGCTGTAACTGCCGTCCCAGCCTGTGACCACCGATGTGAGTTGCTCATCGCCAAAGGTATCGTCGTCGCGAATATCAACAGTGGCGTTTACCAACGGGCGTGTTACACCATTTCGATCCACATAGAAGAACGCGCCGGTAACCGTGATTGGGTCAACCTCACGAATATTGTCTTTGGTGCTGTCTACGATAACATCGTGTTCAAGGCGTTCGATGCCGCCAGCAGGTGGTGCTAATAGTTGTGGCTCGACCAATTTTGGGTTGATTTGGCGTTTATCCACTTCCTTGAGTGGGCCAGAAATAATGTCGTAAATTGACTCGCCTTTCTTTGGATCTTCGCGTTGTGATTTCTCAATTTGTTCCCAAGCTTGCTTGCGAGATTTGTCTCTTAGCTGTGCTCCTGTAACCAGTGTTAATGCGCCTTGCTGATTTTTAACAACATAGCGGCGAGAGGTGCCGCCAGCTCGTTCATAGTTTTTAGCATCAGCCGTAACTGTGAAATCAACACGCAGAGGTTCCTCGCTATCAGATTTGAGCCTTACCTTTACCACCTCAGAACGCCCAGCTTCGTACTGCAAGCGCTGCGACTTAGGCTCAGCTTCAAGGCCCTTTTGATTCTTTACAACGAAGCGCGCGTTATCGAGATTAACATTTGGTGTAACGGTAACTTCGGCCAACAGTTCGTCAGCCCCTGATTCGATTACTTTTACGCTCACCGTTACAGGTGGTGTTGGTTGGTGTGCATATATAGCGATTGACGTAAATATTAATAGCCACGGTAATGCTTTGACTACAGCTTTCAAGAGTTTCATTCCATTCTCCTTGTATCGTTAACACAGTAAATCCAGATGTCTTTCACAATGAGACTAGATAAAGACTAGCTCGGTAAATCATTGTGAAAAATGACATTCCCCACTGAGTTGGTGCACAAGGGTAGAAAATTCTCCCACTGTGAAGGCCGTGTGCCTTCACAGTTAAAGGTAGCGTACTTGAGCCTTTCTTCTATTTTAATGTTTGCGAAACACTTTTTGGAATTGAAGCGATAAAAAACGCATGCCGAGTTTTTTAGCTAATGGATTCTTCGTGAAATCTTTACTTTATTCTTTCCCAAAATGATAGATTGACCGATTCTGAGTCAATGGTGTCGATATATTGTAGGGTGTATTCGTTATCCATCCATTTTCCGCAAATTTCCTCTGCCTTATTCTGGGTCGTTGCGAAAGCCACATCGGCATAAATGCCTTCCGGTCCTTTTAGTACAGTGTGGCCGAGAAACCCTTCTTCCTTAGAAAGAAACATTTGGTCGGCAAGTTTCGCCATTTTTAGCATTTTCTCTTCCGATACTCCTTTCTTTAAGCGGAAGGTTCCGAATTCGAAACCGATAAAATCACATGTATTGGCTAATGAATCTAATTTCATGGTGCTTACTTCTTAAATGATTGGTTGAGGCAAATAGTGTAAGCGCTACCTACTGACAGCGTATTGTCAGTAGATCTAATATCAGTTTTCCCTGCTAGACATTGTTATCAAACCAAACTAATTCTTCATACGGTGTTTCTTTTAGTTCGTTTAAACGGCTTTCTAGATCGCCAACGTGTATTTCGAGTTTATGATCGCTGGGGTCTAAGATATAGAGTGAGTTACCTTCACTTGAATTGGTTTTCCATTCTCTTATATTGTTTTTTCGTATCGTTGAATAGCATTTCTCGAACGCACGTTCTTCAATACTAAAAGCTATATGACTGTAATCCGATTTCTTATCTACCTTACCTAGAGCGAGGCATAACCACAAATCGTTTAGCGTTAGATAGGCCCCAGATTTCCAGCGCACGTGAGTTTGGAACCCGAAAAGTTTGTAAAACGCTATCGATTCGGTAAGGTCCGCTGTTGCGAGGGTTATATGATTAATTCCAGTAAGCATGTTGGCTCGTAACATTAGGTGTTTGTAAACAGTTTTGTCGTAATCGGCTGTATAGTTATGATGACGAATTTGCCTTTGCGTGCTGAGCTGCAATTTTTTTGAAAAAAGGTAGCGCTTTGCTGCCTGCGCCTGCTACGTCAAACATCTCACATCCATCCGGCCCGAACTCAAAGGAATGTTCAGTACCTCCTGGTACAAATATAAATGAGCCAGGGCCGCAATTGCGCTCAACTCCGCCGCAGATAAACTTTGCACTTCCTTTTAGGATGAAGAAGGTTTCATCCCACTCATGGCTGTGTAGCGGAGCACCTTCACCTTGTTCTCCAAATTGGAAGGTGAATTCCTGCCCACCTGTATCTTCTGCAGAGGCTAGCTCTGTGACAAATACCCCTTCAACATCCAATGGTGCACTGTAATCGTCCTTCGTTAAAATAATTGCTTTTTCTGTCATTTCTCTTCCTGTTTGTAGCTAGTTAAGAGCTAATTTAATAAACCTGGCGTGCTATTTGGCGTTCATTTTTCAGATACAAACATTCAGCCGCAGATGTGCCATATCAGCAAGGCTAGCTTTGGAGCGAGACGGTATCTCCCACACCCAATGCATGGCTAAGCTCTTCACGCCCGGTTCGTTCGCTTCTAATAAAACTATTTTCATCTGACCTCCAAATACGTCTATGTCATTGTGCGGTTATTCGTCCGGTGCTGTTCCGATATGATTTTCTTAGTAGGTGTGCTTTGTGCTAGTTGTTTTCCAACGGCTTTAGAAACGCCATCTTTACGCCAAAGGCGATAAATACCGTGCCGGTGACCGATTTTAAGCACCGAGCGAATACGGAGCTCACCGCTAATTTTTTGATGCGAGATAGCATAATGACGAATGCCGAAAACCAAATAAGGTTAATTGCCGCGTGAATGAAAACGAGAGTGTATGCGCTTGACGCTCCCCCACCAATGGGTACAAATTGAGGAAACGCAGCGAGATAGAACATTGAAACTTTTGGGTTCAACATATTTGTTAGAAAGCCTTCGAAAAATGCACCTCGCAAAGAGCTACTCTTTGGTTTCGAGTTTGAGTCTAAAGGGGTTTGTTCATTTTTCCATGCATCGAAAAGTGACTTTAGGCCTATCCAGCATAAGTAAACCGCGCCTAGCATTTTAAACACAAAGAATGCTTGAGATGATTGAACTAACAAAATCGAAATGCCCAATATCGACAGGCTGCCATGGACATAGAATGCAGCAATAAACCCGCCTATATTTGCGAACCCTGCTGATTTTCCGGAAACAGGAACTGTTTTAGCAATTAGGATTCCATTTGGGCCGGGTGAAATTACGAGTAGCGTAGCAACCGCCATAAAACTTAAAATTTGTAATGCGTCCATTTTTGATCCTCTAAATTATTGAGTTGGCGGCTAGCCGATAATGTACCAAGGCGAAAAGAGTATGAAGTGTAGCCTAGAGATCTTTGTTTTGTTGTGTATGTAGAACCATTGGCTCGTATTAGAGTTTAGCGCACTTGAGTATTTTCCTGGATCAGTCTTAATAAGTCAGCGGTGGCTTTGGCATCGTTCAGTGCGCGGTGGGCGCCGTTTAGATCGATATCAAAATGATCTGTGAGCTTACCTAAGCTGTATGACTTTAAACCAGGGAAGGCTTTGCGAGCATTTTTAACAGTGCAGTACTTTGGGTATCGAAATGATTGCCCAATTGATTCGTAAGCTGCTTTGATAAAGCCATAATCAAAGCCGACGTTATGAGCAACGAAGATGCAGCCCTTCAATTGCTCGGTAAGTTGGTTGGCGATTTCGCTAAACAACGGTGCGTCAGCGACCATCGAGTTTGTTATTCCTGTAAGCCGGGTAATGTGTGCAGGGATGTGCTTTTGCGGGTTGATCAGCGTTGACCATTCGCTAATCACCTCTTGGTTACGAACTTTAACAACAGCGATCTCAGTAATCGCGTTGCCACCCTTTTGAGAGCCGGTGGTTTCAATGTCCACCACGGCGTAAATTTGATTTGGGTTGGTAGCCCATTCAACCTGAGTTACTTCAACTATAAAACCAGCGCTACGAAGCCGATTGATAGTCACCAATTGGTTAGGGCGTAGCGCGTCACCTGGGGCTTTGATCTCTTCGAAACGCAGGCCGTTATTGCCGATCACCATGATGTCAGGGTAACCGTCCTTTGTGTGGAGATAATCTTGTGCCATACGTCTTAACACGGCTTTGATGGCGGTCGCTGGGCTGTTCTGAATACACAACGTAGCGGTGTCTAGTAGGTTGGCGTTCCAACGAAACAAACCGGTGGGTTGCCCATAATGTTGAGTGGCGAGTTTTGTGAAGTGCTGAAGCGCTTTTTTGGGGTTATCTAAATCGTCTAATTTGGTTTCTATGTCTTGTTTAAATGTTGCATAGAATTGGCCGTTGCGTAACAGCGCCGGGAGGCGATCAAACTCGCTGTGCTGCACGTGCGCTTTGCCAAAAAGCAACTCCCAAAAACACAAGCCAAACAAGACGCGCCACAACTTGTTTTCAGTGAAGACAGCCTGCTGATTTTGTTGTTGATAGAGCTGAATAACGCCTTCTTCGACATCGTCTATGTACGCTTCGTCAACCAAAATTTGATTGGCGGATTCACGTAAAATGTCGGTATAAATACTGGTTCGCTTACCTTCAAATTTTCGGGTGTAAAAGTCTTCGATAAACACTTGTGTTGCCGCAGCTTGCTCGGTATTTCGTAGCGATGCAAGCTCGCTTTTGAGGGCAGCCTTATCGATTTTGTAGAGCGCGCGTATCCATTTTTCAGTGGCTTGTGCGTCCTTTGATAATCGCCAGAGCTGGATGGCTTTGCTTGGATTATCTTCAAGCTGCGCATTGCCAAGCTGCAATAATAGTTTATCTTTTATGTCCGACGCGCTGTGGCCAATGGCATTAATAGTTAGTAGGCGCTCGCTGATCTGGTTGCGAGTTTGGTTAGGGTCCAGTAAAAAATCACGCCGTAGGCTTTGCAGTGAAAATGCGCTCAAGGCTTCGGCTTTAGTTTCGAAGCGTGCTACCACTTTGTTTGTTGCCTTGCGTGTTTTCAATACGCCAAGGTCACGCATCGCAAACTTCTGAAATCGGTGATTCAAGTCGCCAAAAAACAAAAACAGGATGTATTCCAATGTGCGGCTTTGTAGTCTGACAATATAATAATCGGCGACGTTCTGAAATGCGCTTGTTGCCGGGTCTATGTATTCACGTGCAAGATTGACTAATTCGGGTTTGGTGGTTGACGCTTTAACCGCAAACTGTGATTCTTTTAGCGCCGTTAGTAGTTGCGGCTTTGTCAGAATGCTTGCTAAGTCTGGCCAGTGTTTTGGTTTTATTCTACCGAGGTACGCTTGAAGTTTTAGCTCTTCAATTGCGGCTTGAGTGTTATTTATCTCATCGTAGGCGAGTGACGTGGTTTTTAGAAAACGAGGTTTACGAGCGATGCAGCGAACCAACATACATTGCGCGTCTTCGCTAAGCGAGGCAAAGTTGCTTAAGTAATCTCGGTGAGCAGGTTCCAATAAATGTGAGCATTGGTTTTGTACGAAACCAAACAGCTCATGCGCGTGCGCCAGGTAATACCTGGCTGGCAAGGTAGGTAGCGCATCTGATGTTTGCATACTTCGGCGGTTCGGATTGATCGAGCTAGCTATACTATAATTATGTACAGTATATTTCAAATAGGGTTTTAGAGCCTAGAGTGTCGTTATGAAAGTGATTGCTATGGTGAGTTTGTTGTTTGTTGCGGCGTGTACGCCTAAGTTGCAACCAACAATGTCGATTGAATCAGTAGACCAAACTCGTTACGCGCTGAGCGATAATTATGCAAATCATCGTTTGCAGCAAAGGCGCTTTGCGGCGTCAGGTGGTGAGTTGGCCTACCTTGATGTGGGGCAGGGCCCGGTGCTTCTGATGATTCACGGAGTGCCTACATCATCCTGGTTGTATCGAAAAATGATTGTCGAGCTGCAAGAGAATTTTCGAGTGATTGCGGTCGATTTGCTCGGTTTTGGTTCCAGTGATAAGCCTGGTTCAGATGGTGTTAACTATCAGCCTGAGTCACAAGCAATTTATATCGAGGCCTTACTAGCTTCACTTGGCGTCAGTGATTACCATATGGTTTTTCATGACATGGGCGGTTTAGTTGCTTGGGAATTGCTTACTCGTGACATTAAGGCAACAGGGTCAGTTCAGAGCTTAACGATTCTAAATACGATCATTTCTAAACAGGGTTTCGATTACCCCAAAATGAAAAAAGGCATGATGGCGAAAGCGATGAGCGAAGCCTACGCGAGTGATCTTTCGAGCGCCGCTGTACTAGACATGACTTTCAAGAATATGGGGTTAACCTCGACTACCAAACTCAGCGAGGGTGAATGTTTTGGATACGTTGCTCCGATGCGCGAAGGAGCCGATAAGGCTCTCTATGAATTTTTCACGGGTTTTGATGATGATTTATTTACCCGACTGAATGCGCACATTAAAGGCTTATCTAGTTATAAAGGGCGAACTCAGGTGTTATGGGGGGCACAAGATACGGTGCTGACTACTGCGCAGCTTCCACAGCTTCAGGCGTCATT
This sequence comes from uncultured Arenicella sp., assembly GCA_937989675.1. Taxonomy (GTDB): domain Bacteria; phylum Pseudomonadota; class Gammaproteobacteria; order Arenicellales; family Arenicellaceae; genus Arenicella. Next base: position 119 of record CALKRK010000106.1, on the reverse strand, counting down.
GAAAATCAATAGTTCGGATATCACGGTGTTTGAAAACAATGCGCATTTTCTACCTGAAGAAATTCCGAGTGTTCTTAGTGGAAAAATTCGCGCTTTCATTTTAAACCCCAGCAGCTAGC
>CALKRK010000105.1 GCA_937989675.1 uncultured Arenicella sp. | reverse complement strand
CATCGAATTCACTCCATAAGAAGGTAGCTATATCCAATGGGGCTTGCCATTCGTGTGCACACGCTGGGCAGCTCAGATCAAACAAAAGCTCAGAACGAGGGTCGAGTTCAGCAACCCAGGTTTCGAGTTTGACTAGGTCTTCGTTTTTTAGCTCCGAGAGTGCTGTGGCTTTGCCATTCTTGCTAACGTTGCTAATACAACGCTCAAACAGTAGAGCTCGCCCTTCTGCGGCTGTGTTTACGTTTGTCAGTGCAAGTAAGTCTCGACCATTTGGCAAACGTACGGTGGCACCCAAGCTGTCATCACCTACCACGTTTAGAGCAGGCACATCTAGCCCAGGGTCTAAACCTAGTTGCTCAACCGAGACATTCAGATCCAGCGCCTCGCTGCATTGAGGGCATTCGATATAGGCTTCAAGGCTCGAGCCAAACAAGGCTTTGCGCAAGACCATTAGATGACTATTTCTTTCACCTATACTAATCTTTTCTAGCTCATCACTAGACAAGTTTGAATTGGAATATGCAAGGCTCAACAAACACTGCGCGCGTGATTCACGCGGCGCGGCGTTCGCCTGCTCCCACACCTCCAAAATACGATTGGCAGTCAGTTCCATCGACTTGCCTCGCTACGCTGGCTCAGTAAACGTTGGTTCCGCTGGCTCTACCACGTCGTAGTCGCGTTCCCAGCCCTCATTCTCAAGTTTGAGCGTTTGAATGGCTATGGCATTACCACTGGCGTCCAATTCTGGCATTGCCTGAAATTCTGACACCCAACACCGAAATACTTTATAGGCAATCACTAGCTGACCGGCCTCGTTGTATAAATCAATGATCAGGTCTTTGCGAAAGTCTTCCAACGACACTTCAGCGCCAAGCCCGGAACCAAAGTTCCAAACCTTGTTTGCCCACTTTTCGAATTCCGGGTCATGGGTAACACCACGCTCTAAGGTAATTGCTTCGAACTTGGTTTGCGCGGGCGACTTACGGATAGTGCTTGGGTCGCCGCCTTCTCGATGTTCGACTACGTCGGTAGTGCGCTTTAGAGCGCCAACTTTACTGATACCAGCAACGTATTTTCCATCCCACTTCACGCGGAACTTAAAGTTTTTGTAGGGGTCAAATCGTTGCGGATTAACTGAAAACTGTGCCATGGTAATCTCCTTCTCTAAGCCTCAATCTGGCCGGCTAATTGTTGAATTTTGATGATCACGAACTCAGCAGGTTTGAGTGGCGCAAACCCGACAACGATGTTCACAATGCCTTGGTTGATGTCATTTTGAGTGGTGGTTTCCGAATCACACTTCACTAGGTAGGCATCTTTCGGTGATGCGCCCTGAAATGCACCTTGGCGAAATAGATTGTGCATAAACGCACCGAAGTTCAATCTAACCTGCGCCCATAGCGGCTCATCGTTAGGCTCAAACACCACCCATTGACTTCCGCGATAGAGGCTCTCTTCAAGAAACAAAGCCAAGCGCCTGACGGGTAAATACTTCCACTGATCCGCTAAGCGATCAGCACCGCGCATAGTTCGTGCGCCCCAAGCTACTCGACCAACACCTTTGAAAGTACGGAGACAGTTAATTCCGTGGGGATTTAGTTCGCCATTTTCTGCATCTGTGAGTTGTACCGATAGCGCGGGCACCCCAACCAAAGTAGCTTCGATGCCAGCAGGCGCCTTCCAAACGCCGCGTTGAGCATCGGTTCTTGCCATTAGTCCAGCAACCACACCACATGGCACAAAGGTACCTAAACGGCCTTCCTGTAAGCGGTCTGGCGACATAATTCTTGGAAAATAGATAGCTGCGTTGGCATCTAACGCCAATCCCAGTGCGTCTAAGTCTGGGTCGTCTTTTGTCGTCCAATCGCTCGGCGGATCAACGATGAAAACGGCTCTGCGACCTTTCGCATAATCTAGGGCGGCAGTTCTTACCGAACCTTCAACATCACCGTTTAGTACATCGTTGCCTTCGATATTCGCGACAGGTAAGCCTCCGCCACCTAATACGGTGTAAGGCGGTACGCATAATATGTTGATTAGGTCAGCCTCATCGAAGGCATGCAAACCAGTTTTAGGTGCAGTTGAGCTGCCCTCTATTTCATTAAAGGTTAGCACTGCGCCATCGGTTACCGCCGACGCGGCAACTGCATTGGAGTCCGCTGGCGGGTCGAATTCATCTGCACCTAAATTCGGTGCGGGCGTTTCGGCTGGACGCGTTGTTGCAAAAGTTTGAACCTCAACCAATTCGGATTCCTCATCCAGCACATTCTCGATAAAACGCGCATCTGCGCTCGATGCTGAGAGGTTAAGATGTGTTTCAACCAAACCGGTTGCCGTATCCTTTATCTTTAAATTAAATAGGTTGGTGTTAGTGCTGTCAGAAGTGTTGTAATCAACGCGCGCCAATAAAGCCGAGCCCCATTCACCTGGCGACACCGCAACTAGTTCAATGCTGCCGCCGCCACCATCCTCAGAAATAGTGATCACAGCTGGCTCAACGGTACCGCCCTCATCGTTGAACACCCTAACAATAACCGCCTGCGAACCGCCATTTAAGAAATACTGGTTTACGGCATAACTCATACTGCTGGACTCCCACAGGCCACCAAATAGGCGTTCGTAGTCGGAGTAATTATTTATTGTAGTCGCTTCATTTACTGGCCCACGCTGCGCGCGACCAATAAAACCGGTTATTGAAGTGGAGACACCCGTGATCGTTCTCACGCCACTGGGTAACTCTTCGATATAAACGCCTGGGTACGTAGGTGTGATAGGCATGATTTGCGCTCCTTAATTAAGATGAGGCGCCAGAACGGCGCCGAGGCGAACGCGGAGCGACATTGAACACTCCGCGGGATAAGTTTCAAGAACAAGACTGATTGGCATGGCTAAACCAGCGCGCTTCGGCCAACTAAAATCATTACATCGACATCGTCGACCATATTGTTAGTAAATTCGAGAGTGCTAGGTGTTGCGGGCGCAAGCGACGATACCGCTCCTTCACCAATAAAACTCTGTGGGCTATCGACCACAATTGCGGTTCCGGCACCGTTCACTTCGTAGCTCAAATCCGAACCATATTGACTGGCTTGAATGACCAAGCACTTCACGTCGTTGGTTGCCGCTGGTATCAATTGCACGGTTTCGTTACCTGCGCTACCACCGCCACTGTCTGTTCCAGGGATCGAGACTTCAATTTTGTCGTATGCGTTCAATTCCATTGACGTCGCAAACGCCATCGCTGGGCCGCTGCGGATCTTCGCACTTACATTTATATCAATTACTTCTGGCATAACTCACTCCTAATTCGTCCGTAAAAAATCACGCGAATCTAAGTCGCATGGAGAGCTATTCGTTAGGCGTCGGATTTCTTTGGCTACACATAAGCCAAATGAATAGTTGTCTTTCCATTAAGTAGGCCGAGACACAGCCAATTACGTGTGCCGCGCACATGCAAAAAAACCCGCAATACTTCGAATAACCAGATGCTCATTATGTTTCGCGCGCGGCAGACCAAGCCTGCTTAACAGCATATTTGTGTGTGCAACGAACAACGATTTAAGAGCGGTAAGCTCTGTTGGTCTTTTGTAACCTTCACTGGCCAGACCCAAAGAAAACGCTAACTATAAACACACAAAAACTAACGAAACACGTGAACTCCCATACTTTAAATCCACGTTTAGCTTCTTGTTAAGAAGCTCCGCGTTCACCCCTGTAGTTCCAATATTGTGAAGAGTTGTGAGAATAAATTACTGGACTACCGTCCAACTATTAGTACACCCATCAAATTAAACTGTCAATACTCAAATTTCGAGTTCGATCAATTTCAACTGGAACTTACTGTTTTTCATCCGATTTTTATTTTCCTTAAGAGCGCTTAAATATCCAGTTATTAGCCAGCTTTGCAAACCACCTTTTGCTCTCTGCTATACCATGCATTTTCGATACTCTTGTTACCTTAGTGCAAAACACTTTGAATTCTCCCACTCGAAAAACAAAAAATTGAACA
>CALKRK010000104.1 GCA_937989675.1 uncultured Arenicella sp. | reverse complement strand
ACAATCCACTGGGTAATCGCCAAGGTTCTACTCCACTTTGGCGATAGTAGCTTAAGTTCATCGCTCATATTACGCCGGCGCAACACATTCACGATTGTTTCGTCCAACATACTGGCGGAGGAATCCACCAAAATCAGTACGTTTTCACCACCGAGTTTGACGCCTGTTAGATATTGGCGTTCGCCATCGCCAGTAAACTCATAGGCTTTGTTACCAGCGGGAATTTCAGATTCGAGCGCCTGCTTTTGACGCTGCAATTTAGCGATTTTATTTTTTAAGCCGGGGATATCCACAACCGAATCAGGCTGGATTTCCTCGAGTAAGCTCTTGAGCTTTTTTATATCTTCTTCAATTTTACGCGCCAAACCTTGAGCGACAACCGATTCGTCGCTGACCTCGCTAATAGTATTGCGTATGCGCACGAGGTCTTTCTCACCTTCTAGTATTTCTTCTTCAAGCAGCCGCACCTCTGACATCACTTGCGGCTCTTGATTTGGAGTTGGTGTGTCAACAACGTGCTTCAGCAATAGAAATATCAGCACGGCCGCACCCAGACCGCACGACATGATATCTAGGAACGACAGACTAAAAGTAGACGTATTTCGAATCTTTTTACGTGCCATTCTGTGCGAGCCCTCCTAAATCACCTGAATGACGGTTAATACACCATCAACCAATGGAGACCCGAGCCGATCGTTAGGTTTTAGTTCACTTCTGGCGTCGTCATTTAAAATAATTAGTTGCCCACTTTCGATCAATTTAGCCACATTTGAAACACCGCTTTGCAAGCCAATCATACTTCCTTCGGTTATCACATGAGCCGACTCTATAGACACCGCTTGGCCGGCCAACATTAGATGAGTGGCTGAACTTTGAGGCGTTTCTTCAACAGGTGTCGTTTGTTCTTTTGCCGCTGGTCGCGCCGAATTCTGAACGGAGTTTTGCGCAGCAGCATTGACTGCGGGCAATTCGGTAACATACACCAACTCAGACCCACTCGTTGCCGTGGTAAGCAAATCGGCAGACACTGGTGCCAACTCAGCAATGACTGTTAAACCGTTTCCAGAGAGTGATTGCGGCACTTGATCATCAAAGGCTGCATTGAGGTCGACATAGACGTGCTCTGCCTTTGCTGATGCCCCTGCCACTAAAATCTTTTTAACAAACGGTGCTAACAGTTCATCCCAATCTTTCGCATCAACGCTGGTGCTATGCAAACGGCTTTGGTGTTGCACACCGACTGTTGCCTTGCCAGCAGCGTTTACTTGCTGCGCGATGTCTGGGATTTGGTTAAACAGTTGCTGTTCGGTACCAGCATCGTGCAATGGATCAAAACGGTCACTTTGAATAAAGCTCTTCTGTAAGCCTTTGAGGATAGCTTCTTGCATGGCGTGGATACCGACATCCTGCAAAACTTCAATTGCACCTAACGAGACCTTAGCGTCTGCCAGCGTCACGTTGGAGATAACCGTTTGGTGCAACTGCACATCAACGTGCAAATAATTACCGGAATCGGTAACGCGATCATGTAGGGCTAACACCGCTTTGTTGACCAAGCCGTCAACGGTAACGCCGGACGAATTAGCAATACCTAACAACAGTTGTAAATTAGCCTCGCGGTAGTGCGATGGCACCACTAGCACTGAGTTTTGCAAGCCGCGGTGTTCACGCAGATCGCTCAGATGCTTCCAAACTAAATCGGCCGCGTGACGCATACCTGCGCCATTACTATTAATCGCCGTTGCAGCGCACACCTGCCAATAATGATTATTAATCTCTTGCGGCGCTAAGCGACAATGCTTAACAGGCGAAAGCTCTAAATCAGAGTCAAACACCACGCTATCGCCCTTTAACCACGCGTAACCTTGGTTACGCGAAACTTGGCTACCACTCTGAACGAGCAGGTTATTATCATTTATGTGCAATATTTGGCTCATAAAATTTGAGTACCCGGCTGAGACGTTGGTCTAAAAAAGTAATTCATCATAATCGCTTCGTTCACTAACTTTGCAGGTGCCTTATCAAATTATTATCGCAGTAGTCTTGTGAATCCATCACCATACGCTCTTGCATCAAAGTAATTTGATGCATTAGAAACATAATGACGATACTTATAAGCAGTGCAATAAACGTAGAATTAAACGCCACACCCAAACTGGCTGTTACGGCCGCAATATTACCAGCCACAGCTTCATGAGCATTACCTAGCGCGGTTCCGATACCACGTACCGTACCAATAAAGCCGATTGATGGTATTGCCCAGGTAATGTAACGCACCATCGACAACTCTGAATCCAAACGATCTGCTTCGGTATCGCACAAGTCACGAACCACACCCGAAACATCCGCAACGGATGCGGTAGAGCCGTAACGGTTTAGAGCACCTCGTAATGCACGTGGTAGCAAATAGCCACGTTCCGGCTCGGGTAAGGCCTCGAGCGGCCTAGATAGCTTGCGAGCATCTTCCGGCAGAATACGCCGGCCCTCCTCGATACTAACCAAGGGTTGGCCGAGCATACGGCGCTGTGCGCTGACTCCCTGTGCTTTGAGCCCCATAATGGCCATGACCCATAACATCAAAATAAAACATGCTTCTTGTTCGTAATCTTTCAGCACCACCCAGGCCGACCGCTCTATGGAAACGATCTCACCGGATGCCTCTTGTGCGGCAACGGCCTGCCTCTCAGCCTCGAGCACCGCTTCCGCATTCGGCCGCACCAAACCAACATAGATGGTGTGCACGACCACAAATGACAGAATCAGTGCCACAATTTGATAAAAGAATTCAGACTTTTGGAATTTCATAGAATTTAGTTTTATTTATATATCCACTGGAAACGGCACAGGCGAATCTTCAGAAATTTCTTCTGTAGGTTTAAAGACCCCACCATTCTTAGTTGTCTTACTATTTGCTTTGCGCGCTTCTTCTTTCTGCCTACGTTCACGCTCAGCCTGTTCTTTCTGTCTTGCTAATTTCTCTTCAAGCGCTTTTTTCTCCGCCTCGGTTAATGAGGGGTCAGACAAATCACTTTCACTCACCTGTGGTTCTTCACTGGATGACTCGGCGGTTTCAGTCTGAGCAAAGGTGCTCGACATCCAAACAAACCCAACCATCAACACCGTAAATGCCAGTGATTTAACCATTTTTACTAACGTCATCTCTTTTTATTCAAACCAGCATAACGCGCTACACGGAAACCCACATCGTGCTTTCCTTTCGCACCATAATCTCGATAGGCTAAGCGCAATTGAGGCAAATAACCTTTCGCCCAACTCGCGCCCCGCACAACGTGAAATTCACCAATATCAGGCCCTATCGGATCTCGCAATTTGCCGCTTCCCAACTCGGAGCTTCCTTTAGCACTATACCAATCATTTACCCACTCGGACGCGTTCCCATCTAAATCAAACAAACCTCGATGATTTTCTGGAAACCGCCCCACAGGGGCCGGACCTCTAAAACCATCATCATACTCACTTAGAGTAAACGCCAATAAATCGGCGGCTTTAACATCTGCATAATTACCCACTTTGTTTTTGGGGTCAGGCTGTTTGGCGCTGCCCCACGGATAGGTAAGAACAGCACCGCCTTTATTTCTAGCTAACCATGCCCATTCCGCTTCAGTAAGCAAGCGATAGCCATTGGCCTCTGTGTTATTACCTGAAACGTAACCGGAAGTCGTTTGATAAAACGGGTCCAGACCTTCAACCTTGCTCAACCAATTACAATACAAGGCCGCTTCTTGCCAACTTAAATTCACCGCAGGTGCCTTATTGGCATCTAAACTTTTTTGTTTGTAGTTACCCGCATTGTGACTTTTCTTGAAGGCTCGAAACTGTTTATTGGTGGTTTCGTGCAAGGCCACGTAAAATGGCTTGGTTAACTCGGCTTCAAAGACCACTTCATTCGCGCGGCGGCCATCTTCACGCCGTGACGAGCCCATTTTTACGTTACCTAAATTTTTGAACAACTTAAGGGAATGACCTAGCTTATTGGTATAGCGGTCTGGCAGTTGTGCCCAATAGTGCTCTTCTTCGGTCAACAAATTAACACTGATTATTTGTTTGTTAGCACGCGTTGGAATAATGTCGGTGGTCTGCGTTACATAGCCCGGCTTACGAACACTAATTGTGTGTGGCAACGTATTGAGCGACAACGTTTGTGACCCACGGCCGCGAGATTGCCCGTCTACAACAACCTGAGCATCATTCGGTGACACACTGATCTTAACGGCAATTGTGTCTTGCTCAAGTGCGACTTGCTTGTTCTCCTCTTGCTCTGGAGCAAGGCTCACTTGTTGATCCGACAAACGATAACCAGCCTTATAAACCTGCACTCGTTGTTGAGAATTTGGCACTACATTCAACTTAATCGGCGTGGTGCCTCGAAACTCGTTATTCAAAATAACCGCCGCCCCGGTTGGGCTAGAGTCCAGCGATAATATTCCATCCGCAGGAACGAGGTTAACAGCCGGGATACTAAGATTTTCTCCAGCAACGACCCCGATTTCCTGGGTAAAGGGCTTAAACAAGGGCGCCTCGATTCTTAAGGTTCTGGTTCCTTCCTCGACCTTGAGTGTCAGTGGAGTCTTGCCCTGAGTTTGATCATCAATCACAACATTGGCACCTTCGGGCACCGACGCAAAAGAATACTCAGCCCAGGCAGGCTGAAGTGTAACCTCAAGTGCCTGCGTTTCATCCTTGCCACGCACCAACACATTTTGCGTATTGGGCCGATAAAGCGGCGCGTCGACTGTTAGCTCGTGCTTACCTGACGAGATGCCAGAAATTATCCCAGGCAATTGACCTACAAGCTCACCGTCAATAAAAACCTCTGCGGATATTGACTCTGATAATTTTATATCCAAATTCCCGGGCAATCGGGTGAGAACCAATTCGAACTGCTGGTGACGATCGCCGCCCACCTCAAGAGTTTGGTTTAGCGCCTCAAACCCGTCGGAGTGCACACTAACTTCGTAGCTACCTGGTAAAACTAGCACACGATTGCCAAGCGGCAACTTTAACAACGCCTTGATATCCACATCGGCTGGTTGTGCAAAAAATTGATCTGTATTGTTTAGGTCAGCTGCAATGGCTCTTACCGCGACGCTGCGCGCCAGAGTAATAAACGCTATAAAACACAGCAATAAAAGCCCGACCAATAACAACCCCCAATGCGCTCGAGTTATCTTAAAGCGGCTGGCGACTTCTTGGCCAGTCGGCGCTTCGTAGCTCGACGCTGATATCACAGCATTATCAAGTTTCTCGAATTTAGTCATGAGCTGATTGGCGGCACCAAATTAAGGTTGTTGGCTGATATTGTCGAGCGATGCACTACCCGCAATAGGTTGATTACAGACAATATTAAACGTTTGCACGGACGAGTTCGCACGAAGCTCTATTTCTTGACGCACATCTCGATAGCCAAGACGACTCCCAGTTACGACATAGCGGCCCGGTTTTAGCGCCAATTTTTTGCTTGTAAAACGTCCTAAGCGTACTTTATTGGACCCCGCTTTGGTCAAGTTTATTTCGGTTAATGCATCCGAAAGAAAAGACACCTTAACTGTACTGCCGACTTGCTGAAGCGCCGACTCGATCGAGGCAATTTGTTGTTTCAATTTAGAGCCTTTATTTTTGATCGCCCGCGCATCATTTAAAACTGTAGTGGCGCGTTCGCTTTGTGAGCTGCGGCTTAAGGCTAAGGTGTCGGCTAGCACCGAATTTATTTCCTGGTCAAGATTAAGCCGGGCCTGACTTCGTATCTGCCCAAGCTTGGCACTCACCTGATTTGGATCTCGCTGCAACACTACCTGATAATTTGAAAGCGCACTGCCCCATTCTTCTTGAGCTTCAAACCGCTTAGCCGCCGCAAGCAAGGAACTCAATGATGATCGCTTGTCGGATGCTAAAGATTGCCGATAAGCAGTGCTGGCTGTAGGGTCACCTGGTCGAATCTTCAACGCGGCAGAAAAGCCTTGCCTAGCCGAACCATAACTTCCTTTGAACAATGCGCTAAACCCCTTACTCATCGAGTCACGAAATCGTTTATCAGCAGCTCGCTCTTTAACTCTTGCCAAGCCTTTTACCGCAGGCTCCATATTTTGATCAAGTTGTATGGCCTGGGCTAGTTTTTGCTCTGCTCTGTCTAAATGTATAAGCTCATCAGTCGTCAGAAATTCCTGCTCATCAAGCGCAGCCGCGCGCAATATTTCAAGCACTTGGTCCAGATTATCAGCACGATCCAGACCGCTTAATGCTGGAATGTGATTTTGATCTAGACGAAGCGCTGCTTGAAATTGCTCCTTTGCCAGCTCAGTTTTGCCCTCACTAATAGCCTTCTGCCCAGCCGACACTTTCGCGGCCAACACTTCTGGTATCAACGCGTCCAAGCTACGCAAATCATCATGGGCACCCTGATATTGTTCGATTGCACTGGCAAAGTCCTGTCGCTTATAAAATTCATCGCCTTCAGCGGCGCGCGCTAATGCCGCTTCGTAGCGCTCGGCGGCCCACTCTTTAACATTTTTCGCCTCTAATTCTTTCTTGCTATCCAATAGATCGGCCAGTATTTCTTGCGAGTCGGTCCGTGCTTGCGCTCGGCGGCTTTCATCCCAAGGCGCGGTTTGCTCTGACTCGGTAGCCTGCGCGGTACGAGTACTTCCATCGGACTCAACAACGGTACTTAAATTTGTCGCTTCTGGAGGAGGAGCCAAGACGACAAATAAAATAGCGGCTAACGCTAATAAACCAAAAACACTCAACATCATGTTGAATTGCGAGTGCCACCACTTTGCCTTTACAACGGGCTTTAACGACGCAGGTAAGTCGTTCAGCTGCTCCGTTGTTTGGGTATTTGATTGCTGTGCACCCGGCGCGTCGAACTTGATTGCTTCGATTCGCTGAGATTGTTTGCTTGAGGAGCCATTGTTTGAATTCATTTTCTCAACTGACTTTTATTATTGTGTTACTGAGTCGCCCAGAAGCTCGCTTTTATCTGGCTGTTCATTTCGCGAGACCTCGCCCTCCTCTAGCTCAAACATTTGCCCGAGAATTCGGCGCCATTCGACAAATTGGTCCTCTACGGTGCCGGATAAGGTAACGCTACGATCTTGCAGCTGCACAATGCT
>CALKRK010000103.1 GCA_937989675.1 uncultured Arenicella sp. | reverse complement strand
TTGGCAATCGCCAATATCGCATCGTCAGCGGTAAACAAAAAGGGGAACTTTGGTCTGGCCCAAGAAAGAAACCCAACGGCATTGATCCAAGAGACTATCTCGGATCACCCCAAGACATAGAAATAATTAATACAGCCAATAAGAATCGAAACAAGCAGCACTAGCGAACTTATACGGGAGCCCCTAAATAGGCAAGCGCACGACGATGCGTGCGCTTGCTCAGGCCTTTTTTAAAGCTTACTTCTGCATAAACGGGATCCAAATACCCATGGTTGCGGCGAAAATTCCGATACACATCACTACCGTGCAAAAAGATAACACTCCCGCCATCGCCCAGTGGTTTTTATTTGACCGACTTCTTTTAGCCAAGAAATACAATTCAGCAACCGCAAGCGGCAAGATGTATTGACCAAAGACCACCACGTGCATAAACGGGCCTGTCATGGTTTCAAGATCAAGACCAATACCGCCGGTTAATACCATCCACATCATAAAGCCAACCCTCGCAAACCATACACCGCTGGACACTAGAAATAGACGCAACATCCATTCTTGATGCAGGGCAATTTGTCGCCTAATTGCATAGCGAACACCGATGAATGCGAAAACAAAAATCAATAAGCCATTAAAGCTGATTGAGAGTGCTTGCACTATGTCACCGGTCGCATCGCGGCTCCAGATCATGTACAAGCCTGTTAAAGAGGCAATGCAAACGCTCGCAACATAAAGCCGGCCATTAAAACGGTGAAACTGCGGCCACATCGCACGTACCTTTGGAATAAACTGTGCTGGCCCGAACAACATAACAAAAACGGCAAAAACTAAGTGCCCAGCGGTTATAGAATTACTCAACCCGTCCCCGGCAATATATCCGCGATCGAGCACCTCATTCCATTGTGCGTAGTTACCTTCAAGGGCGGTGCCACCGTAAAACACACTGACGTACAACATAAATAGAGCCTGGCCAATAAATGCGCAACTCATCCAAAAAGCCGCGACCAGCCCCATGGCCTTGCGACCTCGCGGCTTAGATTGAACAATAGCGGACGAACGATTGATGTGCTGGTCTGTGTGGGTCATAACAACCTCTCTGGTTACGTTTTAGAAAGCTCAACGATAGTCAAATCACGCATTAACTGCGTCAGCCAAAAGATGGTTTGACACCTCCTCCTGAAGGATGAGAAGGCCTGATTGGCGCCGCCCATTGTCCTCCTAGAGAATGAGCTTTTGACCATCCTAAAACACGATGGTTCTCACCTTTTTGATTGATTAGAGTATCCTCATGCAACTAATTGGCAGGATCACCATGAAAGAAAATAAGCAATCACTTTTTACACAAACGAATCTCGAATCCTTTCTGTACCCCTTGTTGAATCCATTCAAACGTTGGCCACGCACCTCAGATACGGTGCTAGCCCTCTTTGTTTTTGTCTTTAGTCTGGTGGCAAGCAAACCTGGTCAAGAATTACCTCTATCGAGCTCAATGGCATATTTAGGCCTTGTCGGCCACGCGGTTGCCTGCGGGGCGTTGATTTACAGACGGCGCTTTCCGCACATAGTATTAGCAACCGTGTCTTTGGCGTCAGTCATCTTGTGGGGATTAAGTATTGTTGATGGGCCTGGATTCGCAATGGTCATCGCGCTGTTCAGCCTCGGCCGCTACGCCGAGAACGACACCATCAATTACGGTGGAGTACTACTTAGTATTGCCTTTCTCGGCATAGGTAACCTCCTAGCCGGCACAACCATCGATAACAACTTAGTTGATATTTTTACCGCGCTACTAATCTGGTACGTCGGCCGACGCATACGAGTGAAGCAGAGACAGCGAGAGCAAGATCAAGCATTTCAACAGCAACAGGCATTAACCGAAGAGCGCGCGCGTATCGCTCGAGAGCTTCATGATATTGTGGCCCACCAAGTAAGCTTGATGACAGTGCAGGCAGGTGCTGCCAAAATGGTACTGGAAAGCAATCCAAGTGCCGCCCGAGAATCACTTCGAACTATTGAGCAGTCAGGCCGCCAAGCGATGGTGGAGTTGCGGCATTTATTGGGAGTGCTGCGTCGTAACTCAGTGGCATCTGATTTTGAGCCGCAGCCAGGTTTAGCCAACCTAGATGAACTTGCAAACAATCTGGAGCAGTCAGGTATACCCGTCACGCTAGCTATCAACTTAGACGACAAGCCAATAGATGCCCATATCGAGCTGACCGTATACCGCATTGTCCAAGAGGCGTTTACCAACAGCTTAAAACACGCTGGCACTAATGCCTCGGTCAATGCAACAATACAAGACAAGAATAACTACTTGGAAGTGGAAGTAATTGATACTGGCGATGGCTCTGGCCGAATGGATGGCACCGGCCACGGTATCTTGGGAATGCAAGAGCGAGTAAGCTTGCTAGGCGGAACTCTGACAGCAGAACCAAATTTTACAGGCGGCTTTACCGTATTCGCGCGGCTTCCACTTAAACAAAACTGAGATGACAATTCGAGTAATAGTAGTAGACGATCAAGCCTTAATACGTGGCGGCTTTTCGATGGTACTGAATCACCAAGTCGATTTAGAGGTTGTATCGGAAGCCGCAGATGGGCTTGAGGCGATAGAACAAGCAAAACAACATAAGCCGGATATCGTACTTATGGATATTCGCATGCCGAAACTCGACGGCTTG
>CALKRK010000102.1 GCA_937989675.1 uncultured Arenicella sp. | reverse complement strand
GGGCCGACCTCACCACAGGCTTGTTCGCCTGAGTCTGGGCCAAGAATATGTACGCCGCGCGATGCGAGAGTTTGTATATTTGCGATAGACGCAGCGTTTTGCCACATTTGTTGATTCATAGCAGGCGCAACGGCGATTGGCGCTTCTGTCGCCACGCAGACCGTAGTGAGCAATTCGTCGGCATTGCCTTGGCAGAGTCTGGCAATTACGTTGGCGGTCGCCGGGGCGATTAATACAATGTCGGCCCAGCGGGCGAGGTCGATATGCCCCATGCCTGATTCACTTTCGGCAGTCATTGCGTAGTTGTGCACAGCATGGCCACTGACGGCTTGTAAAGCGAGAGGTGCGACGAACTGCTCTGAATTCTTACTCATGATCACCTGAACTTCGGCGCCCAGCTCGCTGAGTTTGCGAACTAGGTCAGGTGTTTTATAAGCGGCAATGCCAGCGCTAATGCCAAGGAGTACGCGCTTGTTAGATAATGTTTTCAAGGTGTAATGCGTTTCCAATTACGGTTATATAAGATCTCATAGGCCTACTAGGAGGGAGTCGTCAGACACCGGAACACCGTTAGCCACTAACAATCAAGGTTAGCGATTATCTCTGATTGCCAAGCTGTTTGTCACCGTCTTTCTTTATTGGTGTTCTGGCTTTACTGTGGTCTAATAGCAGCGACAGGGTATTATAGACCCTGTAATCATGGATGAAATTGCTGAATAAGCAAAAATAAAAATAAGGAGACAATGGATGTTAATTCAAAAACGAATGCAAAGATTACCAATCAAGGATTGGCCAGAAACCGAGCGCCCACGAGAAAAACTTATCTCTCAAGGGGCATGTTCCTTGAGCGACGCTGAATTGTTGGCTATTTTCTTGCGAACGGGCTTGCCTGGTAAAACCGCGATCGAAGTTGCGCGCGATGGTTTAATGAGTGCTGGAGGGTTGCGCAGCTTACTCAATTTATCATCTCGCGAACTGTGTGAGATAAAAGGCATAGGAACTGCGAAGTATGCGCAATTTCAGGCCGCTTTGGAGCTTGGTCGTCGATATTTGATGGAGAAAATGGATAAAGGTGACGCGATTACCAACCCGCAAGCCAGTCGAGATTATCTAACTCTACAGCTAAGAGACAAACCATATGAATCGTTTTTTGCAATGTTCTTGGACAGTAAGCATCGTGTGATTCATCATCAGGAACTGTTTCGTGGCACCATTGACAGCGCGTCGGTACCGGTGCGAGAGGTGGTTAAAGAAGCCTTAAGACACAACGCTGCGGCGTTAATTGTGGCACATAACCACCCATCCGGAGTTGCCGAACCAAGTTCCGCTGATCGAGTGCTCACGGAAACTCTTAAGCTGGCTCTGGATATGGTTGGTGTCAAATTACTTGACCATTTTGTGGTCGGTGATTCTGAAGTGGTTTCGTTTGCCGAAATGGGGGCTCTGTTGTAGTGTAATCAAGGAGCAGTAAAAGCTAAAAAGACGGCCTTTAATTGCAGGAATTGGTTTTATTTTCAATGACTTTCTGGTATAAATCGCCCCCTGAAAAGGATCGCGTGATCGTATTGCTTGCGCATCCTAGAAAAAACAAACACTTAGGGCGATTGATTATGATTTGCGGTTCAGTTTATCGTGATTGCCGGCCAAGTCCCGTTAAAGTAACGTTAGCCGCTTAAAACTAGTAGCGGTGTAATACAAGAACTGCAAGAACAGAAGGTTTAGTAAAATGTCTAGAGTATGTCAGGTAACTGGTAAAGGTACGACGTTTGGCAACAACGTTTCGCATGCGAAAAATCGTACGCGTCGCACATTCCTGCCGAATTTGCACTACCGCAAGTTTTGGGTTGAAAGTGAAAGTCGTTGGGTTCGCCTACGTGTGTCTTCTAAAGGCATTCGTATTATCGATAAAAAAGGTATTGATACCGTATTAAAAGACTTGCGCGCTTCTGGCGTAAAAGTGTAAATAAGGCGAGGAGCCCATCATGAGAGATAAAATCAAATTGGTTTCAACTGCCAAAACTGGTCACTATTACACAACGACTAAAAACAAACGTACGATGACAGAGAAAATGGTTATCAAGAAGTACGATCCAGTTGTTCGCAAGCACGTAGAGTATAAAGAAGCAAAAATTAAGTAGTTTAGTGATTGCTTAATCGTATTGCGTTCTAATACGATTTTCCTTAGTCATGGGTATACAGTCACGGGTGCGCGCTGACCAGCAAGCCTAGTGTCAAAGATACTCGATACAGGAAACTCTAAAAAGCCAGCAAATTTGCTGGCTTTTTTGTGCTTACTGTCCCGATTCCTCTCGTAGTTTTTGACGTACGTTCATTAATACTTTGCCGTAGTGATTTTCACCCCGGTGATCTCGGCCACAACCCCAGTAATAATCGAATTGGCTGTTTTCGACTAGTTCACTTTCCCCTGTATCTAATAGTCGTGTTTGAACGTCGGCGTGTGTTTTAACCTTAGTGTAAAGTGCGCGGGTCATTATTGTGGTTTTAACTGCTTTTAGGTCTGGGCGCTTTTTTCGAAGAAAGGCCTTGCCTAGTTTTCGTGCTTGCTCGGGTGAGTTTGCAGCTCTTATCTTCTCAGCGTAGGCCGTGCCATCGTACTTCATGGATTGAAAGTAGTGCTCTACGGTTTGCCATTCTTGATCATCTAATTTGAATGCGTGGTTTGATGTTCTAGATAGCAATTCATCAGGGTCGTCCATTGCTAGATAAATGGCATCTTTATTTACAGTAGGGAATAGCGGCATTGTGCTTATTTGCTTTTGGTGTGTTGTTGGATCGCCCAGTCAATATGTTCTTGGACCAGCGGGCTTACCGATAGTTTTTTGTTCTGCAAGGCTTCGACTACGCCGGTTGTATTTTTAGCGTTACCAAGCGCAACAGCGATATTTCTCAGCCATGATTCGTAACCGATACGACGAATAGCGGTGCCTTCGGTATTGTTGAGAAAGTCGTTTTCCGTCCATGCGAATAGTTCCAGTAAGTGGCGGTTTGTGAGCTTCTCGCGCGGTGTGAAGTCGGCCTCTTTTGTGGTTTGCGCAAATTTATTCCATGGGCAAACAAACTGACAGTCATCACAGCCATATATACGGTTACCTAATTTACCTCTCAGATCTTCCGGTATCGGCCCTTTGAGTTCGATAGTGAGGTAGGAGATACATAGCCTTGCGTCAACCTGATAGGGGGCCACAATAGCGTTAGTAGGGCAGACCTCTATGCAACGCTGACACGTACCGCAGTGGTTGCTTGCCGGCTTATCAGTCGGAAGGGGCAGGTCAATGTATAGTTCTCCTAGAAAAAACCAGGAGCCAGTTTTTGAATCAAGAAGGTTGCTGTGTTTGCCAATCCAGCCTAGACCGGCTTTCTCGGCAATAGCTTTTTCAAGCACTGGCGCGCTGTCTGTAAAAACGCGATACCCAAATTCGCCCACTTCTTCATTAATGCGATTGGCCAGCTTCTTTAGTCTGGCACGCAACACTTTATGGTAGTCACGCCCTAAGGCATATCGAGAAATATATCCTGTCTCGTGTTGCTCGAGCATCTTCTCCGCAGACTTAATATCGGCGGGTGCGTAATCCATGCGTGCGGAGATAACTCTGCGTGTGCCCTCGACCAACAATTCTGGCCGGCTGCGCTTGAGGCCATGTTTGTGCATATAGTCCATGTCGCCGTGCATCCCCTTGCTCAGCCAACTGTTTAGGCGATCTTCATGCTCTTTCAAGTCAATGTCCGAGATGCCAACGGCGTCGAAACCGAGCTCGTTTCCCCAGCTTTTAATATTGTTCGCTAGCGTTTCAAGCTGCTCAGGGTCAAGCTTGTCTTGGGCTTTGTCGGATGATGCTGTCATAATAGTGGAGTTTACCTTAAACCGACTATCAGCTTTAATTTTGAACCACGTTTTCACCAGTAATTCGCTTGATCAAACCGAATCCGTTGGGCAGGAAATTGCTAGCCTGTTGAATTTCCCAAAGTGTGTCTATCTCGGTGGGGAAATGGGTGCTGGCAAGACAACGCTCGCAAAGTCTATTATTCATGGGCTCGGCTATGAGGGGGCGGTAACGAGCCCGACTTACAATTTGATTCAGGAGTACCCAGTTAAAGGAGGGGTGATCTATCATATGGACCTTTATCGTTTGGATGATCCGGGTGAGTTAGAGTTCTTGGCCCTTGATGACCTATGGGGTGAAGAGGCAATTTTTCTCATAGAGTGGGCAGAACGCGGAAGAGGCCTGCTTCGAGCAGCTGATATCTTAATATCTATTAGTAAAATTAACCGTGATAATGAGTTTTTGCGAGAAATTAGTCTAAAAAAGTTTAAATAGACAAAATATGTCATTTTGTATGATAAATTGACTTTTTTTGACAGACATCCTAATAATTTTCAGTACAATTCGCCTCGAGTTAAGCAAAGCTGTTACTACGATTCCAGCGTACTTAACTTCCAAAGACTTACCCTCTTTTGGGCTAAGACTGCGCTTTTCTAGGTAGCTTAGCATGACTCTGAGCCAGGTCAGCAATCCCCCCATCCCCCCTCGCTGACCTGGCTTTTTCTCTCTTTCCCTCATTTCTGTTTGATCTTTTTCGAGATTTTTGAACAAATATAGTAATTTTATTACATTATGTTTGCAGATCCTGACAGTCATTTGACTTTGCTTAACATTGTTGATGATTTGATCTGGCATAGTAGTCTTATTGCTTAGTTAGCGTCGATTAGTAGCTAGCTAACACAAGATATTACCTCTCTTCGGTATTGGAACCAGAGCTAAGACTCTGGATATGTGTGAGATTGAGCCGGGTACCCGTCGCCGTGTCGACGCCCCGGCTTTTTTTTGTTTTTACGGTGACGGTTTTGGAAACTGAGCTCTGTTTGAGCTATTTTTTTCGGAATAAAACTACATTTTTCTTATTTGTATGATAAATGTGACATTAGTTGACAGTGTGTATGTTAAAAGTGTGGCAGAATTCCTTTCGTCGACAGATTGGTATGGTTAGCAAGCTGTCGACACCAGAGACTTACCCTCTTTGGGTCGAAGTGAGTAATTATTTGCTTCGACATGACTCCGAGCCGAGCCAGCAATCCCCCATCCCCCTCCGCTGGTTCGGCTCACTTTACTATCGCTCTAAGTAAAATATCTTGTTTATCTCTATTTTCTTGGTTGTATTTAATATTCGCATTTCCTCAGCGATGACACTCTTGTTATTCTTCTCGATCTGACTCCAAAAAACTGTTGTAATTGCATAATCAAAATAATAAATAGACTTAATCGGGCTAGTCGCTAAGTGACTTCATTTGTTTTCAAGATTGCCTCCTGCTCGTTTGCAGCACTAGTTAGGGTTTTTCTCGCTGTTTTTCTCTTAACAAGTTTTCCGTTTTCCGTTGTCCAAGCGCAAAAAAGTTTAAACGCGGTTAATAATGTTCGTTTGTGGCACTCACCTGATAAAACACGAGTTGTGTTCGACATGTCTTCTGATATTGAGCACCGCGTTTTCCGCCTGCAGAACCCTAATCGCATCGTTGTTGATATACAGAACGCTAGTTTGGCAATTACCGTGCCGCCTCTTGATGGCACAAATAAGCACATTCAAGCCTTGCGTCATGGTGAACCTGAAAAAGGTGTTTTACGTTTTGTGTTGGAGTTAAAGGCGCCGTTAGAGGAACATAGTTTTGTTTTAACCCCGAACGAATTGTATGGGTACCGCCTGGTTCTAGATTTACTTGATAACCGCGCGCAGCAGGAGAGCGTTGAGTCTGTGGTGGCTAGTGAAGCTCAGCCTGAAGCGCAATCTAATAAGATTCCGCCAGTGAGCGGGGTTGTTACTCCCGAGCAAGCGCAGAGCTTGAGCCAAAGCGCGACAACGCCTGTTCAATTAGAGCCTAAAGCGCCTGCTGTATTCGTTGTGGCAATTGATGCTGGTCACGGTGGTGAGGACCCCGGTGCAATCGGCTATAAAGGTAGTTACGAAAAGAACATTACTTTGCAGATAGCGAATCGCCTTAAAAAGGTTATTGACGCAGACCCTCGTATGCGAGCGGAACTAATTCGAACTGGCGACTATTATATAAAGCTAGACAAGAGACGAACGATGGCGCGTGAGCGAAGCGCGGATATTTTTGTGTCGATTCATGCTGATGCCTTTCGCAAGCGTTCAGCCAGAGGTTTATCCGTATTTGCGTTGTCTCAGCGAGGTGCCACGAGTACCATGGCCAAGGCCTTGGCCGATAAAGAAAACGCATCAGACTTGATAGGTGGTGTGAGCCTCGCAGATAAAGATGACGTTCTCAGGCAAGTATTGGTCGACCTATCAATGACAAATACGATTAGCGAAAGCGTCAATTTGGGAGGGCGTGTTCTCAAAGAGTTAAGCAAGCTTGGCAAGTTGCACAGCAAGCGCGTTGAACAAGCTGGTTTTGCGGTATTGAAATCACCCGATATGCCGTCGATTCTGATCGAAACTGGCTTTATTACCAACCCTGAAGAAGAAGGCAAGCTACGCTCGTCGAGTTATCAGAACAAGCTTGCCCGAGCGATCCACACGGCGATAGGGCAGTATTACGAGCAAACGCCTTACTACAACAACGGGGTGTATTCGACTCCAACATTTGCGGCTAAAACGGGCGGCAAGAAGCAAGCAAGTAAATCGCGTTACCATAAAGTAGTGCGCGGTGATTCTTTATCCACCATTGCTCAAAAGTATCGCACGAGCATTCGGCAGCTCAAGCGGCTCAATGGCCTAAAGCGCGATACGGTGATGTTAGGGCAGCGCCTTAAAGTCTCTGAAGGTCAGGCGGTTAGCTCAGAAACCGCTGCTTCGATTGTGCATACCGTCAAGCGAGGCGACTCCTTATCGAAGATATCGGCGCGTTATAATGTCACGATAAATTCTATCAAGCGAGTCAACGGGTTACGTTCAAATACGGTCGTACTTGGACAGAAAATTAAGGTGCCGGGCTCTGCTAAAGTAGCAAAACGCAAACCGATCACACATAAGGTCAAAAGAGGTGATACTTTATCTGAGATAGCTGAAAAATACGGTTCGAGTATTAAGAAAATCATGCAGGCAAACAAACTGCGTAGTCAAACTGTTATGCTTGGGCAAACCTTGAAAATTCCAGGTTAATACGTACTTCATAAAAACTAACGTTACTCGCTCTGACATTCAACTCTTGCAATAACTAGTTGCCGTACAATAGCGCTTTAGTAATCAACGCCGTCGTAAATAAAAGCTGTAATCAATGACACAAGTATCTAAGCCGAACAGTCGTATTCATGCTCTTGACCCACGATTAATTAACCAAATCGCGGCCGGTGAAATTATTGAGCGGCCGGCGTCGATGTTAAAGGAGTTGATCGAGAATGCTCTGGATGCAGGTGCCACGAGTATTGATATCGAGGTTGAAAATGCCGGTGTCAAGCGGCTCAAAATCTCCGACAATGGGCATGGCATACTCAAGCAAGATTTAGCGATGGCCTTGTCTCGTCACGCAACCAGTAAGATTGAAAATCTGACCGATTTAGAGCAAATAGCGACGCTTGGGTTTCGCGGCGAAGCCTTGCCTAGTATCGCATCGGTGACGCGGATGACGATTCAATCTCGCGAACAAAATGCCGAGCAAGCTTGGATGGTGAGCAGCGACGGTAATAATCTCACCACTGATCCCAGCCCAGTTGCCCACCCGGTGGGAACAACCATTGAAACACGTGATCTCTTTTACAATACACCTGCGCGGCGTAAATTTTTGCGCACCGATAATACTGAATTTAAGCATTTAGATTCAGTGGTACGACGTATGGCGCTGTCGCGTTTCGATGTTGCATTTAAGCTTAGTCATAATGGTCGAGTAGTGTTGCATTTGCCGAGTGTGCCAGCTGACGATGCGCGCCGATTGAAAATGGTTTGCGGTGATAACGTACCAGAAAATAGTGTGTATTTTGACGAGCAGCGCGAAGACATGCGTTTATCAGGGTGGGCAGGTTTACCGAGCTTTTCACGTAGTCAGGGAGACATGCAGTATTTCTTTTTGAACGGGCGTTTGATCCGCGATAAAACTATTTTGCATGCCGTACGTCTCGGTTATCAGGATGTTTTGTTTCATGGGCGTCACCCGGTTTACGTGCTGTATCTGGAAATGGACCCGGCTGGGGTTGATGTTAATGTGCACCCCACTAAACACGAGGTTCGGTTTCGCGATAGTCGGAGTGTTCACGGTTTCGTGTTTCGCAGTTTACAGCGTGTTGTTGGGGCGAGCGCTGGTGATGTAGGAAGTTTACAAGTTGATGCTGATCAAGGTGCGGCCGCACCTAGCCCGATCAACCCAAACTCTGGTGCTTCGCAGCTCACTCAACAAAACCCGATCCGTTACCAAGAAACAGAACGTGTTACGCCAGCGCAGGTGCGCGAGCAAATAGGTGCTTACAAAGCGATTGCCGACTCTGCTTTTAGAGCTGGCCCAGTTAGCTCAACGCCGATGATGGCGGAAAGGTCAGAGCTGTCAGAAGGTGAGCCTAGTTCTGATGATATTCCTCCGATGGGTTACGCGCTTGCGCAGTTAAAAGGCGTCTATATCTTGGCGGAAAATGCACAGGGCTTAGTGATGGTCGATATGCACGCCGCGCATGAACGAATCACCTATGAGCGCCTCAAAACAGCCATGGACGAGCGGATCGTACAACAACAGCCGCTACTCGTGCCGGTGACTATCCAGGTGAGTGAAACTGAGATAATGGCCTGGCAGCAGCAAAGTAATTTATTTGAACAGCTCGGGCTAGAAGTAGAGCAATTGGACGAACAAGTATTAATCGTGCGCAGCGTGCCCGATATTCTTGCGAACTCTGATGTGTCTCAATTGGTTCGAGACGTTCTTTCAGACTTGGTTGCGAATGAACACAGCTCTCGGATTGAAGAAACAATTCATGAAGTCTTATCGTCAATGGCTTGTCACGGCTCGGTGCGAGCAAATCGTATGTTGTCGATTGCTGAGATGAACGCACTGCTCAGAGATATGGAGGCTACCGAACGCAGCGGCCAATGCAATCATGGTCGGCCAACTTGGGTGCAGATGTCGCTTGCTCAGCTCGATGGATGGTTTAAGCGCGGTCAGTGATCATGAATGCGAGCTTTTTATCCCCATCTGACATTCCCGTTGTTTGTCTGATGGGCCCAACCGCGACCGGTAAGACTGATGCCGCGGCCCAACTAATGGAAGCCCTTGATGCAGAAATTATCAGTGTTGATTCGTCCCTCGTGTATCGAGGCATGGATATTGGCACGGCCAAACCGGATGTGGATTTTTTACAGCGTTATCCACACCACCTAGTAGATATTCGAGACCCCAGTGATACTTACTCTGTCGCCGAGTTCTATCGTGATTGTTTGGCGTTAATATCAGGCATCACCGCTCGTGGCCGAGTGCCGGTGTTAGCCGGTGGAACCATGTTCTATTTTAATGTGCTTGAAAATGGTATTACTGAGTTGCCTGAGGCGGATGCTGCGTTGCGCGATAAAATTTCTGCAGAGGCCAGTGAACAAGGGTGGCCCGCTTTGCACGCGAAGCTGGCGGCACTTGACCCAGAGAGCGCTGGGCGAATTAATTCTATGGATGCTCAACGTATTCAACGGGCGCTGGAGATTGTCTTGGCGAGCGGTAAGCCAGTGTCTGCACATAACGCACAGCGCAAACCGCCCGTTACAAATCCGTTAATAAAAATAGCTTTGTCATTTTCTGACCGTAAAGTATTACACAGTCGCATTGAACAGCGTTTCGATATTATGTTGGAACAAGGTTTGCAAGGCGAGATTGAAGGCCTACTCGACAGTGGTATTGTTGCTGATACGCCATCAATGAAAATGATTGGTTATCGGCAGATGGTTGATTTTTTACAAGGTGACACCACGTATCAGGAAATGCGGCAAAAAGGCATTGTGGCGACGCGACAACTCGCGAAGCGGCAATTAACTTGGCTCCGGAATCAGAATAATGTGCTTTGGTGGGTCGATCAGGGGCTGAAAAGTAAGAATTTTCAGTTACTTACGGCAATGCTTAAGCAATATATTAGATAATAGTTGTCTAAATTAAGAAAATTCTTGATTAAGTAGACTATAATGGTTTAGTTCTGAGGGGGCGCTGTTTCGACCAAACGCATGTGTATGCGTAATGCCGATTAGGCGCAGGTCGGCTAAGATGCTGCCTAAATAAAGAACACCCAGAAGTGCTTCTCATTGAAATCGCAGTGCTGAAGTTGACAAACGCGTGCTGAGCAGAAATCGTATCCACAGTTTTTCTGTTTAGACAGTGGTCTGATTCGATTGAGTCATCGAATCAAACACTAACCATATTACACTGTTGTGTACTAAGAATTAGTAAAAAGAGAATAACAAAAATGGCACAAAATAAAGGAACAGCGCTGCAAGACCCATTCCTAAATGCGTTGAGAAAGGAACGTATCCCCGTTTCTATCTATCTTGTTAATGGTATTAAATTGCAGGGCCAAGTCGAATCTTTTGATCAATTTGTGATTGTGTTACGTAACACGGTTAATCAAATGATATATAAGCATGCTGTCTCAACAGTCGTGCCCTCCAAAGCTGTACGCATTGACCCCGAAGACGGAGAATAGTCAAACTGCGATTGCAAGTTTGAGGCGCCCTCTTGAGTAATGTTGTTTTAGCTGCTCTGAGCCGTTTTATTATTACTTTGTTACCACGTTCTTTGATGGCCGTTTTCTTTCGGTCGCACGAGGAATAATTCAACCGTTGCTTTTTTGTGTTTGATCTAGCGGAAGCCAAAGCCCAACCAAACGCGTTGATTGTGTATCAACGCGATTCCTCTCAGGACGATGAGGATATCTTGGAAGAAATCCAATTACTGGCCGATTCGGCTGGTGCTGTTGTGGTGAACACTCTGACAGCGTTTAGACGCTCGCCTGACCCCTCAACTTATATCGGTAAAGGTAAGTTGGAAGAAGTCAAAGAGCGTGTAGAAGCAGAGGAAATTGACCTGGTGATACTAAATCATTCAGTAAGCCCAATTCAGGAGCGGAACCTAGAGCGAGCGCTTAAGGTGCGTGTTCTTGACAGAACTGGCTTGATTTTGGACATCTTTGCGCAGAGAGCATCGAGTCATGAAGGTAAACTTCAAGTAGAGCTAGCGCAACTGCAGCATATTTCAACGCGCTTAGTACGCGGCTGGACGCACTTAGAACGACAAAAGGGCGGTATCGGGCTGCGCGGCCCGGGTGAAACCCAGTTGGAAACGGATCGACGTTTGATTGGTCACCGAATTAAGGCCCTCAATAAGCGCCTGGAAACCGTCTCTGCGCAACGACAATTACGTCGCAAATCGCGCGCCAAAGTGCCCGTGCCAACGGTTTCCCTCGTTGGTTACACTAACGCTGGTAAGTCTTCGCTATTTAATCGAATCACCGATTCAAGGGTGTATGCACAAGACCAACTGTTTGCCACGCTGGATACGACAATGCGCCGCGTAGAGCTAGATGAGTTTGGTGCGGCTATCCTTTCGGATACCGTTGGTTTTATTCGTGACTTGCCTCATTCCTTGGTGGAGGCATTTCATTCAACGCTCGAAGAAGTGACCAACGCACACTTGTTATTGCATGTGGTAGATGTGGCGAGCCACTATCGAGAAGATTGCATCACTGAGGTCAATAAGGTACTCAGTGAGATAGAAGCGTCGGACATACCAACCATCGTCGTTTTTAATAAGATTGACCTTACCGGCGCGCCCGCTAAAGTAAAACGCAACGATAAAGGTTTGGTTGATAGTGTGTGGTTATCCGCGCACAGCGGGGAAGGTGTTGATCTCTTGCTGCAAGCAATAGCGGAGTACTTATCTCTATTACACACGCGCTGTCGCCTAAAACTTAACGCAGGTCAAGGTAAGCTGCGTGCTAACCTATACCAGAAAAGTGTGGTTAAGGCTGAGAATATTAGAGAAGACGGCGGCTTCGAATTAGAATTAGAATTGTCGCCTGCCGATTTTGGTTGGCTAAAAAAACACTGTAATACTGAAGATATTGAGCATCTGTAATCGGCGCAATCACTCGAACTTTGCTAAACTTAACCTAATTGTATTTAATCCCTCTCTTGGAGAATTAACCAATGCCTTGGAATGAACCTGGCTCCGGCAACTCTGGCGATCGTGACCCTTGGGGTAACGGCAATAAAAATCGTGGAAATCGCGGTAATCAAAGCCCAGATATAGATCAAATAATTGACAACGTCCGCAAGCGATTTGGCGGCGGCGGTGGCGGACGTAAGGGCGGTAAAGGTGGTATTTTTTCGCCGTATTTGCTGGTTGTACTTGCGGCAATCGGTTACTGGGTATCGCAGTCTTTGTATCAAGTGGACGAGGGCTATCAAAGTATCGAGTTACGTTTTGGTAAATTCAAACAGACAGTCGGTGCCGGTCTGCAATTTATTGCTTGGCCATTAGAAGAGAAAATTATTGTTGATACTCAACAGGTTAGAACCGTTGAAGTGGGCTATCGCAACAACTCTCCCGAGTTGAAAGAAGCGTTAATGCTGACCGAAGATCAAAACATCGTTGATGTGACCATGGCGGTTCAGTACACCATTAAGTCGATTGAAGACCTATGGTTTAATGTTGGTGATGTTGAACAACGTGGTGGTTTGGATCGCGTGGTGCGCGGTGCAACCGAGAGCGCTTTGCGTGAAGTCGTGGGCAGCACTAAGATGGACGATTTGCTCACTACGGAACGAGCGGTTGTCGACTCCGAAACTTTGGAGTTATTGCAGGTGATTTTGGATCGTTATAAGTCTGGTGTACAAATCGAATCGATCGAAATTCAAGATGCTAAACCGCCACTACAAGTTCGTGAAGCATTTGACGATGTTGTAAAAGCGGACCAAGATCGTGAAAAATTGAAGAACCAAGCGGAAGCGTACGCAAAGAAAATCAT
>CALKRK010000101.1 GCA_937989675.1 uncultured Arenicella sp. | reverse complement strand
CCCCTGTCATACATCGACTGCCCCAGTAAGGCGATTTTCTCACGCAACGCGCTTTCGTTCATTTAATCATCTCCAACGCTTTCTCAAAGAAATCTGGAGCTCCGAAATTACCTGACTTGAGTGCTAGAGCTATCGCGGGTTGGTCTATAGATGCTGTCCATGGCACACCAGGGTCAATCATCGGCCCAACTCTTAACGCTGAAATTTGCAGAGACTTAACCACAAATCCTGAGGTTTCCCCACCAGCGACAATAAATTTTCGAACGCCTGCGTCACGCAATTCTATCGCAATCGCCGCCAACGCTCGCTCGACCAAATCACCAGCCTCGTGCACTCCCAACTGGGCTTGACTCTCCTTTACAGCCTCAGGAGAAGACGTTGCGTAAATCAGTACTGGCTGCGCGCTAAGGCGGGGCTTTGCCCATTCCAAGACGCGGCGTATCACACCGCCAAAATCCGCAGACAATTCCAAGGGATCAACCTTAATACCAGGTCGAGATTTGAGCCAATTTTCGACCTGTTGGTTGGTCGCTAAAGAGCAGCTTCCAGACAAAACAACACTATCACCTTCTACCTCCGGCAGCTCACTCGCAAGGTTCGCTTCTGGTAGTAAGCCCTCACGTGTATACAACTTAGGAAGGCCTAATGCGGCCGAAGAGCTACCCGTTAACAAACGCCGACCAGATGACGCCAGCCCAACATTAGCTGCGTCGTCATTATTAATACTATCCATCACTGCGTAGCTCACACCCTGAGCTTCCAGCGCATCCAGCTTTTCGGAAGTCACCTCAACACCACGAGAGACTACCTCATGCGACACCAGGGCAACATCACGAGTGGTTTGGCCGCGCATTAATCTCAGCACATTACTATCCGTCATCGGGGTCAAAGGATGATTCTTCATGCTTGACTCATTAAGCAGAGACTCCCCAACAAACAGGTTACCTTGGTAAACCGTGCGTGCGTTATCCGGAAAAGCAGGAGCGACAACGGTCATTTTCTCATCTAAATAGTCAAGCATTGCATCGCACACTGGGCCTATATTGCCTGCAGGAGTCGAATCGAAGGTGGAACAATATTTGAAGAAAAAATGTCTGCAGTTAAGTTTTTTAAGCCAAGCAAGCGCGCGCAACGATTGCTCTATGGCGTCGGCAGCGCTGACGCTTCGGGTTTTGAGAGCAATGATCACTGCATCGACATTTTGCATCTCTGAATGATCATAGACTCGACTATCTTCACCAAAACCAACGATTAAATTGGTTTTCATACCGCCGCTTACTAAGGTGTTCGCGAGGTCTGTTGCGCCGGTGTAATCATCCGCAATCGCACCTAATAACGGTGTGGAATTTTCCATCGTAACTAGTGAGCTGCTCACTTAGCAGCCAGCGGTTCACCTGCCCGAACTCGGCTCGCTACCTTTAGACCAAACTCACTGCATTTCATAGAACCAGACAAATCAGACGTTCTACAATTTGGATCTGAAAGTGTGTCATCAACGGCCATGCTTATATCTTGGCTGGCAAGTTCAAATTCTGGCCTTGCGTGCTTACTACCCAACCAATCCAGCAACATTGCAATCGACAAAATCATCGACACAGGATTAGCGATATCTTTGCCGGCAATATCTGGAGCTGAACCATGTTGAGCTTGCGCGCAACAATGTGTATCACTCGCCATGATAGAACCTGCCAAGCCGAGACTGCCAGAAAGCTCGCTGGCTAGATCACTGATAATGTCACCGTAGAAATTAGTCGCTACTAGCACGTCAAACTTATCAGGGCTTCTAACAAGGTGTGCCGCTGCGGCATCAACCAGAAGATCATCAACTACGACTTCCGGAAACTCTTTAGCAACAGCATTTACGCACTCGAGAAATAGGCCGTCAGTCATGTGAAAGCTGTTTGATTTATGAATTGCGGTAACTTTTTTGTTTCGAGTCATCGCGAGCTCAAAAGCTCGACGCGCAATTCGCATGCTGCAATGGCGGGTAATTTTACGAACCGACAATGCCGTATCCGCATCGGGCATCATCTCGCCCCAGCCTTTATACATATTTCGGTCAGGATAAAAACCTTCTGTGGCCTCACGCATAATAACCAGATCCATACTTTTGCCCTCACTCATACTTGATGGCAAAAATGCGCGGGTTCTAGCCGGCCTTACATTGGCATATAGATCAAGCCCAATTCGAAAGCCCGCAGAAACGTTGCGACCACCTTCGGATGGATCTGGATAATCCGCATGAGACTGAGTTCCGAGGATCACCCCATCATACTGCTTGGCCGACTCAAGAAGCTCTTGGCGCAAGGTAGTGCCATGCTTCTCTAAACTTTTGAAACCGACATCGTCATAGTCGAAGCTTAAACCCAACTCGTACTTCTCGTTTGCCGCATCGATTGAATACTTAGCCGCCTCAATAATTTCAGGTCCAATGCCGTCACAAGGCAAAATCAAAATTTTCATAATATTTCCGATATTGTGGCTTTCTCAGCAAAGTAACTGAGAAAGTATAATTTGAATGCATTAATATTACATTTATAGATATATAAATGCAATATTGCATTTTAAAGAACATTCCAACATTTAATAGAAATACGCTATATATAGACATAAAAGACCTAATTAACTATTAATCGTTAGATACATAGACTCTTGGGCGCTATACTTTATTTGCACATAAACAATTACAAATGTAAAAATGAACGACATCAACATTAGTCTAATTCATGCCACCGAGGTTGCAATCGCCCCAATTAAGGAGGCGTTTGCGCAACACTGGCCACAAGCCAAAATTCACCATTTACTAGATGACTCCCTAAGTACAACCATGAGCTCAAACGCCAACGATGATTACATGCTCACTCGAATTAGAACGCTGCTAAATCACGCTGCCTCAGGCCTCGATATACATGCCGTTTTATTCACCTGTTCAGCGTTTGGAAAAATGATCGACGTCTGTAAAGAGAGCGTGAAAATTCCTGTTTTCAAACCAGATCAGGCCATGATTGAAGAGGCCATTGCCATCGGCAACTCGATTCAGGTATTCGCGACCTATCCACCAGCGATAGACTCTATCACTCGCGAGATAGAGGTCGTTAGCCAAGAACTCAAGCAGAACGTACACATTGACACCCATCTTGTAGAGGGCGCTCTAAACGCTTTAAAACTGGGCGACTATGCAAAGCACGACACATTAATTCAAGAATCAGTCGCTTCGCATCAAAGAGGAGATGTTATCTGCTTTTCACAATTCTCGATGGCTAGCGCAGCAACAATTGCGCGCAAAGTATGCGCCCCAACAACAACAATTCTCACCTCACCTGAAAGCTCTGTTATCAGTCTTAAGCAGGCGTTAGGTCACATCAAAAACTAACGGGTTCGAGTTTTGTTAGAAGAGCGAACTCACGATTTAGTGCTTGCTTACAATTGGAGATTTGACTTCAAATGATCCGCTTAAGTGACGTTTTATTAGGTGAGCAGCTTCTAAGTTGTTCCCGGCAATAACAAGCTCAACAATTTCAATGTGCTCACGCGCCTGCTTATAGAAGCGTTTCCGATCAATCATCGAACGATATTCGATCAACCTTCTCATCTTATTCACCTTAGCCAGGAGCATACTGTACACGGCGTTGTCAGCTAAGGATGTCAAGCTTTCATGAAAACGAACACCCGTTTGACTTAGAGCATCAGCCGGCAATGTCTCAATTTCACCATCGAGAAGCGCTTTTTGCTCATCGCGGAGTCTATTGAGAAATGTCATATCATGGCGAAAAGTGGGTTCGAGCAAAGCTGCAGGCTCAATCAATGCTCTTACCTTATATATCTGCTCCAAGGTTTCAGCTGTTTTCGCAACCTCTAGCAAACGCCACCCATAACCGGGTTTAGGTTCAGCCCACCCAACTCTAGCTGCAGCATTGAGTATATCGACAACTTGAAACTTGGTAAGGTTGTAGCGCTTTTGCAGGTACTGCTCAGTAACATCGGCATCAATCTCGCCGTTTAACCAGTCCTCAGATAACTGATAGTACTCTGGCGGCTCCTCAAGCGATATAACTTGATCACGATCAGCTAGCGCACTTTCGTCCACCTCGGCCACAAAGAAACCTCGATTGGAAATTTGCTCTAGAACCCCCTCCTCCGCCAACTCCAGCAACGCTTCTCGTGAAGGGGATCGCGACACATTAAACTCATCGGCGATCCTCTGAACACCAAGGTGAGCACCAACGCTCAACTCGCCAGAATAGACCTTCTGTTTTATCGATTTAGAAATTCTCTGCACTAGCCGGCTCTTAGCCATATCACATTCCAACCTATTGGAAATCAATTACATTGGACATATTAATACGTAATATAGATTCATTCCACCGAGCTCATAGAAGCGTGGTGTCTAATATGGTTGAAATATACAACGATTGTTAAGCAAGTTATGAAGCCGACATAAACTTACGAAATTTTAGCAACGCAGTGGTCAACACAATCGCCGCGAGCGCAAGTGTAAGCACTAGCGAAATAGGCCGCTCAACAAAAATGGAGAGACTACCGTCGCTGATAATCAGAGATTGCAAAAACGTATTCTCGGCGATACTTCCCAACACCAGTGCTAACACTGTCGCTGCGGGGGAGTATTTACACAATTTCATACCAAAACCAATGACTCCGGCTACAATGAGCATCCAGGTTTCAATCATGCTTGAATGAAGAGCGTAGGATCCAACCATACAAAGTATAACGATCACCGGGACGACTAAGCGATAAGGCACATCAAGAAACTTAACAAACAAAGGGATAGCCAGAATGCAGATAAGAACAAGCATAACGTTGCCTAAATACATACTCGCGATCAGCCCCCATACAAATTCTGGCTGATCATATATCAGCATTGGCCCTGGCTGCATGCCCCACATCATCAGCGCCCCCAGCAATACCGCAGTAGCGCCCGAGCCGGGAATACCCAAGGAAATCAATGGCACCATTGCGCCAGCGGAAGCGGCGTTATTTGCGGTTTCGGGTGCCACCAATCCTCGCATTTCACCCTTACCAAAGTCTTCTGGATTTTTAGCGACCTTTTTCTCAACCGAGTAGGCCAAAATGGATCCAATAGTCGCACCGGAACCAGGCAAAACACCGGCAATGAAACCTATCAGAGAACCTCTAAAAAACGTGATCTTTGAGTTGACAAAATCAACCTTAGTTGGCCAAAACGACTTTGAACGAAACGATATTTTCATTCGAGTTTGCTCTTTGACATGCAGCCCCGTATAGATGCAGTACAAAAGCTCACCAATACCAAACAAACCAATCGCCACGGGAACAAAATAGATACCGCCAATAAGTTCAGGTGAGCCAAAAGTAAATCTCTGCGCTCCACTAATGGCGTCCACACCAACTGTCGCAATTGCAAAACCAATCAACGCCGAAATCACACCATTGACCAGATTGTCACCCATCATTGTTGTAAGCAACAGAAGCCCCAACACAACAATGAGGAAGTACTCAGACGGGCCAAAAGACGAGGCGAATTTTGCCAGCATTGGAGTAAATGCGCATATCAAAATAACACCAATGGTTCCACCGATAAAAGACGCAACCGCCTGCATAACTAACGCTGGCCCAGCACGACCGGCCCGCGCCATAGGGTAGCCATCTAAGGTAGAAGCGACCGTTGCGGACTCACCGGGAGTATTAATGAGTATCGAGGTAATAGTCCCGCCATACATTGCTCCATAGTAGATACCGGCTAACAAAATAATGGCTGTCGCAGGTTCAAGTCCAAAGGTCATTGGGATCAAAATCGCGATTCCAGCCGCCGGCCCAAACCCGGGAAACAAGCCGACGATCATACCTACTACAACGCCAACTATTAGAAAAATCAGATTGTAAGACGTTAGTGCCACACTTAGGCCCAACATCAAGTTACTTGCAATATCACCCATTTTTTTACTTCTCTATTTATACTTAATCCAACAAACCTTTTGGCAAACCGGCTCTCAACGCAACGTTGAAAAGTAGGTAAACCGCGATAGGTAATACAAGGCTATAGATAATATTGAACACTGTTCGCCCTCTATTGAAGTACGCCAAAAATGCGCCAACAAACAGCACCATCGACAAAATCGCGCCCAAAAACTTAAGAGTCACAAGAAACAAACAAATTAAACCGATTGTCACCAAAGTATCGGTCAGGTAGGTCTCATCTTGGTCAAATGCTTCGGCGCTGTTCATCGTCTTCAACGTTTTTACACTTTTATAAGACGTCGTTAGAATCAGCAGCACACCAATAATCAACGGAAAATAACCTGGCCCGGGACGACCAATCGAATCGACTAGATCAAGCGTAACCAGCCCGTAAACCGTATACGCGAGAGAGGCAACTAGTAGCCCCAAGGAAAAAAAGAACTGCATTTCTTTTCTCTCAAAGTTAGAAATTCACAGAATTCAACGCATCAACACGTTTTCTGTTTATTTAAAACAAGAAGACGCGATTTGCGTCTTCTTGCTCACCTAGTCCTAGCGCAGCAATTACTTGATAACGCCAATTTCAGTTAATATGCCTCTAAAATCCTTATCTTTGGTTTCCAAAAATACGCCGAAATCTTCTCCCCAAATCGTATTGCCGGACAAGCCCTTGGTTGTAAGGTAATCATTCCATTCTGGCGTTTCTACAACTTTTTTAAGTGTTGCTACCCACCAATCACGAACTTCGTCAGACACCTCACCTGGTAGCACCACACCTCGAGGTAGAGAGAAATCAAAGTCTAAGCCTTGCTCGGCAAATGTCGGCACATCCGGGAAAACCGTACTTCTTTTCTTTTCGGAATAACCCAAAGCGCGAAAGTTCCCTGCGGCTACCTGACCAGAAACTTCAGAAGGATTAGCAACAATCGCATCAAGGCTTTTTGATGTTAGCGAGGTAATCAAGCCCGCATCGTCTTGAGACGGAACATAGGTAAACTCAATCCCAGCCGCTTTCGAAAGTAAACCAGCAACGACTCGCTCAGGGCCAGCTGCACCTGTACCTCCAATCTTTAGATTATTGCTCTTCGCGTAGCTAATTAGATCCTCTAACGTTTTAAAGTTTGAATCTGTTCTAACCACAAGAAACATCGCGTCCTGCGCTAACAAGGCAATCGGAGTGAAATCTTTGTAGGTCCAACCTGTATTCGAAACAATCGGGGTTCCAAGAAAGTTACCGCTGGTAGACGTAGCGTGGTAAGGATTACCTTTTTGCTGGGCAACGTAATTAAAGCCGATTGCACCACTGCCACCGGCACGATTCTCCACCCGAATATTTTGACCGCCGAACAAATCGTATTTGTTCAATATCTTAACTAAGGTCCGCGACATTAAGTCATTACCACCACCAGGCCCGAAAGCAATTGTATAGTCGAGAGGTTTGCTTGGATATTTACCATCGGCGATGGCTTGCGTGGACAGCAGCATTGCGCTAATCATACCGCCGAATAACAATGACTTCTTAGCGAAGGTTAACATAGGGATCTCCTTTGATTGGGGAATTATTTAATTATGATGTTTAGTTACCGCGAAACCGTAAACTAAAAGTCACACTTTAGATTTATGGTTATGTGATAAGGAGTTATATTATTGCCTTTTTTTACACAAAAAATCAATAAAGATATAAGAGCATTGACTTAAAAACATCTAGAAAATTAGATATTATCTATTTATCAATAACTTATGAATAACACAAGAAAAACTTATTTTGCATTTTTATAAAATAATAATGCAATTTTTTAGTAAATGATTATAAATCGAGGCGATTCAGTTAAACCGGCCAACATAAAAACCAGGCACTAGTCGCTCTATTCAAGACCTGAAAAGAGGTAAGTATTTACGCGCCCTCCTACACCTGAATACCGCACGCGGACACATGAACAGTTCAAAGACTCGCCGATAAAGAATTGTCATTGACAATAGACATGGCCGTCATAGAAGCCAGGGCACAAAAAAAGGCGCTTACGCGCCTTTTTTGGTTTGATATTTATTGCTTCTCTATGCTGAAAACGAGGATCCGCAACCACAGGTAGTACTGGCATTTGGGTTGTTGATAATAAATCGTGCACCATCAAGGTCGTCTTTGTAATCAATTTTAGCCCCAATGAGATACTGAAAGCTCATCGGATCAACCAACAAACGAACGCCATCTTTATCAACCGCCGTATCATCTTCTTGCTGGTCTTCATCAAAAGTAAAGCCGTACTGAAAACCGGAACAGCCGCCGCCTTGCACATAAACACGCAACTTTAATTCCTCATTGTCCTCTTCTTCAATGAGTTCAGCTACTTTAGATGCAGCATCAGCGGTGAACTCTAAAGGTCCAACTTGAGGGCTTACTTGTTCAGTTTCAATCATGATAATTAACCTAAATGAATATCAAGCTTGATATGCGGGCTTTCACCCAATAATCAAGCTTCGTTTTTCTCAGCGCCACCAGGAATCACATCATATACCGGCGCACTGGTATCAGACACTAAGCTGCCATTCAATACAGCCCCTAATTCCATCTCCACCGCTTTATAGTGGATATCACCAGTAATATTAGCATTCGCTTGTAATTCTACGTGACCGGTAGACGCAATATTGCCTTTCACGGTGCCATTCACCACCACGTGAGGTACGTTTACGTCCCCTTCGATCACGCCAGACTCGCTCAATACCAGTGTGCCGTTATTGCTGTCCTGAGCCGACACATGGCCTTTAATATGGCCGTCTACGCGCAGCCCGCCGGTGAACTCTAGGTCGCCCTGTAAGATCGAACCCGAGCCGATCAACGTATCAATAGTTTCAACCGGCTTACTTACTTTTTCTTTGTTTCGCTTCATCTTTCTAAACCTTGTTGTTTAAATAATTATAAAACACCTACATTAGGAACTGATGTTCGCATCATCCAGCTTAGCAGCCGTTTTTTCTTTATTGCTTGCCTGAGAGCTAGTCGCTTGAGAAAGCGGAAACCAGCGCTCCAATCTTTCGCCGCCCTGCAACTCTAACTCGACTTTGAGCTTCTCACCACCAACCAACGCTGATCGTTCAATCGAGCCAGACACTTGCTGAAAATACTGGTAGTTCACGCTGCGCGTACTGGACGCTGGCCACTGCGCAACAAGCGCGTCACCCTCGTACAAAACCACCTTCAAATTACCTCGCACCTGATGTTTATGCTTGATCGCCTGCACCAAAGTTACATCAAAGCTTAACTTACCATCAACTATTTGATGCTTTAAATCTTGAATTGCCGGGCCACTCTGACCATCTTCAGGGGAAATAATGCTACGGTAAAAATCCAAGCGCGAACCCAACACGCTGTTTTTTTGCTCAGAGTTGGCGTATGCCTTACTAATTTGCTTATAAGCTTCTTCTTGTATCTGCTGTTGCCGCTGTGCGAATGTCAGACTCTGTTGAGCCGACGCCAAGTCGCCCTTAATCTCTTTAACGGAACTATTAAGTTGAGAAATAAGTGCTTGGTCCTCATTGTATTTTTTGTGGCCAGAACGAACTCCTTCTCCATACGCAAAATAGCAACTGGCGAGGAAAACAAACAAACCACCAACGACCAATGCCATTACGGCAGAGCGTGACATTTTGGGTCGAATCGACAAATCATTGGTAGGCTTTCGAAGCATATTTTATATCTTACTTGTGGTTATAACAGTCAGCCGGAAATAACTCGCTTTGAGCATTTATCGCTCTTTAGAATCAATCAAAAGTGACCAGCGTCACGGCAGTACAGCCGGGTTTCTCAATCCGACCGACTCTTCAAAAGCGAACATAATATTCATATTTTGAACCGCCTGACCGGCGGCTCCTTTTGTGAGATTGTCGATTACCGACAGGATAACTAATTTGCCCGATCCGCCAGCTTTGTGCAACGCAATTCGGCACATATTTGACGTCTTTACAGACCGCGTATCCGGATGCGAACCTAAAGGCATCAGGTCAACAAACGGTTCTTGCGCATAGGCTCTTGCGAAAACATCGTAAATCTCGTCCAGAGCAAGTTCTGGATCTTTCAAATCAGCGTACAGCGTAGCATGAATACCGCGCAGCATTGGTATGAGGTGAGGAACAAAGGTAAGGTCAATACTCGACGCTGAAGCCTCCGATAGGTTTTGAGAAATCTCAGGGTGGTGGCGGTGCCCGCCAACAGCATACGCTTTGAAACTATCGGCAACTTCGCTAAAAAGGTTGGCGACACTCGCACCACGGCCAGCCCCAGTCACACCTGATTTAGTATCGGCTATCAGATCCCCTTCAACCAATTCATTTTGTAGCAACGGCAAAAAGCCCAAGGTTGTAGCGGTCGGATAACAACCAGGGTTTGCGATAATTTGCGCAGTCTTAATGCTGGCTCGGTTTACTTCCGGCAAACCGTAAACAGCCTCAGCCACCAACTCAGGGCAAGCGTGTTGCATGCCGTACCACTGCTCCCATACGGCCACGTCCTTAATTCGAAAATCGGCGGCTAAATCAATCAGCTTTACGCCATTCTCAACTAAGCCACGAGCGTGCTTCATAGCAATACCGTTTGGCGTTGCGCTGAATACCAAATCGCACTGCTTAAATGACTCGGGTTCAGGTGCCGTGAAAGCAAGATCTGTGTAGCCGCGCAGGCTGGGAAACAGATCCGCGACTGCCCGCCCGGCCTCTGAGCGAGAGGTGATGAGCAACAACTCAACGTGAGGGTGAACAACCAATAGACGCAGAAGCTCTACGCCCGTATAACCCGTTCCACCAATAATGCCGACTTTGATTTTCTTCAAGACTACAACTCTGTGCGCGAAGCACCTATAAACTCTACAACGGACTGCTTAGTGTAGATAGATTTCGACAACAGTCAACAACCCACACTTAAACCTAGCCAACACAAAACACACACAAAAACGCCGGCTCGAGGCCGGCGCTTTCGAATAATTCGAATCGAAAAACGATTGTTTTAACGTTTCGAGAACTGTGGACGACGACGAGCGCCTTTAAGACCCACTTTCTTACGCTCAACTTCACGTGCGTCGCGAGTAACGAACCCAGCTGAACGAAGTGTAGGACGAAGCTCTTCGTCATACGCCAATAGAGCACGAGTGATTCCATGACGAATCGCGCCGGCTTGGCCACTTCCGCCACCGCCCTGCACGTTCACATTGATGTCAAACGTTGCTTCCATATCCAACAGCACGAGCGGCTGCCGAACAATCATACGGGCCGTCTCTCGGCCAAAGTACTCGTCTAGAGGGCGTTGATTTACAGTGATATTGCCTGAACCGGATTGAATGCGAACTCGCGCAGTCGATGATTTACGTCGGCCAGTGCCTAGATATTCTTCAGTCATTCGAATTCTCCTTTAGATTTCGAGCGCTTTCGGCTCTTGAGCTTGATGCTTGTGCTCAGGGCCAGCATAGATGTGTAATTTTTTGAACATAGCGCGACCCAATGGGTTCTTCGGCAACATGCCGCGCACTGCATTTTCGATGATTCGTTCTGGCGCATGCTCACGCAGTTTACGAACGTTAACGTCTTTGATACCACCTGGGAAGCCGGTGTGACGATAATAAATTTTACCTTCTTCCTTATTACCGGTAACGGCGATCTTCTCGGCATTGATCACAACAATGTGGTCACCGGTGTCGACATGTGGTGTGTATTCTGGCTTATGTTTGCCACGCAAACGAAGAGCAATCTCCGTCGCCACTCGGCCAAGCACTTTATCAGTGGCGTCTACGACGAACCACTCGCGCTTAACCTCGGCAGGCTTTGCTGAAAATGTTTTCATGATTAAATTCTACTGTCTATGTTTAGTTTCTTTGTTATCACCCGAGCTCAGTAACCAAGGGTCAAATAACGATGTCTTGCGGCATAAACCACAAGGACGCGCGATAATAGCGGCGAATCGGCTGTTTAGCAAGCGTTTCCAGGCCAAATCCATAACAAGAAGCCTCTTAATCTTGAGCCTTCCGCCGTAAATGGGCCCTCAGCCGCACAGGATAAATACTGAACTAGCTTCGTGGCGTACATAGAGTCACTCCAGCACTTCCTGTGCCCGCGATATACCGTACATCCCGATGCCATTTATTCGCTCAAGTAACTAAAAAATCTATATAGTACGTGGAGTACACAAAGGTCGCTACCGCATCCTGCTTTCGCGACATGCCTGCATCCTGAAGCTCATTTGTTAGTTTCAAGAAACTAAAAAACTTTCTAATATGTGGAGTACGCTAGGGTCGCTGCCGCATCCTGCTCTTGCGACATGCCTGCATCCATGCAGGTAAAATTGAGCCTTCAGCCGTACAGGATGGATACTGAACTCGCTTCGTGGTGTGCGCAGAGTCGCTCCAGCACTTCCTGTGCCCGCGACATACCGTACATCCTGTACATAAAAAAAAGGCGCGACATTTGTCGCGCCCAAACCACCAAAGGAGGATGGAGGAGATGTGCAAGTTAGTTCAAAATAAAGATGAACCAACTTTTAAAAACGTTCCCGTTAAACCGAGCTTTAGTCTTGCTTAGCCGTTTAACCTGATGGAGCTATTATCAATCCAAACCACAGCTTAGTCAAAGACTTAAAGTACAACACAAACTAGCACAACACACAGTAAGCCACTGTTTTATAAAACATATAATTATTCATTATCTAAGTTATAACTATGTTTCATGGCAATTTATCACAACATGAACGTTTTTTCTCTCAAAGTCAGAGGCAAGAGCTACCGCAGCACAAGCAAGCCAACCTATAATGCAAACTATTGATTTAACGAGATCACTCCATGCCAGCGCACAAACCTGAAAATTTTATTGACCAACTCTTCAGTAGCCTAGATCACGGCCTTCGTAGCACATTTTCAAAGCCAAAATCCAAGCGTGTGTCTCCTGCACAGACCGTCGAAAACGACCCGATACTGGACAAACCCTTACTGCAACAACAATCGGCTGCACTTATGCGAGTAAACCATGTTGGCGAAGTCTGCGCACAAGCTCTCTATCAAGGCCAAGCGCTAACCTCTCGCTCTGCCGATGTTCGCGCAAAAATGCAGCATGCGGCAGATGAAGAAATTGATCATTTGAATTGGTGCTACCAACGCATAGAAGAACTCGATGGCCATACCAGTTATTTGAACCCATTTTGGTATCTTGGCTCATTCATGTTGGGCGTCGGCGCTGGAATAGCGGGAGACAAATGGAGCCTAGGCTTTTTGGCTGAGACAGAGAAACAAGTCGTAGACCACTTAGAATCTCATTTAGAACGATTGCCTGAAGAAGACGAGGTAAGCCGCGCGGTGGTGACTCAAATGGCCATTGATGAAGCGGAACATGCCAACATGGCAATTGAAAATGGCGCCGCTGATTTACCTGCGCCAGTTAAAAACTTAATGAAATTAAGCGCACGCGTTATGACTACTCTCAGCGAACGAATTTAGTACCGAGCAACAATATTAATTACGGACCTTGCGCGCCCGGTGCGCTGCATACAACACCGCTGCAAACAAGGCGACTGCGCCAGCTTGATGCGCTGCCCCAAGGCTCACTGGAACGCGCATCACTAACGCTGAAATTCCCAATGAAATTTGTACCAGCAGAGCCAATAAAGCCAAACTGTTTAGCGTTCGGAAACGTTGCTTGGTCGACAAGTAAAAACTAACCAAGATAACCGCAGTCACAATCACAGCCATGCAACGATGCACAAACTGAACCATAACGGGGTTCTCAAAAAGATTACGCCAACCTGGCTCTACCGTCATTAAACCTGCCGGTATCCACTGGCCATTCATGGTAGGAAAAGTATTGATAATAAACCCGGCTTTGGTGCCAGCAACGAAGCCGCCACTTAACATCATGAGAAACACGACGGCAACCGCCAACCAGGTCAACAGCATATAGCCAGACGAGGCATGCCTTGCCATGCGCTCTCCTCGCAGAAAGTCCATGGCGTACCACAACATGCACCCGAAAATAATCAACGCCAAGCCAAGATGAGCGGTCAGACGATATTGGCTTACATGCGGCACGTCAACCAAGCCACTCTTGACCATGTACCAACCCATCAAACCCTGCAAGCCACCTAATACGAATAAACCGAAAAGACGCGCATACCACTGCTTTGGCACCATTCCACGGAGTAAAAAGTACATCAGTGGAATAAAATAGATCAAACCTATTACTCGGCCCAGCACACGGTGACCGTACTCCCAATAAAAAATCGACTTAAACCCTTCTAGCGACATGCCAGCGTTTATTTTTATGTACTCCGGCGATTGTTTGTATTTGTCAAACACCTCTAACCAAGCCGCTTCACCGATTGGTGGGATAATTCCCATGATAGGGTCCCACTCGACCATCGATAAACCCGACTGTGTTAAACGGGTAATACCGCCAACCACAACCATGACGTACACCACCGCGGCACAAAAAAGCAGCCAGCAGCCAAGAGCAAAAGCGTGTTGGTATTGAGAGTTTTGGTTCATCGCGATAATGAGTTTGCCTTGGGACGAGTACATGCTGTCACACAGCACAAACGTTCTTGCACCGAACTCAAGCTTTATGGGATCGAGAGCAGCGCTGGTTAAAATCCAACAAAATACAATGGGCGCCATCAAAGGCACCCATTTTATTTTTTAAACGTCTTGGAACACCAAGGTGGCGTTAGTGCCACCAAAACCGAAGCTATTCGACATAATAGTTCGCACTTTCTTGCTGAGGTTTTCCATCAAGATTGGCAAGTCTAATGCAGCCGGGTCGAGTTCTTTAATATTTGCTGATGCAGCCAGAAACTTTTCCTTCAACATAATTAAGGAGTAAATAGCTTCGTGCACACCTGCTGCGCCCAACGCGTGACCAGATAATGACTTTGTTGCGCTAATGAACGGCAAGTGATCGGTAAACACCGACTTCAACGCTTCCAACTCTTTAACATCACCTACTGGCGTGCTGGTGCCATGTGTATTTACATAATCAATCGGCCCATCGACGTTCTCCATGGCTTGCTGCATACACCTAATCGCGCCTTCGCCAGAAGGAGCAACCATGTCAAACCCATCGGAAGTGGCACCAAAACCAACCAGCTCAGCGTAAATTTTTGCGCCGCGTGCCTTGGCGTGCTCATACTCTTCTAAAACAAGTATTCCGCCACCGCCGGCGATCACAAAACCGTCTCGGTTGGCATCATAGGTGCGCGATGCCTCGGTTGGCGTATCATTGTATTTACTCGACATAGCACCCATCGCATCGAACAAGATCGACATCGTCCAATGCTCTTCTTCACCGCCACCGGCAAACACAGTATGGTGTCGCCCCGCACGGATCAGATCCGCTGCGTGCCCGATACAATGCGCGCTGGTTGAGCAGGCTGAACTGATCGAGTAACTGGTGCCTTGAATACCAAACAATGTAGACAAGCAAGCGGACGTGGTGCTACCCATCGTTTTCGGAACCGCATATGGCCCGACGCGCTTGACGCCGCGTTCACGCGCAATGTCAGCCGCAACAATGTTGTTCGCAGGTGAACCACCGCCGGATCCGGTAATAAGCCCTACTTGCGGATTCTTAATTTCTTCGGCTTCAAGGCCCGCATCTTCAATTGCTTGTTGCATAGCCACGTAGCTAAATGCCGCCGCATCACCCATAAAACGTAAATGCTTACGATCGATTAGCGCCTTGGTATCAATGTGCACACGACCCGCAATTTGGCTTCGCATTCCAAGCTCTGCGTAATCCTCGCAAAATTGAATTCCAGATTTACCCTTTTTAAGGCTCTCGGTAACTTCAGCAACATCATTGCCC
Source organism: uncultured Arenicella sp. (assembly GCA_937989675.1). Classification (GTDB taxonomy): domain Bacteria; phylum Pseudomonadota; class Gammaproteobacteria; order Arenicellales; family Arenicellaceae; genus Arenicella. The sequence goes on along the minus strand of CALKRK010000101.1, from coordinate 8,417 downwards.
AAGCTCGATACCACGCCCATTCCAGTAACCACTACTCTTTTCATAACATTAACTCTCTTTGAGCCTAATAATTAATCTCGTAAATCGCCGAGCTCATAGCTCGCTGAGTTCGAACATTCAACGACCAACAATAAAGGGTTTACGAGTCAGACCCGAACAAACCAACTTTCAAATCGCGCATCGTATAAATAACTTCACCATCCAGATACACCTTAGCATCACCGATGCCCATGTAGAGTCGGCGAGAAATAACTCGCTTAATATCTACCTCGTAACGCACCAACTTAGCATTCGGCTCAACTTGACCGGTAAACTTAACTTCACCCACACCTAGTGCACGCCCCTTTCCAGGGCCACCACACCAAGACAAAAAGAAACCGACTAATTGCCAAACCGCATCCAAACCAAGACAACCAGGCATAACCGGGTCACCTTTGAAATGGCAATCAAAAAACCATAGGTCAGGATTAATATCGAGTTCAGCAACAACTTTGCCCTTGCCATATTCACCGCCGTCTTCGCTTATTTCTACAATACGATCAAACATAAGCATAGGTGGCAAAGGCAGCCTTGAAATATCTTGACCAGGGAGTTCGCCATTACCATGGGCGATAATATCGTCGTAACTGTAGCTATTTTGTTTTTTCATAATAAATGCGAAGAACGTTGCTTGAAAACTTGGTTTATGACCAACCCACTTAATGGACGATCGTTAATGGGCGAGAATTGGTGTGCAAGCCTACCTTCAAAACAAAAAAAATCAAGCGCAATTCCGAAGTAAACATGACCTTACCACTAGTTTATGACATACCGGACAACACGAAGTACAAAACCAATGGTAATGATACGACCGAAAGTAAGTTTCCAATCAACACCATGGACGCAACTGTCTCCGGCTCAGTTTGATACTGCTCGGCTAACATAAAATTGACCACCGCCGGCGGCAACACACCAAACAAAATTAAAATATTTTGATGTAATGGGCTCATTGGCACCACCTGACACAACGCAACGGCCAACCCAACTCCGACTATCGGGCAAAACGCGGCCATTACCAACGCCGCTTTTGAATCGCTCCACGAGACTCGAGTAAGCCTTACACCAAGCGAAAACAACATCAGAGGAATCGCAGTTTGACCCAACATTTCAATAGGCACATCAACAAACTCAGGCAAAGTCACGTTTAATCCATTAAGCACAGCACCAAGAATAACGGCAATAAGAATCGGGGTTCGAAGCACGTCAAAACTACTCAACTTGCCCGAAAAAATATAAACCCCGATGGTGAAACATAAAATATTACCAGCCACAACCAAAACGACACCACCACCCAACGCCTGCTCACCCAACGCAAATACGTAAAGTGGAAGTCCCAAATTGGCCCAATTTGAAAACATCGCGGGAGGCACAAAAGATCGCCATGAAAATCCAACCAAACGAGAGAAACCATAGGCCAGAATGCCGGATCCCAACATCAACAACGTGCCTGCAAACATCAAAGACACATACTGTGATGGAAAAAAATCTTCCTGAATCATTACATGGAAAATCAGCGCCGGCATAAACACATCCATGACCAGCTGATTGGTGATTCGCATTTCGGGCCGCACCCGCGCTCCGTAAAAATATCCAATCGCCGCAATGATAAACAAAGGCGCCACGATAGAGAAAATTTGTAAGAACATGCGATTCGCACCCACCCTATTGATTCAATGCACAGTGTACCTTGTTCCCCTAGATCTAACCACGCCCCAATTAGAGCCGCTTGTCATATAATAGAGCGAGAAAAATTAACAAAGCCACGCACAAACATTCCATGAACGAAACAGATCGCATTTACGCAAACACTAAAGCTGCACGCGGCAGCTTCAAGTTTGATAAGCGAGTTGCCTCAGTCTTTGAGGATATGATTTCACGCTCTGTGCCAGGCTACCGACAGATTCTGGAACTGCTTCCAACGCTGACCCGACGATTTGAATTTGCTAATCAAAACTATTACGACCTAGGTTGCTCATTGGGCGCTGGCTTGCTCGCCATCAATCAAGGCTTGGGGAAAACGCCGGCCACGCTCATTGGTGTTGATAACTCAAGTGCCATGATCACCCAAGCAAAGCATAATCTGGCCACAATCAGTGAACAAAATCTCACCCTTTTGGAAGAGGATTTACTTAAGGTGAAAATTGAACGAGCGGCCATGGTGTTAATGAATTTCACGCTACAGTTTATCCCGCTAAGTGAACGAGCAAGTTTGATCGGCAAGATTTTTAGCGGCATGCATGCTGGGGGCGCGCTGATTTTGTCAGAGAAAATAACCTTCGACAACGAACAGACCAATTCAGCACTCACCGCAATACATCATCAATTCAAAGCGGATCAGGGCTACAGCGACTTGGAGATAGCGCAGAAGCGCGATGCTATTGAAAACGTATTGATCCCGGAGACTCTCGACGCTCACACTCAAAGGCTCAAGAAAGCAGGCTTCTCGGTGGTTACCCCATGGGTCCAAAACCTGCAATTTGTATCAATCCTTGCGATCAAGTAACACATTCCACTACCAATGAATTTCAACGCTTTTTTCAGCCGTGCGGAGTTCGCCAAATGGCAACATCAATTCGAAACGGCGATTAACGCTCGTGCCAATCCAAAACGGCATGGCGATCTACCCAAATGGCTCAACTTACTAGAGCAATTGCCTGATGCTGAACCTAGCCAAATACGGCTAAATCAAGACGTAGTTACGATTGGTGCTAGCGCTGATCTAAACCAAGAGCAACAAGCCCAACTGCACGACGCACTGTTCGCTCTTTCGCCCTGGCGCAAAGGCCCATATCAGATTTTTAACAGCTTTATTGATACTGAATGGCGCTCAGACTGGAAGTGGCAACGCGTTACTCCACACATTAGCGCGCTGCATGACCGAAAAGTATTGGATGTGGGGTGCGGTACAGGCTATCACGGGTGGCGAATGCTCGGTGACGGCGCGGATTATGTGCTGGGAATTGACCCATCAATGCGTTTTCTTGTGCAATACAATGCTGTCCAAAAATACGCTCAAAACGAACGGTTTGATTTTCTTCCAATTGGCATCGAAGATATGCCCACCTCAATGCCAGTGTTTGACACTGTTTTCTCAATGGGTGTTTTATATCACCGTCGCAACCCGATTAACCATCTAATCGAACTTAAAGATCTACTTGTCGACGGCGGTGAGTTGGTGCTGGAAACACTAATCGTTGATGAGATAGCAGGCGGCACCCTTACACCAGAGGCCCGTTATGCGCAGATGCGCAATGTCTGGAGCATTATGACGGTAGAAAAAATTGCTGACTTATTGAACGAAGCAGGTTTTAAAGAAATTCGCTGCGTTGATCAAAATATTACCTCGCTCGAAGAACAACGACGCACCGACTGGATGCAATTTCACTCTTTAAAGGAATTTTTAGACCCACTGGATTTAAGTAAAACCGTAGAGGGTTACCCAGCACCCAAACGAGGTTTGTTTATTGCAAATAAGTAAAAAGGGAGCCGGCATACACCGACTCCCCGCTGAACACATCTATCTAAACTAAACGCGAACGCTTAGCCAGCCTTACCAGCGGCCTTTTCAGCACTCTCTTTCTGAGCACCTTTGTTGCTAGGGGACTTCTTTGACGACGGCTTTGATCGGCAAAACGATTTAACAGTCCGACCATCTTTGCGCTCATAGCCTTCCACCCAATTGCATGCAGAGTTACTGCTGCACGCTGCGTTTTCCAAACCCTTACAAGCACTTGCCGCTGAAACAACACCGGTATGAGTTAGGCCAGCAAGGCTGGCGGTCAACAGAAAAGTCCGAACAACATTTAGATTGGTTTTCATTATAGAAAATCTCCATATTAAAATTTAACGCTTCCAATGCGCTGACCCATGATTAGGTCGAAAGCAACTTTACTTAAATATGTGCTGTTTGGCCTCACCCAATCGGGTGATTTTAAATAGACAGCGACCACCCGCTGCTAGCCTCTAATCCATCAAGAAGTGTTTACTTAACTTTAGGCCTTGGGCCTGGTAATTAGATGGCACGCCCTGACCATAAATACGATCGGGCGTTTCAAGCATGTTTTCATAGACTAGGCGACCCACATTCTGCCCATCCTCTAGCAAAAAAGGCACATCAAAACTACGAACTTCAAGCACCGCCCGCGAGCCACCGCCACCGGCAGCGGCCGCACCAAAACCTGGGTCAAAAAAACCAGCATAGTGCACGCGAAACTCTCCCACCAAAGTATCGTAGGGAATCATCTCTGCCGCGTAATCAAATGGCACATGCACCGCTTCCTTAGAAACCAGAATATAGAACTCGCCCGGATCTAATATCAATTGCTTAGAGTGCGCGTACAACGGCTCCCAAAAGTCCGCATAAGCGTGTGCGCCTGGTTTATCTACATCAACAACTCCTGAATGGCGCTTAGCCCGGTATCCGATTAGGCCGGTTTCTGGGTCACCCGCTAAGTCGACGCTCACCGGCACCCCGTTTTTAACCTCAGTTTCAGTCAGGTCAAGATCGACTAAACGCTCATTAGTTTGCAAACGAAAATGGCTTGCATCGTCAATACTAGGCTGGCCCAAGCGCACTCTGAGCTGAGACAAGCGCGAGCCTTTGCGCACCAACACACTGAACGTTAGCGGCGCTATTTCGGCGTAAAGCGGCCCTGAATAACCAGCTGGCACCTGCTCAAACTCAACACCATAATCAGTGATCAACCTAGTAAACACATCGATGCGCCCAGTAGAACTTTTTGGGTTTCCCGCCGCGGATAAAGCCTCAGGCAAATTCAGGCGCTCTTGCAATGGCACAATGTAAACGCAAGACTTCTCTAGCACTGCACCATCTTGCAAATCAACTCGATGCATGACCATATCTTGCAAACACTCGGACACCGTGCGCTCTTTACCAGGCAAGAATGAAGAACGAACACGATACGCCGTGTCACCTAAGCGCAGGTCTATACTGGCTGGCTGAATCTGATCATCATCAGCAGGCGTCTGAAGGTTCAAGCAGCCATCACTAATAAGTTGCCTTAAATGCTGTGAAGCCAGCGCACCATCACGTTCAAAGTTCATCGGTTTATGCTCAACTAATTCTTATGCTAATTAAAAATGATAGTGCGGTTTCTAAATACAATCGCTTTATGCTCCAAAACTTTGAGCATGGCGCGGGCGAACACCTTTTGTTCGATATCTCGCCCCATCTTAATCATATCTTGAACCGAAGCGCCTGGTGCCACGCGCGCCACGTCTTGCTCAATAATCGGGCCTTGATCAAGGTCTGCGGTAACAAAATGAGAGGTTGCACCGATCAATTTAACACCTCGATCATAAGCCATTTGGTAGGGCTTCGCGCCAACAAACGATGGTAGAAAGCTATGATGAATATTGATGATTGGGCACCCTGCGTTATCAATGAAATTAGCACTCAAAATTTTCATATACCGAGCTAAACCAACGTAATCGGGTTTGTAACGATGGATAATTTCAAGTTGCTTTTTTTCGTACTCAAGCGTATCAACATCGGTGGCAATATAGAAAAAGGGCAAGCCATGACGATCCGCCAGTTTTTGCATTGACTCGTCATTTCCCACAATAAAACTGATCTCAATATTGGGGAAGTAATTTGCCTCGTACTTATTCAGCATCTCAATCAGCGCATGCGGCTGCTTAGACACAAACAAGCCAACTGATTGGCAACGATTCATAAAGCGCGCTTCAAACGTTGCATTGTAGGTATCGGCCAGCCCTGAGAACTCTTCTGCAAATGCGGCTTCATCATCCCAACGATCATTCATAGGCCACTCCAAGCGAGAAAAAAACTGCCCATCATCGGTATACTCTGCATAACGCGAGATATTCAAATCTCGCTCAGCGAAGAAGTTCGCAAGCGCCGCAATAATGCCGACTTGGTCAGGGCAACTTAGCAGCAACGACGCAATGTTCGAAGCGTTTTCGGTTGGTGGTGTGGGGCTCATTTTTCCGAATTTTCCATCTTTGAGAATGGTCGGTATCATACACCGAATCCAAGCCCGCTAAAACACGGCCAACAGCCTATTTGACCGTGCCCTTTTTGACCTAATTCTATATTTGTCCAGTTTTATAGCATAGGCTAGTATTACTCAATGCAACGACTAGCCAAATCACTCTCGGTCTCTCAGATATTGTTAATCGCGTATTGCTGCGTGGCAATTCCATTCGCATTCATAAGCCACTGCATTGTGGCTGCGCTCGACTCGCACATAAATGTCATGCTTAGTCATAGCGAACCACTGACGCACAACCAGCAACCTCAAGCCAAGCAGCATAACCTGGAGAGAATAGGTAGCAAGCTTCGCGAACTCGAGGTGCCTTTCACCAATCCAGAAATTAACCTTCCCATACCGAAAAATAGATCTTACGAATTCGAAAACATACTAAATAGCCGTGCAGGGATCATTTACGTATGTGCATCACTCCTACTCTTTAGCCTAATAGTGCTTGGCGTGATTACGCCGGTCTTGCAGCGGTCTTTTGGGCAGCTCAACTCAGCCGTTGAACGCCTAGCTAGAGATCAATTGGAGGAGAAAATCCACATTCTTGGCCCGCGAAACATACGCGAGATGTCGGCAGGCCTCGAAAATTTACGCCGCCGTCTGATAGAAAATGACACACACCAGACTCTATTTTTAAGGCACATCTCACACGAAATTAAAACACCTTTGACCTCAATAAAAGAGGGGTCAAAACTACTTGAAGATGAGATGCTTGGCCCAATAAATCAAGAGCAAAAGGAAGTAGCACACATTTTAGTTAAAAGCAGCAGTGCGCTACAAACGGCTATTGAGAACCTTCTCAACTATAATTCGGCCATCTCGGTTCGAAAAATAAAGCGACGCAGAAAAGTTGACCTCGCTGATTTAGTTAAAAGGGCCATAGAGAAACACCTTATTCAAATCCGTCAAAAGGAATTAGAACTGGAAAAGGAACTGCACACATCAAGAGCTTTTGTAGACGAAGAACAAATTCTGACCGTGTTTGAAAATTTAATCTCAAACGCCGTAAAATATTCTCCGGTTGGCGGCAAGATAGGAATCCGCTTGCGCAATAACACGGACCGTAAATCCGAGTTTAGTATTCAGGACGAAGGGCTCGGGGTTAGCGAAAATCAACGAGAAGCTATTTTCGATGCTTTTTTCGTCGGAGACCAAGCCGTGCGCAGCACTCTCAAAGGTACCGGTTTGGGCCTATCGATTGCAAAACAATATGTAGAAGCACATAACGGCACGATCAAACTACTCAATTCTCGTAAAGGTGCGGCATTTCAAGTAATCTTAGGTTAACCCCCACCAAAAGACCAAGCCGATGCCCCAAGCACACGCTAACTCAAACGAATTTGGTAGCACTGAAAACGCTAAGGTATTAATCGTCGACGACGATATTGATTTACTTAAGCTAATATCAATTCGGCTAAAACCGATGCGCTTTGAACTGAAAACCGTTACTTCCGCCGAGGAAGCGCTAGGCCTAATGAGCATGTGGCAACCCGACTTGATCGTTACAGACCTGCAAATGCCTGGTATTTCGGGCATGGAACTGTTTGAAAAAGTCCATGCTCAAAATCCTTTGCTGCCGGTCATCATTTTGACCGCCCATGGAACGATTCCAGAAGCCGTAGAAGCAACCCAATCAGGCGTTGCCAGCTATTTAACAAAGCCGTTTGACAGCGAAGCACTGATCAAACAAATGCAAATAGCACTTGTAAGTAGCGGCTTTACGGCCACACAAAACCACACCGTGACAACATCAAACGAAGAGCAATGGCGAGAGCACATCATTAGTAAAAGCCCAATGATGGATGCCTTACTCGATCAAGTACAAAGTTTAGCTCAATCGAATGCACTCATTTTATTTGAAGGCGAACCCGGCACAGGCAAAGATGAAGTCGCGCGTGCTCTGCACTTGCACAGCAAACGAGCGTCAAAACCCTTGGTTCACCTCTCGTGCATATCAATGCCAGCTGAATTGTTAGAAGCTGAAGTGTTTGGTCGGGTCGGGTCAAAAACACCTGAAGCCCCGGAGCTAGCAGGCTTATTACAGCGAGCGCACGGTGGAACGCTGTTATTGAGCGATTTCAATGAGGCAAGGCCTCACTTCCTGCATAGATTAATGATCGCGTTAATTGAAAAAAAATCTAAGCCGATTGACTCCGACGTAGTCTACCCGTGTGATGTAAGAGGCATCGCCACCACCGCATTGGTTGGCCGCTATGGGCAACCCAACAACACGCTTTGGAACCTCGGCGCAAAACTTGACGTCACCATTCTGACAGTACCCGCATTGGAAGATCGCCGTGAAGACATCCCTTTGATTGTCGCGGACTGTCTATCCAAACTCAGCGATAAATCAGA
>CALKRK010000100.1 GCA_937989675.1 uncultured Arenicella sp. | reverse complement strand
CATTGGCGTAAAGCCACTAATTAAAGCAATGGAGGCCGCATAGTCGGCTTTACCTTTATAAAAAATACTGGATTGGAACAATCCAGTAGATACGTTAGACTCAATTGAAAGATGTTTTGAGTTTTGACACAGTCTGTACTCAAAGCTGTCATTCGTTATTTGCCATTGATCTATTTCTACTGCCGCTCAGAAGTCCATTTAACGTCACTTTGCCTCTACGAATATTTTTATTGACGTAAACCTTATAAGCTATCTCCTAATCAACATGAAAATATCTTCCACTATTGGAGTTTTCGCTCTCTATATTCTAGTTACCTTGTCTCAGTCGGCATTTTCTCAAAGTGGAGAACCACTAGATAAAATAGAGGCGTGTAACGATGGCGATATGAGTGCTTGTTTCAATTTAGGGCTTTCTTATGATAATGGAGACGGTGTTAAGCAAGACTACGAAAAAGCGATCCGCTTCTATACTAAAGCATGCAATGGAAACAATATGGTCGCTTGCTACAACTTAGCACTTTCTTATGAAGACGGCGAAGGCATTAAGCAAGACCACGAAAAAGCAGTACGCCTCTATACTCAGGCCTGTGATGAAAACTATATGAGCGCTTGTTTCAATTTAGGGCTTTCTTATAATAGCGAAGACGGCGTTAAGCAAGATTACGAAAAAGCGGTACACTTCCTTAGTAAAGCGTGCGATGGAAACAATATGGGCGCCTGCTATAATTTAGCACTTGCTTATGAAGTCGGTGAAGGTGCTAATCAAGACTACGAAAAAGCGATTCGTCTCTATACTAAGTCCTGCGATGGAAGCTATATGAAAGCTTGCAATAATTTAGCGAGTTCTTACGGAAATGGAGACGGTGTTCAGCAAGATTATGAGAAAGCAATTCTCTACTATACCAAAGCGTGTGATGGCAACAATATGAACGCTTGTTACAATCGAGCGCTCTATTATTATTTAGGAAAGGGTGTTAAGCAAGATCATCAAAAAGCGGTACGCATCTTTACTAAAGCCTGTAAAGGTAACCATTATAGAGCCTGTACTAATCTAGGGTTTGCGTACTATGATGGAGAAGGTATAGAGCAAGACTACGAAAAAGCAATACGCTTTATTAGTGAAGCTTGCAATGGCAACGATATGATCGCTTGCTACAATTTAGGGCTTTTCTACGCAAATGGCGAAGTTGTTCGGCAAGACTTTGAAAAAGCAATTCACTTCTATACTAAGGCATGCAACGGCAACGACATGAGCGCTTGCTATAATTTAGGAATTTTCTACATTAATGGAGAAGGCGTCGAACGAAACCACAAAAAGGCGGTTCAGCTTTTTAGAAAAGCTTGTGATGCTGAGCATGTTAGCAGCTGTGAGGTTTTAGAAAAGCTCAAATAGAAAATATTACAGAGGAGAGGAGTCAACCACTGTTTCAGGTTTTTTTAGCACTTTAGTCATTAAAGCCGACTTTGTTCGCTATGACTGTCTCCTACTCGCACACTCCTGTTTAGGGCAATTAGTTGACTGTCAGGTCTTATTAAAAACTGGTGACGTTAGCTGTCAGATTTGGTCTAGACTTCTACAAATAAGCTACTTTGACAACTGACTCTTTAATATTTTGTTAAAAAGGCTGTTCATGGTTTTTTCGTTCTTTGTGCTTGAAGCGATATACCAAATCATAAATACAAGTAAGCCGACAAACGCAACCAGAATCGCTACTGAATCTCTGTAGTATGCTCCATAGAGTGCAAACGCAAGTGGTGCGGTCAGAACGCAAAAATAAAAAATGATTACTCTGGATAGTGGTTGCGCAACTGAATACTGTTTTACGAGCTCTAATTCCTTTTCTGATAAATCTAAATTATTCATGTATACATCTCGTGTCTAGTGAATTGGTTTAGCGGCAAGCGCGCCTTTGTTATGTTGTCTACTCAGTTCGTCACCAAGTGTAGCTTCTGTATTTGGTGAATTTAATATACAACCATGTAGCCATTTCTATTGCGACTCAAATGAATTCGGATCTAAAAACCTATTCGAGTAGCCTGAGTGCCTCTAGGGCTTTGAATGTTAACTCTTTTCGCAAATGCGCTTTTTTGCCATCCTCTAAATGCATATTCATTGCGAACAACCATGTTGTCTCTTCGCGCTCGACAAACCCGACATACCAGCCAACGGCTAACTCTGGTCCAGTCCAACCGGTTTTTCCGTATACGGTGTAAGTGTGGGTTGCCTCTGCCTGCATAATTGATTTCAAAATGTCGACGTGTTTATCTGAAAAACTAAGAGAGTAGCTAGTAAGTTTTTGCAGGAAGTCAATTTGTTCACGTGCGGAAATTTTAAGTGAATCATCAAGCCAGAAAAGATCTACTTGGTTTCCGATTTTTTGATTGCCATAACGGCTTTCTGACAATTTATCACGATAGGTTACTGGGCCAATTTGTCTGGCCATTTGTTGGTAGCACCATACGCACGAAACTCGGAATGCAGTTCCCAAGGTTTGATCTTGATTCCAAGCGTCCACACTGCGTTCTACACCATCCCATTTAAATTCAGATTGTTCTGATTCTACGGCACCTGCGTCTAGTGCAATTAATGTGTTTATCACCTTAAAAGTGGAAGCAGGAGAGTAAGCTTTTTTAGAGCGTGCAGCGTTGTGTACGTATGCAAGTTTGCCATCATGCGCGGCTACTAGCATTGTTGCCTTGATCTCTTGTTCTGCAAAAATAACGTTGGCCTGCGCTATTTGCTCGCTGCTAAAGTATGTTTCTTCCGCGCTATAAGCCGTTGCTGCGACGAATAGGTTAAGAGTTAGAAGTAGATAATTCATAATAGTCAGTCAGTTGCTGCTTGTGAGCAAGCTTGCTTCAAATTTATAGGAGTTTCTCTTTAGTTAGAAAATCAAGCAGAAGTTCGAGCACGATGGGTTGTGTTACTTCAGTCGGATGTAAGCCGTCTTCTTGAATGTAGCCTTCTTTTTCGAAAAACTCCTCACGATAGAAGTCCATAAACGGAAGCTCGTATTGTTCCGCTAGCTCAGTGTAGGTACTTCTGAATTGATCGATGTAACGGGGCCCATAGGTAGGCGGTAGTGAAATACCGATGAGTGCGACGTCGGCGCCTGAAGTGCGAATGAGCTTGATCATTTTCTCCAAATTTTCTCGCATTCGTTTTATTGGCAAACCTTGTAGCCCGTCGTTAGCTCCTAGTTCCAAAATCACGAGCTCGGGCGTAAACTCTTCGAGTGTAATCGGTAGTCGAGCTAAGCCTGCCGCAGACGTGTCTCCCGAAATGCTGGCGTTGGTAAGCTGGTATTTGTCGCCCAAACTCTCGGAAAGCAGGTGAGCCCAGCCTTTCTCGACGTCCATACCATATGCCGCGCTCAAGCTGTCGCCGTAAACTAGTATCTTTTTGGCAAACGAGGTTTGGCTAAATGACAAACAAAGCAAGAAAAGTGCAGCCAGTGTGAACTTGAATTGTGATCGATTCGGTATCATGTAATTGTACTAGGTATTTATTTTTAGGAATAATCGGAAATAATAAAAAGTGGTGGAGCTTAGTTTATCGTATTGTTTGCCTTACTCACTCAACGCCACGTTAGCATAGCCCTTATTTTAGTGATCTTCTATTACGAGCTTTTATAATGAATCAAAGCATATTGCGTGCGCACAACGTGTCAAAACGGGTGCGCACTGTTGAGCACGAGCTCACCATTCTCGACGATGTATCTTTAGACGTGCCCGCTGGGCAAAGTATTGCGATTATCGGGCCGTCAGGTGCCGGTAAATCAACCTTGTTAGGTTTGTTGGCCGGTTTGGATACGCCGAGTGATGGAAGTATTTGGTTAGGTGAGAATGAGATTACCGCGATGGGCGAAGAGGGCCGCGCCAAGGTTCGCGCAGCCATGGTCGGCTTCGTGTTTCAAACCTTCCAGCTTTTGGGCAGCCTCACGGCGCTGGAAAATGTATCGTTGCCGATGGAGCTTTCTGGGCAGGCCGATGCGCGCTCACGTGCGAAAGATTTTCTTAGCAAAGTGGGTTTGGCGCAGCGCTTAGGCCATTATCCAAAACAGCTATCAGGAGGCGAGCAACAGCGCGTTGCGTTGGCTAGAGCCTTTGCATGCGCACCTAAGATTTTATTTGCTGACGAACCCACTGGGAATCTAGATCGAGCAACTGGTCAAATCGTTAGTGACTTATTGTTTGATTTGAATAAGCAAAGCGATACCACCTTGGTGTTGGTAACTCACGAGCAGCGCCTTGCTGAACGCTGTGAAAGTGTAATTACCATTGATGACGGCAAACTGGTGAGCCAAGTATGAATCTGGTTGATGTTCGGCTGCTTTGGCGCGATTGGCGCGGAGGGCAGTTAAACTTAGTTGTGTCGGCCTTAGTGTTGGCGGTCACCGTGGTAACAGCGGTAAGCTTGTTCGCCGATAGAGTTGAGCGGGGCTTGAATCAGCAGATAAGCAGTTTTCTCGCTGCGGATTTGGCATTGCGTGGCGGCATAGAAATTTCTGATGAGTACCGAGAAAAAGCAGATGACTTGTTGCTGGATACGGCAGACATCGCGCAATTCAGGTCGATGGTGTTCTCAGGTGATGCGAACCATCTAGCGGCTGTGAAAGCTGTAAGTAAAACTTACCCCTTGCGAGGGGTGATGGAGTTAAGTGATAACGAAGCTGCCGAAAGTGTTAATAAGGTATCAAATGGTCCTGACTCCGGCGAAGCGTGGGTAGAAGCACGGCTATTGAATTTGCTTGGCATAGGTTTAGGCGACGAGATTGAAGTCGGCTACCTTAAGCTCAAAGTCACTCAGTTAATCGTTAATGAGCCTGACCGTGGCACCGGTTTTTCGGCTGGCGGCGCGCGCGTCATGATGAGCTTGGACGATCTGCCGGCTTCTAAGCTGATTCGCCCAGGCAGCCGTCTAACTTACAAATATTTGATGCGTGGTGACGATGCGGCCATTCAAGCATATCAAGCTTGGTATAAGAAGCTTGATGCCGATGGTGACGCGCAAGACTCGACCAAGCATTATCGGCTTAATACGCCGGAAAACGCCGAAGAACAACTAGCGGATGCCTTGCAGCGAGGGCGCGCCTTTTTGCTTTTAAGTGGCACGATCGGTGTACTACTTGCGGGTTTAGCCATGGCTTTAGCCAGCCAACGTTACGCCGCGCGTTTGACCGATCAGGTCGCGTTGATGAAAGCATGGGGGCAACCAACCCGTTCGATACGGCGCAGCCAGTTCATCCGGCTCTTTTTGATTGCCGCGATATCGACGTTTTTAGGAATGGCGCTCGGTTGGTTGGCGCATACGCTTTTACTGGAGGTTGCGCGTGGCTTGTTTGATGTAGTATTACCGCTGCCGGGTTGGCGACCATGGATTGTGGCGACCATTACCGGTTTTGTGTGTGTACTGGGCTTTGCGCTACCAGCACTTTGGCACTTGCCAACGATTGCGCCACTAAGAGTATTGCGTCGCGACTTGCCAGATTCATTGGTTGGGCAAGGTAAGCGATTAATTATTGGCATCGCCGCGCTGCTAATTTTAACTTATTGGTATAGCGGTAATCTAGTTACCTCACTAATGTTTCTGGGGGCGTTGTTTGCTCTATTCGGTGTATGCGCCTTAATCGCCTTACAATTCTTGCGCTTGGTAAAAAGCTTTGGCCGTTGGCGCGGGAGCTTTGTGCGCCTAGGTTTGGCCAATCTTTGGCGTCGCCGTGGTCAAACCTTGGTGCAGTTGGTTGGGTTTTCTACGACCTTAATGTTGCTATTAGTAGTCACTGGTATGCGCACCAATCTGATTGCTGAGTGGGAAGCGCAACTACCAGACGACACGCCAACCCACTTTTTATTCAACGTGGCCAGCGAAGAGGTCGAACCAGTGAAAGCTTTACTCGCTGATGAAGAAGTATCAACAACTCCTTGGTATCCGATGGTGCGCGGACGGTTGGTAAGCATTAATGGAGAGCCTATTTCGCGTGAGCGAATGGCTAAGTCTGATGGACTGAGCCGCGAAGTAAATTTCACGCAAGCGTTCGATTTGCCCACAGAAAACGAAGTGGTAGAAGGGCAGTGGTGGAATCAAGAGCGTGGCGCTGATGCCATTGCCGAATTTTCGATGGAGCAAGATGTTGCCGGAGAGATCGGTGTAACAATTGGTGATGACATTGAGTTTAGCGTCGGAGGTATTCGTTTTACGGCTAAGCTGACCAGCATTCGTAGTGTTAACTGGCAGAGCATGAACCCTAATTTTTATGTGGTTTTCTACCCGGGTTTGTTGGATAAATACTCGCCCAATTGGGTTACCGCTGTGCGTGCTGGAGAAAGGCAGCAGGTAAATCGTGGTGCGGTAGCTAAGCAGGCGCCTTTCGTTAGCGAAATGGTGCAAAAATTTCCGACAGCCGTAGTGCTCGAATTAGGTGATGTTATTGAGCGTATTCGTGATGTGATTAATCGCGTTACCCAAGGCCTTGAATTGATTTTGTTATTGGTACTAGCGTGTGGTGCTCTAGTATTGTTCGCGGCGATTGGGGTGTCGTATGACGAACGCTTGCGGGAAAACGCCATTTTGCGAACACTGGGCAGTTCCAAAAAAATAATTGTTGGTGCGTTAACCGTTGAATACGCGATGTTGGGATTAATCGCCGGCATAATAGCGAGCTTTGGTGCTGAGTTGATTCTCTATTTTGTACAGAAAAATGTGTTTGATTTAGTTCCGCAGTGGCACCCCAATTTGTGGCTAATTGGCGTGTGTTCTGGCGTCGCATTGATCACAGCTTTAGGGCTATTTCGCAGCAGAGAGATTATCACCGTTCCTCCATTACAAAGTCTACGCCAGATTAGCTAACTTGTTTTAGCGAGCTATTGGTTTACACTGACCAATAATCTATTCGGGAGGGCGAGATATGACGTATTTGAAATCACGGTGCATTGTAGTTTGCTTGCTGGTGTTTGGTTTAAATTTAGCCAGCACGGCGGTTGCGCAAAATGTGACCCTATTTGGTGGTAATTCCCTTGCCGAGGAGTGTTTTAATAATTCGCAGGCCGCGGCTCGTCTTGGCTCAGCCAATCGAACTGACTTAGAGCCGTGCGATAGAGCGATTTATGATACTACGCTACGC
>CALKRK010000099.1 GCA_937989675.1 uncultured Arenicella sp. | reverse complement strand
GCCCTGCAAAATTACAACTGCATGCGCTTCGATACCTTCCCCGCGCCCTACAAAGCCAAGCCCCTCAGTGGTTGTGGCTTTGATGTTAATATTCGCTGAATCACACACCAAATCAGCGGCAATATGACTCTTCATATGCTCCAAATAAGGAGACATTTTTGGTGCTTGCGCCACAATCGTGGCGTCAATATTCGCTACTGCATACTCTTCGTTAGTCATTTGTTTAGCAACCGCACGTAATAATGTTCGGCTATCGATCCCAGCGTATTGGGCGTCGCTATCCGGGAAATGCTTGCCTATATCGCCCAAACCCAGCGCACCCAAAATTGCATCGCAAATTGCATGCAGTAAAACATCCGCGTCGGAATGCCCTAGCAAGCCTTTGTCGTAGGGTATCGTCACGCCGCCTATAATTAACTTTCTATCACTAACGAGCTGATGCACGTCGTAGCCGTGACCAATTTTCATACTATTGCTAGGCATTCTAAGCTCATTGATCATGTTCTTCCATCGTTAGCAAAAATTCGGCTAAGGCCAAATCATCTGGTGTTGTTATCTTTATGTTACGAGCGCTGCCTTCTATCAACTTCACTCGGTGCCCGGCCCATTCTAGCGCAGACGCTTCATCGGTAATTTCAACATTAAGATCGAGCGCGCGGCGTAAAGAATCCGCTAATAAACCATAACGAAACATCTGCGGTGTTTGCGCCTGCCAGACTAATGATCGATCCAGTGTCTGCGATACCACGGCTTGGTCAGCCAACGCTTGTTTTAGGGTATCCTTCGCCGGCAGCGCTAATATGCCGCCTACTTTATCTTCTTTGGTTTGATGCAACAAATGCGCAATGCTCGCCGAGCTAATGCATGGGCGCGCTGCGTCATGGACAAGAACCCAATCATCTTCGCTCACTTGCCCTTCGATAGCTGCCAGACCATTCAAGACACTTTGCGCACGAGTATCCCCGCCAAGCGTTGTTTCGATGGCTGAACGCTGTGCAATCGCTAACTCTGGAAACCGACCATCGCTTGGAGACAGACACACGACTATTCCTTCTAGTTGTTCACACTCAAGCAGACGCTCTAGCGTGTGCTCTATCACTGTTTTTCCAGCGACCGATAAATATTGCTTTGGGACTTCACGTTGCATGCGGCTGCCAACACCCGCGGCTGGCACAATCGCCCATAATTTATTTGATAACGACACGCTATTTACTCATGCTGTTTAAATAGCCGTCGAGTTGCTTAATCAAAGCATCAACTCGCATTGCTGTCATTGGCCAATTGTTATCGCTAACAATATCTGCGGCCTCGTCATACAGACTCAATCGCTCAAAGTATAATCTCGGTAACGGGTGCTGTGGCATTTTTACCAAACCTCGGCTGGTGCTATTGTTCACACGCCGCAACAGAGTAGGCAGGTTAATCTTTAGATAAAGCCGAACGCCAATGCGCCCCATATGCGCCATAGCCTTAGGGCTGTAAACCGCGCTACCACCCGTCGCTACAACATGCCGGTCAATCTGCAAACCCAACAGCAGCTCTTCTTCTAAAGCTCTTAAATAACGAATGCCGCGAAAATTGACAATGTCTTGTATCGGTTTGTTCTCATAGCGCTCGATCAAGGTGTCGGTGTCGATAAACTTTAGCCCACGCAACGCGGCTAGGCGTCGACCGAGTGTGCTCTTCCCCGAACCGGGCATGCCGATTAGGATGATATTCGAAGCTTTATCCAATGTTTTGTGCTCTTTAAGCAGTCAACTTATGTGGAGGAATCCGCGAGTCGGTTACCCAGTCGAGCTGCATGCTATCGCTCTCGAAAGTCTGGCCATCTTTATCAACAAAAAACCGCCCGAAAGCAACTGAATTCTTAACGATGCTCGCCGAACCAATTCGAGTGTACTCAAAGATAATACTCTTCGAAATACGCGCGTTCTGACGAATATGACAGCCGTGTCCAATCCACGTTGGCCCAACAATCATTGCTCCTGCTTCGATTCGCGTACCACTGCCCACGTAAACCGGGCCTTGAATTTCACAATTATCCCAATCAATACTGGTGTTTAAACCAACCCAAACCCCGGGTCTGACTTCAGTACCTGGCATGGGAATAGTGCGCAACTTACCTTCCATGATTTTTTGGTTGGCTTCCCAGTAGTCGCTTATTCGGCCAATATCAATCCAGTTAAACGGCACGTCAATCGCTTGAAACCTCAAGCCTTTCTCAACAATTTGAGGGAACAGATCTGAGCCAATATCGTATACCGCATCAGATGGGATGAGATCTAATACCTCCGGCTCAAAAATATAAATGCCGGTATTCACTTTATTTGACAACGCTTCTTCAACGCTGGGCTTTTCCTGAAAAGACGTAATTTGACCAGACTCGTCACTTACGACAACGCCGTAGTCACTGACCTGATCTGGTTCTACAGCCAAAGTACAAATACTTGCTACTGCTCCGCTTTTCCAGTGCTGCCTGACCGCCTTAGTCAAATCTAAATCGATAAGCGCATCGCCACAAACGACTAAAAACGTATCATCGAAAAATCCGCCAAATTCCTGGATTCGTTTTAGGCCACCGGCTGAGCCCAGCGCCTCCGATTGAATTTCCCCATCTTCAATATGGCCCTCAAACGAATAACCAATTTCAACACCTAGGCGCTCGCCATTACCAAAATAGTTTTCAATCTTTTCTGGCAAGTGACTTACGTTGATCATGATCTCGTCAAAGCCGTGGCGCGCTAATTCTTCGATAAGATACTCCATTACCGGCTTACCGATAATAGGGATCATTGGCTTGGGCATTTCGTCGGTTAACGGGCGTACGCGAGTACCTTTACCCGCGGCCAAAATCATTGCTTTCATGGTTTTACTTAGGCTGAATTCGTTGGCGTTATTCTATCGTCTTTTCGCTTGGCTTGCAGCGTGCTAAATCGCGTTCACTCTCTCGCTACAGAAGTTATAGGTGATCTATCCATCAATCATCAAGTAACAGATTTAACAAAGGCGCCACATTTGAATATTCACCTGCGGGGCGAGGCGAGTCTGGCGGCTCAGTGACTACTGGGCGTTCAGCAAGAAAATTAAGCACTTCACGTAATATTTCACGGTTGTTTTGTTCTTGAATATTCGACCCAGGGCCTTCATTCCACATTGGTTGCCGGTCAAACATTACTACGATATTCCCATCGCCTACAGGCCGTAGCGCGAGCGATGCGAAATCAGGGTCTGCTATCGTCAACCCTTGCCGCTTATTCACATCGCGTGGATACGGCACAAGTACTTCAACTGTCGTATTGTTTTTAGCAATAGCGACTGGCGATACTCCTTCGCCTTTCAGTATTTTCGAACTTATGCTGGCTATCGCTGCATTAGCAACCGCTCTCTGCGCTGTAATTCCGTCGGCTTGGTCAACAGTAACTTCCATTCCATAGCTCGCAATCAAGTTGTTAGTTACGTTCTGGCCGACCGGGTTTTGTGCGCCGACAACATCAAATTTACCGCCTGATGCTGAATCACTGTAAATAAACATACCACCACCGGCATTTAGCCATGCATCAAGCACCGCCTTTTCTGATTGCGACCATATTTTTTGATGTAAGCCGAATATGACCACGTCAAATTGGCTGATGAATTGAGTGGTCAGCTGGGTATCCTTATCTCGATAGCCAGAAATAGTATGACCTTCACTCTCCACCAATAGTTTAAATTCTGACAAGCCCTTGCGGCCAGTATCGGACAACAACATTGGATCAAAAGCTGAGCCTTCGCCCTCTTCTAATATGGTTCCGTCATCAGCGACGCGGCCATGAACGTATGCAATCATAGCGGCCTGCGAGGGCAGCGCTATGAGCAAGGTGCAAAATACGAAACTCGATTTTAGCGTTTTTATGAGCATTGAATACCGCCACGGAAATTTAAGTGCTTCGGCAAGTAACTCGCCAGGTGGCAGTATCTAATGCTCCATCGCTTTTTGAAAGTTCAATGACCCATCTGTCACATTCACGTAAACCACATCTCCGCCAGTGAACTCACCTGCCAACAACTTCTGCGCTAAGGGGTTTTCAATCAAATCCTGGATACTGCGCTTGAGTGGGCGCGCTCCGTAAACCGGGTCGAAGCCGGCTTCGCCGACCATATCCAGTGCGTCGTCCCCAATATCGAGTTTAATATCCTGCTGCAATAAACGTTTGCGAAGAATATCAACCTGAATATTGGTGATCGAACGAACATGTTCGCGACCAAGCGCATGGAACACAACAATGTCGTCAACCCGATTGATAAACTCTGGGCGAAAATGGGCCGTTACACTTTCCATCACTAGGGCTTTCATCTCTTCATATGAGCCGTCATGCTCATGCACACGCTGCGAACCAAGGTTCGATGTCATTATGATCACGCAGTTTTTGAAATCTACCGTGCGCCCTTGCCCATCGGTCAGACGGCCATCGTCCAATACCTGCAATAAGATATTGAATACATCCGGGTGCGCTTTCTCAACTTCGTCGAGCAGTATCACCGAATAGGGTTTTCTACGCACTGCTTCAGTCAGATAACCACCTTCTTCGTAACCAACATAGCCGGGAGGTGCACCGATCAATCGCGCAACCGAATGCTTCTCCATAAACTCCGACATGTCGATACGAACCATGGCATCCTCGGTATCAAACATAAATTCGGCGAGCGCTTTAGTCAGCTCGGTTTTCCCAACACCAGTTGGGCCAAGAAAGAGAAAGGATCCGGAAGGTCTATTCGGGTCAGAGAGCCCGGCGCGCGAACGACGAATGGCGTCCGCGACCGCACTAACAGCTTCATTCTGACCAATCACACGCTTATGCAAATTGCCTTCCATTTGCAGCAGTTTCTCACGCTCACCCTGCAGCATTTTTGCAACGGGAATACCAGTCCAATGTGCGACCACCTCGGCAATCTCTTCGTCGGTAACATTACTTCGCAACAACTGATTTTCAACACCGTTTAGCTCATTCGAATTCGCTTTATCAAGCTGTGACTCCAACTCTGGAATAACCGCGTATTGAAGCTCAGACATCTTAGCCAAGTTGCCAGCGCGCTGCGCAACGTCCATTTCTAATCGTGCTGCTTCCAATTCTTCTTTGATATGCTGCGCACCGTGCACAGCCGATTTTTCAGCCATCCAGATTTCGTTTAACTCGGCAAACTCTTGCTCAAACTCATTGATCTCGGCTTCCAAATCTTTCAATCGCTTCTTGGACGCTTCGTCACTCTCTTTGCGCATGGCTTCGCGCTCGATCTTACGACGAATAATTTGGCGCTCAAGTTTATCCATCGCCTCCGGTTTGGAGTCAATTTCCATACGAATACGGCTGGCGGCTTCGTCTATTAGGTCAATCGCCTTATCTGGTAAATTCCGATCAGTAATGTAACGGTGTGACAAGGTCGCCGCCGAGATAATCGCTGGATCGGTAATATCAACACCATGATGAACCTCATACTTTTCCTTTAATCCGCGCAATATCGCAATGGTGTCGTCAACACTCGGCTCGTCCACCACAATTTTTTGGAAGCGCCGCTCAAGGGCTGCGTCTTTCTCAATAAACTGGCGATACTCATCCAAAGTAGTCGCGCCCACGCAGTGCAGTTCACCTCGTGCTAAGGCGGGCTTAAGCATGTTGCCAGCATCCATCGCGCCTTCCGCTTTACCAGCACCAACCATGGTGTGTAGTTCGTCAATAAACAGAATGATTTGGCCTTCTTGCTTTGATAAGTCTTTGAGCACCGCTTTTAAGCGCTCTTCGAACTCGCCTCGGAATTTGGCGCCCGCGATCAACGCGCCCAAATCCAGTGACAACAAGCGTTTATTCTTAATGCCTTCTGGAACTTCGCCGTTGATAATTCGTTGTGCCAAACCTTCCACAATGGCGGTTTTTCCAACACCGGGTTCACCGATCAAAACGGGGTTATTCTTAGTCCGGCGCTGCAGCACTTGAATCGTTCGGCGTATTTCATCATCGCGACCAATTACCGGATCAAGCTTGCCTTGCTCCGCACGCTCGGTCATATCAATGGTGTACTTTTCTAGCGCTTGCAGAGCATCTTCCGCGTTGGCATCGTCGACATTAGCGCCCCCACGAACATCGTCAATGGCTTTCTCCAGCGCCGCTTTGGTCGCACCCGCTTCACGCAAAAGCACGCCTGCTTTGTCTTTATCTTTAATAAGAGCAAGTAAGAATAAATCACTGGAAATAAACGAATCACCGCGCTCTTGCGCCAACTTATCCGCCACATTAACAATACGCGCGGTCTGCTGCGATAGATGCACTTCTCCAGCTTGGCCTTGCACTTGAGGCAGATCGGCCAAAGCTTTATTCAATAGATCACTTAAGGCCTTATCCTGCACGCCTACTCGCGCTAACAATGGCCGCACGCTGCCACCGTCTTGTTGAAACATGGCAGACAAAACGTGCACCGGCTCGATGAACTGATGATCTTTACCCACCGCTAAACTCTGCGCATCCGCTAGCGCGAGTTGAAATTTGGATGTTAGTTTGTCCATTCGCATGGCGCACCTCTTCAAATACTCTGAAGGTTTAAATTTATAGTGAGAAGTTTGACGATAAAAGTCTCTGCTCTTAATCTAGGGCGTATTGAGTAAAAAACAAGCCGGATGCCAGACTCGCTATTTGTTGCACGCTATCGCTTTCTGTTATTCTGAACCAGTAATAAAATGCCAGCTAGAGACTGAACTATGCCACACCCCCTTCCTTCGAAAAAAGTCATCAAACGCCTTGTAAAATACGCTCTTCGAGAAGACATCGGAGGCGGCGATGTGACCGCAAGGCTAACGCCAAAAAAGAGTGAGATCGACGGTAAGATTATCACACGTGAACACGGAGTGATCTGTGGCACAGCCTGGATAGATGAGGTTTTCCGTAAGGTCGGTAAACGGCACAACACCAAAATTAACATCAATTGGAAAATCAAAGACGGCGATCAAGTAGAACCCAATCAAGAACTTTGCCGCTTCGAAGGTTATGCTCACCCGATACTGTCGGGCGAACGCACCGCACTCAACATCATGCAGACCTTATCCGGCACGGCGACCGTTACTCGACAATACGCCGACGCCATTGCGCACACCAAAGCGCGTTTACTGGATACCCGAAAAACTTTACCCATGATGCGTGAAGCACAAAAGTACGCCGTGCTTTGCGGCGGCGGTGTGAACCACCGAATGGGCTTGTACGACGGTATCATCATTAAAGAAAACCACCTGCGCAGTGGCAAAAGCCTGGAGCGAATCGTAGCCGATGCCATCGCCTCAATGCCAGAAGGCACCTTAGTGGAACTGGAAGTTGAATCAATCGAAGAATTAGAGCGCGGCCTGCACGCCGGTGCCAAGCGTATTATGCTCGACGACTTCTCACTTGAGGATATGAAACTAGCCGTTGAACTCACCGGAGATCAGGCGGATTTAGAGGCGTCAGGTGGAGTAAATATCGATTCAATCGCCACCATTGCTGAAACTGGTGTCGACTATATTTCATCAGGCTCCATTACCAAGCATGTAAGAGCTTTGGATTTGTCTATGCTGTTTGATTATAGGTAGAGTGAAGATCAACAGAAGCCCCGCGTCAAAGGCTCAGGGTGAAACATCATGCGTGATAGCCCGATTATTTAGCGTGGTGCGAAAATTGTAATCCGATCGCTAATTCAATGACTGTAAAACGCGACTTAATTGCCGTTACTTATCATTTAATCCATTAAAACGCCTAATCTCCCGCTTATTCACACTATTTAACGTTTACGGATAGGAACGTTTGCTAGTGTGATTGCCACCTAAATCATGTATGTGGAGAACAATATGAAGAAGTTATTAGCTGAATTTATAGGCACGTTTTGGTTGGTATTAGGCGGCTGCGGAAGCGCTGTTCTCGCCGCCAAATTCGGTGGTGATATGAGTGGCACACTCGGCATTGGGCTCGTTGGTGTTTCCTTAGCGTTTGGCTTAACCGTGCTAACAATGGCTTACGCGATTGGGCATATCTCTGGCTGCCATTTAAACCCGGCGGTCTCGCTAGGGCTCGCGGTCGGAGGGCGCTTTTCATTTTCGGAGCTTCCCGGCTATGTAATCGCGCAAGTGCTTGGTGCGGTAGTAGCGGCCTTCGTTCTTTCCACAATAGCTGGCGGAGCACCGGGCTATGACGGGGGCCTAGCCTCTAACGGAATGGCAGCGGCCTCTCCCGGCGGATACTCAGTTACTTCGGGCATAATGACTGAAGTAGTCATGACGTTTATGTTCCTTATTATAATTCTCGGGGCGACGTCTGATCGAGCACCTGCTGGGTTCGCTCCGATTGCGATCGGTCTAGGATTGACTTTGATTCACTTGATTTCAATTCCAGTAACCAATACTTCTGTTAACCCGGCAAGAAGTACGGGCCCAGCTCTACTCGAAGGC
>CALKRK010000098.1 GCA_937989675.1 uncultured Arenicella sp. | reverse complement strand
TATCAAGCCTGGCAGCAAGCACAACAACAAAAGCAACAAGGTCAAAACAAGGCCGAATCCAATGAAAAACGCTACTAGTGGTTAGTAAATCATGATTCATCGTAGACTCGTCAAGCCATTCCTTTTTATAGCCTCAACGCTTTTGATTGCCCCAATTATGGCTGCAGCAGCAACGTTAGTGAGTACCGTTGATCGTAATGAGATTGGGCTCAATGAAACCTTGGCCTTAAACGTTGTACTGGATCAACAGATTGACACTGCCGCGCTAGCTTTGAATGAACTGGAATCAGATTTCGAAATACTTGGCGTAAGCCCAAGAAGCAATAGTTCTGTATCAATCGTTAACAGTCAAAGCACGCGAACAAGCTCAACACAATGGCGGATAAGCCTAGCTCCCAAGCGCGAAGGCCTATTGACAATCCCAGTATTCGAATTGCAAGGCGCTAAGAGCCAAGCCATCTCGATTAAGGTTCGCGAATCCTCCGGAGCAGGTAAGCCCGAAGATCAACCGCTGTCAGTTGCGGTAACAACCAGCAGCGACGTGCTCTACCCTGGTCAACAGCTACTCGTCACGATTGAGATCTCAGCACAGAATAACGTTAGCAACTTAAACGGAGCGTCTCTTACCATAGAAAACGCGGACGTTGAAACGCTTGAACAAAA
This sequence comes from uncultured Arenicella sp., assembly GCA_937989675.1. GTDB lineage: Bacteria > Pseudomonadota > Gammaproteobacteria > Arenicellales > Arenicellaceae > Arenicella. The sequence continues at coordinate 2,587 of CALKRK010000098.1, read as the reverse complement.
CAGCTTTAGCCGAGTTGATAATGGGGTTGCACGGCAAATTGTGGTACTGAAGTTTGCGGTATTCGCCCGAAACGCAGGAGAAATTGAAATACCCGCCATGACCTATACCGGGCTGCAAAACGCGCAGCGAGACTTTTTCCGTACTAGGGGCACACAAGTTGTAGCACGAAGCAAACCGATCAAACTTAGCGTTAAAGAACGAGCAATCAGTAGTCATACTTGGTTTCCAGCAGAAGATGTAACACTTCGTTCAGAATGGTCGGCAGATACATCAAAACTGCAAGCCGGCACACCTGTGACTCGAACTATTGTAGTCACAGCAAAAGGCCAACGTGCTGAGAGCATTCCGCCTTTAGATTTTGATAAGAGCGGCAGCGGCTATAAAACTTATCAAGACAAACCTCAATTACATACTGAAACAACGGTAGGTGGCCTGGTCGCCACCAGAATAGAATCTGAAGCTATTGTGGCCTCTGCAACAGGCGAAATTGTTCTGCCCGAAGTGCGTCTAAAGTGGTGGAACGTAATAACACAGCGGTGGCAAGACGCGGTACTACCTGCCGAAACCCTAATCGCCGAATCTGGAGACGCACTATATGGTGAAACGCAAGCCAGCGAGGAACAATCGCTAGCAGCATCTGATAATGGCACTAGCGAAGGTGCAAATCCAACGGCTAAAACTTGGATCTGGCAAGCTATCTCCCTAGTCTTGTTAGCAATCTGCGTTTTGCAGTTTTGGCTGCTAAACCGAGCGCACCCGCAAAACGAAAGTGATCAAATACAGATACAACGATTAGCCGCAAAAGAGTCGGAAAAAACGGCTTGGAAGAACCTTCAAAGCACACTGCTTAAAAACGACGCTCAGGCGATCCGAAAGCAGCTACTCAATTGGATTAAGGCCGCTTTTCCAGATAACCGAGTTACTACGATCAGCTCTTTGGCCGGCGTTGGCGCGCCGCAGGACTTGATAGCGGCATCGCAAACCCTAGAACAACATTTATACGGTAGTGATTCGTCGCTGAATGTCTCGCAGCTAAAACAATCGCTCACGCAGTTTCGAAACACGCTTCAAAACAACCCCACTACCAATAACAAAGAAACATCTCTGCGACCGTTGTACCCCACCAAGAGCAGCTAACTAAATCACCATAATAGCGAGTCAGTCTATTGGCGTACCTATTTTAGGGTAGGTTCGATCTCGTAAAACCCCGACCTACATAGATACTGATCAGTTATAAGTACCCTATTGCATTGCTTACACTTATTCATGAGCCCAGTTTATATCTGTATTTATATTAATACATGTCGTATACTTTTAAATCAACCATGATTTATAAAGGTGTACCTTGTCTAACGAGCAAAATATTCGCGGTCTATATGAGACCTGCATCGGAGTCCCTGATCTAATTACTGGCATACGCTTTTGGGGCCAGTTTGGATACAAAATAACGCAACAGGGTGAGTTAACGGCGGACAAAGCGCGTGCTCTTTATGGAGTAGACTCAGCGCTAAGATCAGTTCAACTGCGCCATCTTGATTCAGACCACAGTTTGATTCGACTTATGCAGTGGGAAAAACCACGTAATACCGGCATAGGTATTACTAAGGATCTAAGACAAGATGGGGGGCGCTGGAGCGTATTGTTGACTAACAATGTGCTCAATATACTTAATCATGTTGAAGACGCGATCTCTAAGGGCGAGCCTTGGAATTATATATTTCCTCATTGGTTGCAGGTTTACGCAATGGCCAAAGGTGAGCCGTTTTTCGATCGTCCGATTGGTGTTCGTGAAGGCATCGCAACCCACCCTTTCCATCGTTTAGCATTGTTTGAACGCTACAACTATGAAAAACCACTCTATGGTATGGTTGATGAATCAAGCTTCTTGAAAACCAGCCAGTTTACTCATCATGGGATACTGATACGCGCTGATGACGCAAGCGCATTAGATTTTTACGATCAATGCCTAGGCTTACTTAAACAAGTTGAACACACCTTGGGAGGCAAGCCAACCTGTTCATCTGGTAATAAGCAAACCTTCAATTTGAGTGATGACGAAATCTATCATATTCATGATTACGACGACCCCCGCTCCTCTCTTAATATCGCAGAACATTGCTCAGGGCGTTTAAAAATTGTGCGCATGTCGGCGAGCGCTGAAATGCCTGACGTGTATGACAAATCGCGCCCAGGTTCACTTGGTATGTCCATGTACACCTATCAAGTGAGAGATATTGATGACTATCTAAAGCGTGTAAAAGACGGTGGAGCAACAGGAATTTCGCCGATCACCGAAAATGAATTCGGTGTGCCCAGTATTGGCTTTACAGCGCCAGATAAAACGGTTTGGAATCTGTGTGGCGACCTCTAATTTAATCATCCTTTGCAGAAAACACTATGTCTGACGCCTACTACGCCCTAGCACTCCAACTCACCTGCCAATCCGTTAACCCGCTATCGTCTCGCGAGGATGCGCAAATCAGTATGCGCAATACCATTGCACATACTGATTACGCAATAAGCGGCGCCGTTGGTTTCCATGGTGACATTAAACTTGTGACGCTACCTGAGTACTTTTTAACTGGC
>CALKRK010000097.1 GCA_937989675.1 uncultured Arenicella sp. | reverse complement strand
TTTTTACCTAGATCGGGTTGATGCCGATGAGCCACTCTTCCGCATGACCGAGGGTAACCTCTACGTTGGCGCGAATCCAACTAACCCCAATGACGGTTTCAGGGGTTGGATTGATGACTTCAAAGTCTTCGCTCAAGGCGTCAACCCTGAAGTGGCCTGTAATCACGCCAAAGGCACGCTAATTGGCACGCCTGAGGGGAGCGGTTGGAATCAACTTGCACGAACTTACCCAGCCGGGCATTTCAGAATACGGCAAATGGTTAAAGCGGCCGGCGAGCCAACCAACGAGCACTATGCCTGTTACCATGATTATCGTGGTGACTACCGCGCTCATATGGCGAATATCCCGGCTAATCATCGCAGCATACGTGAAGCCATCAACTTTCCAGAAGGGCCGCTGCGCTTTGGTGCTCCGCGACCGGACTCGTCTGATAATGCCTTTTGTTTAAGTTGCCATACAGACGATGGCCGGCTCGGTATGAATACATCAGCCCTGACTCTCAATAGAAGGCTCAATACAGAAGATGACCCAAGAAGGCAGCCGACTCAACCGGATGCTAAGGTAAGTGGTTTTATCCCAGCTAACTGGCTAGGGCGAGGCAAACCAGCAAGCCCCATCCGTACTGGACGAGACGGGGTTGATATTGATCAGTGGTTGCTAACGGCTGCCTCGAGTGGTGGTAACTCGGGTGGCGGTAACTCATCGAATGCGACATTCGTGATTGGCAGTGACCAAACCATCTCACGATGGAACGGTTCATCCTTCGAACGATTTGGCACTAGTAGCGGCCGCTTGGTGCGCATCGACGTAGGCGAAAATGGCCGACCTTGGGGCATCAATGTTAACAACGACGTTTATGAGTGGAATGGCAGTCGCTGGTTGCGTCGAGCTTCCGATGGCCAAGACATTGCCGTGGGTGGTGGCAACGTGTTCTTAACGCGAACAGACGATACTATCTGGCAATGGAATGGCTCCTCTTTCGAGCGCTTTGGCCCACGTGGAAGCCGCTTGCAGCGCCTCGACGTTGGCGAAGATGGTGTGCCGTGGGGCATCAATGTTAACAACGATGTTTATCAGTGGAATGGTAGTCGCTGGGTGAATCGCGATGCGGATGGCCAAGATATCGCCGTGGGCGGTGGCAATGTTTTTATGACGCGAACAGATGATACGATCTGGCGATGGAATGGTTCGTCTTTCGAGCGCTTTGGCCAGTCTAATTCTCGCTTAGTAAGCATTGATGCTGGAGCAGATGGCGTGCTGTGGGGAGTTAATGTTAACAGCACCGTTTTTTCCTGGAATGGTAGACGGTTTATACAGCGCGGTGATGACACTGTGGAGATTGGCCGATAAACTCCGTAAGTCATAAACCCTAGCAAATAAAAACTCGGTCGTTCTCGGCCGAGTTTTTTTTGTCTATTGTTAACGACGATAACACTGCTTCATTGTGCGCACTCTGTTGCTCGATTTGAAAAACACCAGCATTTGGACTGAGTCGAAAATCGAGGACTCAGCGGTAGGGCTTGCTTATCGTCTTTTGTCTTTGTCCATTTTTTTAGCCAAACAAGACTCCCCCAATAAAAGCGTCCGTCAAACTGTTACACCTTCAGGTTATAATCATAAGTTATTGTTTTAATTAACCCCGAGTGCTTCAAGATTTCGAATTGCTACGTTATCTCCTTGTTTTGCCGCGCGCTGAAACCACTGAATTGCGGTGCGGCGACTGGCTGTTACGCCTAAGCCCCTGGCATACATAAAACCTAAATTGGTTTGTGCGCCTGGGTAACCTTGCTCGGCAGAAGATCTGTACCAATATACGGCTTCACCAAAATCTCTTGGCAAGACCAAACCGTCTTCATACAAGCTACCCAAGTCAGATTGGGCCCAAGCTCGACCTTCAGCGGCGAACTTTCTGATTGCGGGTAACGCCGCTCGGATTCTTCGATCAGCTTCTCTACGGTCTTGAGTAAACCCGCGCCCAAGATAATGCATATAAGCTAGGCGAAATTGCGCTCTTGCTACGCCTTTGTCGGCAAGCGGTTGTAGCAGAGCAGCGGCTGTATCGTATTCGCCCTTATAGTATGCGTCTAGGCCTTCTTTTAAGTACTGACGGTCAAAATCAGCTTGCTCGCTGCTTTGTCTAGATGGCGTTCGCTCTGTGTTAGCGCGCTCTGGTCTGGTTGTTTGGGGTTCGAGGTCGTTCGCCGCTACTGAGTCGGTGTTGGTAGATGGTTGAGAAGGAGTCGCTGAACCACTTTCAGATGTTGACGTAGTTGGCGTTTCCTCTGATGCCGTTTGAGTGCTTTCGACAATTGGTTTGGCTCTTTCCATCATCGCTTCTATCAAATCGATGGAAGCGTGATCGGGGTCGATAACCGTAACCGTAGCAAGGTGGGCAGCAGCCGTTTGATATTGGCCAGCAAGCACAGCATCATTCGCACGTTGGATATAAGTGTCGGCAACTTCTTGAAGGCCGGCCGCTGCTTGCTCGTTAGTTTCATCTAGGGCGAGTGCTTGTCGGTAGAAGTAAAGTGCGTTTTTTCGAGCCGGCAATATCAGTGCGTCTTTTGCAAATGCTGTTTTCGCTTGCGCAATAAGGTCGTTCACTTTTTGCGCTGCTTGCCAGTTTTCTAGGGCTAGAGAAAGCTCCTGATATTCAGCCGATTCACGACTAATGCTGGCTAGTCTACTCAGTGAATCTCTTGCTAGTTTCTCTTTGTCGCTCTCAAGGGCCGCATAACCAGCCGCTAAGAAGCGGCCGCTAATGTAATCAATACCTTGTTTTGCAGCAACATTCTTAGGGTCAATTTTTTGTATGGCTCGATACTTTCCTAACGCGCTCTCTTGAACGGGTTCCGTATACTTTCCTTGGGTTGCTAATGCCTCGGCGGCTTGTAGCAATTCCTGAATTTGTTGTTCTTGTGTATCTTGTTCGCGATAGTCGTTTGCTCTTTCGATGTCGCTTTCACGAGTGAAATTTTGATCGCTTATTGGCGTGTCTAGTTCAATCGGTTCGATACTACTATCTAATTCATTTCGAATTTTCGCCTCGGCTTCAACAACCTCTCGTGTGGACTCGCCGCCCTTTGGCCAAAAAAATGCAAGCAGAATCAACAAAACGATCGCACCCGCAATCCAGTAGGAAAAACTCACATTGCTGTAGCGGCTGAAAAGCCCACGTTTAGGGCGGTTGGTCACACCAGTCAAATCACCACCGATAACTTGCTGACGGCGTGGTGGCGCGTCGAGGTCAAAGTTAGGTTGTGCTGACCGACGTGGTTTGTTCGCCTGCCTTTTGGTGCGGCCAGAAAGCGCGGTTTCGATTTCAGATCTTGAAGGTGTTGACGACATTTTCCGTAGAAGGGCGACCGATGCTGAACGGGCGCTTTTTGTGCTAAATTTATCCGGCGATTCTCATCACGTTTGCTCTGTCTTTATAGTACCATAATGGAATAAAAATATTGAGCGCCTTGTGCGGTATATTGCCTAACCTACTGTTGCTAAAGGGGAATTTAATTTGGAAAGCATGCACGATTTGGAGCTTCTTATTGATTCAGGCCGTAAACTGATTGTTCTTGAGACAGAGAGAGAAGGCTGTTTCATTGAGGGCTTTAAGCGATTATCAAATCGTTCGAGCAAAGCTTACTTTCAGTGGACGGTCACACAAGGCCTATTGCGCTTGGCGCAGGGCTACGAGCCGCAAGCCGCGAACCGAGATGTCAATCAGCTGTTTGGCCAGATTCAGAGCACGGAACACAGTGGTGTTTATGTATTGGTAGATTTTCATCATTACCTCACAGAACCTGTTGCGATGCGCCACATAAAGGATGTATTAATGAACTGCCCGCAACACACCATTATCTTGTTATCTCAGTCCGTAGATTTGCCTGATGAGTTGCAAAGCCTTGCTACTCATTACAAATTACCTCTACCAACAAGATCGGAGCTAAAAAGGCTGGTTAACGATCTAGCTGCGCAATGGATGTCAGAAGGTGATCGACGCCTTAAAGTAGCGAATAAAAGCGTTGTGAATCAGCTGATCAAGAGTTTGTGTGGTTTGTCTCGCTTAGACGCTGAGCGAATGGCACGCCACGCTATTTGGAATGATGGTTTGATCGATAAGACCGACATTGCGGAAGTTGCAAAGCAAAAATTCGAGCTACTTAACAAAAATAATGTGTTAAACCTTGAGCTTGATTTCGAAGAGCTTGATGACATTGCGGGTTTTGAACGCTTGAAGTCGTGGTTAGAAATTCGTCGTGATGTTTTTAATGGCAAAGTAGCTTTACCAGGAGGAGATATACCCAAAGGCTTGTTACTTCTGGGTATGCAAGGTTGTGGGAAGAGTATGGCGGCTAAGGCAGTTGCCGGTTCCTGGCAGCTACCTTTGTTGCATCTGGATTTTGGTACTTTGTACAACCGGTTTTATGGGCAAACCGAAGAGAACTTAAGAACCGCTTTGAATGCGGCGGACAAAATGGAGCCCTGCGTACTGTGGCTTGATGAAGTTGAGAAAGGGTTGTCGGCTGTCTCGGCGAGCGACGATACCTCCAAACGTTTGTTGGGCACGTTCCTTACTTGGCTAGCGGAAAAGAAGACTTCGGTATTCGTTGTAGCGACAGCGAACGATGTATCTGCGTTACCGCCAGAGCTTCTACGTAAGGGGCGTTTTGATGAAGTGTTTTTCGTCGATCTACCAGCGATAGATGATCGCGCCGCAATATTCAGAATTCATATGTCGCGCCGAAAGTTAGACGCTGGCACGTTTGAATTGCAAGAGCTGGCTAGCCTCACGGAAGGGTTTTCGGGCGCTGAGATAGAACAACTAGTCGTATCGGCGATATACCAGCAATATGCAAAGAAAACGCAGCTCGATACGACCATGTTGGTCGAGCTAATTAATGAAACCAGCCCTTTATCAATACTTATGCAGGAGAAAATGTTGCAACTCAGAGCGTGGGCGCAAGGCCGGGCTGTGAGTGTATCCTGAAGGCTCCTCAGTCCGCGACAATATAACCTTTTAGTCGGTTGATGGATTCGATTTCATACCAGCCTTCCTGTAAGGAAACAACGTAAATACCGGTGCCCGGAGCTAGGTTGGCGAGTGTCGCGGAATAGGGGTTTGGCTTGGCAAAGACCTTATATTCGCGTTCCACAATAATAAGCTGAGGGCTCTTCGCTAAAGGTGTACTCTTATCAAGTTTGGCTGAAATGCCTTGAGGTTTCTCCGGTAGTTTCTCGAAGTTATCAGTGGTCTTTCCAAAAGCTTTTTCAAGACGATTTAGGTTTAGTTCAGATAGGTGGCCATTCGCCGACCTGATTTTTTGTTCCGCCTCGAATGCACGAATCGCCTTAGCGGAACGAGGCCCCCATAGACCATCGACTTGACCAATACTGTAACCAAGACCTTTCAGCGCTGTTTGAGCGTAACGAATCATTTCGGTTGGCGCGCGTTTAATCGGTGCAGAACTGTATTGAACAGGAGCTGGAACTGGTTTCTTTACCGGAGGCGGCGCCTCAATTGTAGGCGCTTTTTCCGGCTGGCAGGCCGACAACGACAATATCGCTGAGCAAATCATCAGTGATCTTATAAAGGCAGGTCTCGGGCTAGACAGCTTGGGCCGAGTTTGCGTGGCACCGACGGTACGGTTAGCCGCGATTGAGTCAAAAATCATACAGCGTTTTTTGTAAATGTTGTTGTTTTTCCGACGCTAACCCCAACCTTGGATAGTGTGCGGCGCTTATACGCTCATCTCCACCGAACCAAAGTTCATACTTTAGCGCTCCCGTACCCAAGCCCCTTTTATAACCGATTTACTGGACACTTTAAAGGCCTGTGAATAAGAGCAGCCTAGTATTATCGATGTTTCAGTGTTTGTAAGCCGCTTTCACGAGAATATTCAACTTCAAACACAGCCCCAAAATCCAGTTGTAAACGAAATAGATGAGTGAGTGGCGTTTGCAGTATATCGGCGTGGATTAGACGTTGTACTCCTGAATGTGTGACCACGGCCACAGTATCGAAGCGCTGTTTGAGAAGTTCCTGCCAGAAAGCGCGAACTCTGGCTTGCATTATGAGTATCGACTCGCCGTTAGGCGCGGGTTGGTCGATAAAATTATCCATCCAGCTTTTCTCGAGCCCGGACTTAAAATCACTCCATGGGCGCATCTCCCAGTCGCCAAAATCATACTCCATAAGCCGTTCATCAATGTGCCTTGCTTTGGCTTCGATGGTGTCTGCCAGTAAAGAACACCGTTGCAGGGGGCTACTAAACAGTGCATCGTAGGGTGTATCCAATTTTGTGTGAACATGCTCTCGTTCTCGGGCAAAGGACTTCGCAAGGCCCAAATCCGTTTGGCCGTAACAAATACCCGCTTCTACTTCTGGTGTGGTGTGCCGAATTAGGTGGATCTTCATTATGCGGACGCAGCGCTCAGAAAGCTCAGATAGAACGTCAGCTCGCAGAGCTGTTGCGTTGCACCCAAAATATCTCCCGTGTAACCACCGACACGTTTGTTGCAGTATTGAATAAAGAGTGTTGCGGTCAGTGCAGATGCCGCTATGGCAACAACAACGGCAAGCGGCTCAAATACAGATAAAACGAGCAGTGGTAACGCGGTAATAAAGTATGAGAGTATTTGTTCATCCTTTGCTAGGTGCCGGTCGGTAATCGGTTTGACCTTACTTAAATCAATATCCTGAACATACTGGTGTCGCTCGATGATCGACGAAGACAATTGCCGACTAAGCGCATGCCCTGCAACATACATAATCGCAAAACTTGCTAGCGTCATTGTTTGTGCGGCACTGAATAAGCTTAAAAACTTTAACAGCAATAGTAAGATCAAACCGACCACAGCGTAGGTGCCCACACGACTGTCTTTCATAATGGTGAGCACTTGCTCTTGACTCCAACCTCCGCCTAAGCCATCACAGCTATCGGCAAAGCCATCTTCATGGAAAGCACCAGTGAGTAAAATCGTGGTGGTCATGGATGCGGCCGTTGCTATTAGTGAGTTCCAAAGGTGGTTCGCGATCACAAATGAGATCACGGCGCTTATTCCAACAACGATACCCACGAGTGGAAAATACTTACGCGACTTATTTAACAATTCTTCTGAATGGTTTTTAGGGTTGGGTACTGGCAGGCGTGTATAGAACATAAGCGCAGCGAGTATGAGCTGCCATTCGTTTTCCATGCGTTGTTTCATGGTTTTTGTTTGTTGCGTGCTAAGTCCAATTGTTCGCAAATTGAATCAATACCCAATAATATTCGCACGGTGTGGCGCTGAATATGGTCGGGGTCAACAAAAAAGAGATTATTCTCTTTTACGGCGGTTAGTGAAGGCCATTGCTTCCAGTCGTCAAGCCATTCCGGGCGCGCACTAGACATGCCGCTGGCGATGATTGCTTTAGGGTCGCGTTTGAGAATTGATTCAATGTTAATCACAGGTGCGAGAACGGCTTCATCTGCATAAATGTTTCGACCACCACAGAGTTCTATTGCGTCGCTGATAATGTGGCTACCATTAATGGTTTGCAGAGGACTATTCCAAACCTGATAAAAGGCTGATATCGGCGTTGCGGCTGCATACTGTTGGCGTAATTTTTGAACTTTACTTGAAAACTTATCCGCGGCTGAATCACTGATGGCATCGTGGCCGGTGAGTGCTCCTATGTCGCGCAGACTGCGTGCGATATCTTCTAGAGTATCGGGCTGGTCTACGTATACCGGAATCCCTAATTCTTTGATTCTGTTAATGCTTTCTTCTGAATTTCCTGACTCCCAGGCAATTACAAGGTCTGGTTCTAATTCGATGATTTTTTCTACATTAGTCTTTGCATAACCACCAACCAGTGGTAACGACTTCGCTTGCTCTGGAAAATTGCTGTACGCCACAACACCTACTAGAGTATCACCAGCGCCGGCGGTGAATACGTTTTCAACTATATGTGGAGCTAAAGCAACGACACGTTTGGCAGGCGATTCTAATCGTATTGTTTGGTCTGAAAAATCGACAACCTTGATGGCGTTATTATTGGCTGGGATTTGCTGTTGGTTTTCTTCAAGGTCAGTACAAGCGCCAAGGCTGATTGTTACCAATAAATAGATGGCTAATCGCAATGTCTTTTTCATTGTTCGCTCTCACTTACGCCAGCGTTACTAAATGTTGCCATATTATTGTGCAGCTGTAGGGAAGTTTGTATCAATGATACAGCCGCTGCGGCACCACTTCCTTCACCTAGACGCATGCCGATGTCTAAAATCGGTTTGGCATTTAACGCAATTAAGGCTTGCTCATGAGCAGGTTCAGCCGAACGATGGCCAAATAGCATCCAGTCGCGACAAGCAGGGTTCATTCTGCAAGCGATTAACGCGGCTGACGTCGCGATAAAACCGTCTATCAAAATAGGTACGCCTTGCTGGGCGCAGGCGATATAAGCGCCAACTAACCCGGCGATCTCCAGCCCACCAAGGCGTTGCAATACACCAAAGGGTGTTTTTAATTCCTGTTGATGTAATTGCAATGCCTTCGTTATAACGCTCTGTTTAGTGAGAATACCTTGTTGATTCACGCCAGTGCCCGGTCCTACGGTGATCTCTGGCGACAAGTCCAGTAGCGCGCTGTAGATTGCAGAGGCAGAGGTGGTGTTGCCGATTCCCATGTCACCACCGATAAATAGGTCAGCGCTGGTGTTGCGGTTTGTGACTTGTTTACGGCCCAGTTCAAGCGCATCTAACATCGTCTTTTCTGACATGGCTGGCTCAATAGTAAAGTCTTGAGTGCCAGGCACCAGTGGTGTATTCACTAACGAAGGCGCATCGTCTAGCTGGCTGGTGATGCCCATATTGATCACGCTAAAATCAGCGCCAAGTTGATGCGCTATCACGCTAATCGCTGCGCCGCCGGCAACGAAATTATGGATCATCTGGGCCGTGACTTCTTGCGGGAACGCCGACACACCTTGCGCACAAACACCGTGGTCGCCAGCAAAAACACAAATTTGAATCGTTTCACAACGCGGGCGGTTAGTGCCTTGCCAAGCGCAAAACAAGACTGCTATATCTTCTAGCATGCCGAGTGAACCGGCTGGTTTGGTTAGGTCTAATTGGTGAGCCTGGGCCTGCTCTCGGCTGAGCTGCTTAGGCTCGGCGCAAGGTTGTTGGAACCAATGGTCGGTGTTATGAGCTTTCATAGGTTTTAATAGTTTGGAGCGTAGTAGTGAAGGTGTTTAGTTGATCGCCTGGCAGCGACAATCGAAGCCAGTTTTGTAAGTGAGTGAATGATTGCGTTGATTGGGTGTTTGCAAAGGGCTCACCAATTCTAGTCCAAACGCAGTGCTCGGCGAACCGGCTGTGTATAGATTTTATTGTATGTTTTGGGCCAACGAATGTGCTAAATAGGCCGCTGTTACGATATTCCAACTCAGCGAAGTTCGAAGCCCAAGCGCTTATTTCTTGGCTAACGATTTGGGCTTGCTGTTGTATGCGAATTCGTTGTGTGCGTTGCCACTTACGGTCAGCTAGGGCTAACTCGGCCACCGTCTGTGATGGGCCACTGACAGGCCACGGTGATATTAGCTGTTGAAGCTCTTTAATGATTGAGTTATTGGAAATAACAAAGCCGATTCTGGCGCCAGCCAAGCCAAAGAACTTACCAAGTGAACGTAATACAATAATATTACTTGAGAGTGATTCTGGTTGGGCATTTCTTCCTAATAGAGAACAGTTAGGGTCGAGATCAGCAAACGCCTCATCGACCAACATCACACCGCTGATCTTGCTTGCGAGAGCTAGTAAGGTATCAATAGAAAATTTTTCAGTGGTCGGGTTATTTGGGTTGATGACAACGACGTTTTGCACACGTTTTTGTTGAATCAGCTCATTGAGCTCTGTTTCATTTCGATACTCTAAAAGTTTATGTTTTGCTAGTTGCCAGGAAAGCCGATGCTCTTGATAGCCCAGTTGCGGAACCGCGACCGTTTGCCTTGGTTCGATCAGAGTTGGAATTAAACGAATCGCCAATTGAGAACCTTGGCTTATTACGAGCATATTCTTAGCGCAACCGTAGTACTGTGCTGCGATCTCGCGCAGTTTATCTGGTTCGTTTGGGAGTTTGTGCCAAAGCTCACAAGCTAGGTCTGGAATAGGGTAGTGCCAAGGGCTAATCCCGGTTGAAAGATCTAGCCAATCATCACGAGCACCACCAAATTCACGTCGTGCGGTTTCAATGTTTCCACCATGCGCTAGCGGGCTATTGAGCGTCACAACAAACTCCATTGATTAACCGCTGACGAATAAAGACAAGCGACACCAATAAACACAAGCCAAGTAAATACCGTTCGATTAATGAGATTAACGGCGCGCTCGATGTCATTTGTTTGAGGCTGGTTTTGCCCGCCAAAAAAGGGTTTTTCGATAGGTGTTTCAGCGCTTCTAGGGTAGTGTGCTGGCCCGCCGAGCTTTAGATCAAGGCTACCCGCTCCAGCCGACATCACAGGGCCCGCATTTGGGCTAGTTAGCTTGCTAGCATGGTTGCGCCAGCTATGTAGCGCTGAACGCGTATTACCAAGCAATGCGTAACTCAAAGCGGTGAGGCGTGCCGGGATTAAATTGAGCAAATCATCAAGCTTAGCCGCGGCTTTGCCAAAGTATTCAAAGCGGTAGCTTCGGTAACCCCACATCGCATCTAGTGTGTTAACAAGTCGATATGCCACGACCATCGGAGCTCCTCCAATCAGATACCAAAACAACACACCAAAAATAGCATCGCAGCCGTTTTCTAGGGTAGTTTCAACCGCGGCAGCACTGATTTGTTGTTCGTTCATATCAGCGGTACTGCGACTTACGATTCTCGATAATTTATCGCGAGCGGTCACTAAGTCGTCGATGCTCAATTGGGCTTTAACGGCAAAAACATGTTGCCGTAAACTGTGCGCGCCAATGGCCCAATACACGAGCACAGCATCCAATATTGGGGCGTAGCTTCCAGTTAACCGCACAAGCAACATGCAGGCTAATACGAAGGGTGTTACAAGGGTTGAGGTAGCGATGACACCAGTTAGGGTTGATAAGGTTTTGCCCGGCTTCGTATTGAACTTGATTTCGACCCAGTTAGCGCAAAACCCGAAACCCACTAAAGGATGGTAACGGCGCGGTTCGCCAAGTAGGCGATCCATAAGCAACGCCGCAACAATGACCAGAAAGCTCATAATGTCTTACGCTTTGAGGGTCAAGGGTAAGCCAGCGCAAACAAGGCTGACCTTATTGCTGTGTCTCGCCACTTCCTGATGCAACCAGCCGCTTTCATCAACAAATTGGCGAGAGAGTTCGCCCAATGGCACCACGCCAGAACCAACTTCGTTACTTACCATGACAATATTGCGTTGTTGCTCCTTTTCTAACAGCTCAAGAAACGCATTACGCTGCTCTTTCCAGCAACCTTGATGTAAACAGTTACTTAACCAAAGCGTAAAACAGTCGATCAAAATGGTGGCCTGAGGAGCTGAGCTAGCAACGGCACTCGCTAGTTTGACGGGTGCTTCGATCAGCGACCAGCGAGCATCGCGACGGCGTTGATGATGTTGTATACGCGCCTGCATCTCTTCATCGTCGGCGGTGGCCGTAGCGATGAAGATTAACGGTGTATCGTCATTCGCAGCGAGCTCGATAACACATTGCTCGGCGAATTGGCTTTTACCGCTGCGCGCGCCACCGAGGATGAGATGCTTCTGCGTCATACGATCACCTTTTTATAAACCAATTACCACGGGTGTGTCATGAACTGGGTGCTTGATTACATCCGCCTCAATACCAAACAGCGTTTTTACGTGTTTTACTGTTACCACCTCTTTAGGTGGCCCGAAGGCGATACGTTGACTGCACAGCAGGGCTAATAGCTTGTCTGAGTATTGGGCGGCAAGATTGATGTCGTGTAACACCATAAGCACCGCTACCCCCTGTTGTGCGAATAGACGTATGGCATTCATTAGTTGTTGCTGATGACCTAAGTCAAGTGCGGCGGTCGGTTCGTCCAGCAGTAGTAATCGGGTTCTTTCGGGTGCATCTTCCACACTCCAAATTTGTGCTAGCACACGCGCTAATTGCACTCGTTGTTTTTCGCCACCAGATAATTCTGTATACAGTCGGTTTGCCAGATAGTCTATATCCATCAAAGTAAGCGCTTCGCTAACAATGTCTTGATCTCGTTGGTTGCCCGTGCTGTGCGGGATACGAGCCAAGGCCACGACCTCGGACACTCGAAATGGAAAATTCAGTAAGCTGAGTTGCGGCAATACCGCAATTTGTCGTGCGCGCAGTTTGGCGTCGTTAGCAGCGCCATTAATTTTAAGCTCGCCAGTGTAGGGAATGTCTCCGGCAATGGCCTTGAGTAGGGTAGATTTACCAGCGCCATTGGGGCCGATTATCGACAAAACCTCACCGGCTGAAAGTTCGGCGCTGATATCGTCCACCAGCACATGCGCCTCACTAGGGTCACCAATTTGCTGCCTGCCTGGCTTGTGAACCGTAATCTTTTTGAGCGTAAGTAATGGCATGAATAAGCTCCGTTAACGCATACCAAATTCGAAGCGATGCCGTAGCAAAGACACAAAAAAAGGCGCGCCTAGCAACGCGGTGACTAAGCCAACTGGCAGCTCAATTGGTGCAAAGAGGGTGCGAGCCAAGGTGTCGGAAAGTAGTAATAAGATGGCTCCGCCGAGCGCTGACGCTGGCAACAGATAGCGATGATCCGGGCCGATAATGAGGCGAATAATATGTGGGACGATTAAACCAATAAACGCAATGGTTCCCGCTAAGGAAACCGATACGCCAACACCCGCGGCGACTAATAAGACTAACCGAACTTTTATCTTTTGCACAGATAAGCCTAGGTGGCGCGCTTCCGACTCGCCTAATAATAAGGCGTTCAGTGCGGTGGCGAATCGGGGCAGGATGCTTAATACCAAAGCACTGAATATCACGATTACGATCACTCGTTGGTAGTTCGCACCATCCAATCCGCCCATGCGCCATAAACTGATGCGGCGCAGCATTTCATTGTTGCCAAAAAATTCCAATAAGTTGGTAACACTCCCGGCGATAGCGGTGATGGCGATTCCGGCTAATAACATAGTTGCTACCGAAGTGCCGTTGCGGTTAGTGGCAAGTGTGTAAACTAAAATAACGGCGGCGCTGCCACCGATAAATGCGCCAGCGGAGACCAGGCCGATGCCGGCAAAGCCGGTCAGAGCACTAAATCCACTAGCAAAAAAAATGGTCAGTGCGGCCCCCATTGAGGCTCCCGCGGTTACGCCGATTAATGACGGGTCTGCCAGAGGGTTGCGAAACAATCCCTGGGTTGTGGCACCACAGATGCCAAGCAGTGCGCCGACAAATGCGGCCAATAGTGCCCGAGGTAGACGGATTTGCTGTACAACCAATTCTACTCGGCTTATCTCCAAAACAGAGTCTGTACCTTGAAAAGGCGAGCTAATGAGCGCGCCGAGAACGTCCATTAGTGGCAATGAAACGGTACCGAACGCCAGTGCAATAATGAGGCATAACGGCAAAATCACGCACAATGCAAATAGTACGCGCCAGCGTTTGCGGCTAACTGAGTCAGCTTGATGTGTGTGTGCGTCGATATTCAAGCGCGTCTCGCTGATGGTGTTGGCGAGTTTGCTGAACTGAGTGTTTGAGCCAGCTGCGTGCCAAATACGCCATCCAGGTTCAATGAGTCATGTAAGCAG
>CALKRK010000096.1 GCA_937989675.1 uncultured Arenicella sp. | reverse complement strand
GACTCGTAGAAAGCTTGATCAGTTGGTGTGGGCTCCCGAGGTATTGGCTCAAGAGTACGAATCAAAGATTGTTGAGCTCTGGGATTCCTTATTGAAAGCCGAGCATAAGTTTGATGCCTTGAGTAAATTCTCATTCAATGTGCTGCATTTGGCGAAGCATATTAAAAGTGAAGCGCTCGAGCAACGAATCGCACGCTATACGTTTGAAGGCGATGACCGTAGCGTGTCGTTTGATGCGTGGCAAAAGCTGATCGCCGATTTCAAGTCGCAGGGTTACGAGCTAGAACAAACAGAGTGGCATCACAGTCGATTTATACCACCGAAAGACAATGTGGCTGCGCGCTCAGAAGTGAATTTCGAGTTACACGTCGCTCGACAAAAGCCTGCTCATCGGGTTGTTGTAAAAGGTGTGATTGATATTCAATGGCAGGTTGATGCTGGCGCTGAAATCAAGGCGGACGAAGTTGGGGTTCTTAACATGACTATTTTGGAGCGCGAATTGCCGCCAGCCTTCGAAGAGGTATTCACCGTTAGTGGCACAGATTCTCAGCCGTTGATACACCCGGTTTTGGTTTACGATTTGGATAAAGACGGTAACTCCGAAATTGTAGTTGGTGGGCAAAACATACTGATACGGAACCAAGGTAAGGGTCAGTTAGTTGCAGAAGAATTGTTACCTGAACAGCGCCCGCTCTACGACGCTGCAATTGTCGCCGATTTTACTGGGGACGGGGTTGTAGATTTTGTTGGAGTCGATGACCGTGGTTATCCGTTCCTGGCTAAAGGCAACGCTGATGGTAAGTTTTCCGCGCCGGTAAAGGCAGCAGATACGCATTTGAATTTGCCTAAGACGTTTACTGCCGGAGATATTGATGGCGATGGGGATTTAGATCTGTATATCGCAAACTACAAATACGCGTATCGTCAGGGGCAAATGCCAAGCCCGTATTTTGATGCTAACGACGGTTACCCCGCCGTGATGCTTGAAAACGATGGGAAGGGTAAATTTATTGATATTACCGAGTCTTCTGGTCTTGCCCCCAAACGCACTCGACGCGCGTACAGCAGCTCGTTTGTAGACTTGGACGACGATCAGGATATGGACCTTATTGTGGTCAGCGATTATTCCGGTTTTGATGTTTACATGAACGATGGCAAAGGTAAATTTGACGATATAACCGAAGACTTTGGCTTGGACCGTCACTTTTTTGGAATGGGGCACACTTTCGATGATTTTGATGGTGATGGAAAACTGGATTTTTATGTGATTGGCATGAGCTCAACCACAGCGCGCCGTCTTGAGCAGCTGGGCGTAGGTAGATCTGACTTAGATCAACATACCGAGATGAGAAAAGCGATGGGCTACGGCAATCGCATGTTCCTAAGGCGTGATGATGGTTTTGTTAAAGCACCTTTCAATGATCAAGTGGCTCGAACCGGTTGGTCTTGGGGTACGAGCACATTTGATTTTGATAATGACGGCGATAAAGACATTTATGTTGCGAATGGGCACTACAGTGGTGAGAGCTCGCAGGATTATTGTTCAACTTTTTGGCGCCACGATATCTATGAGCAAGGTTCAGAGAATGTTGCTAGAGACATGCTGTTCCAAGCTGAGTCTACGGATTTGCGTGAAGCCAATATTTCGTGGAATGGTTTTGAGCATAAGGTTCTTTATCTTAAAAACGGCGAGGAATACGTAAATATAGCCTATCTTATGGGAGTGGCGTTTGAGTACGATGCGCGCGCGGTCATAACCGAGGATATCGACAGTGATGGCCGGCCCGATTTGTTGGTTGTTGAGCACCAAACAGAGGGTTTGAATAAGACTAAATATCGATTGCACGTCTATCGAAATACCTTAGAGCAAGCGGGGCATTGGGTGGGCGTGAAGCTGAACGATGAATTGGATGCTTCAACAATCGGCGCTACTGTTCGACTAAAAACCAAAAATGGGCAGCAATTTACGCGATTTGTGACCGGAGACTCATTTTCTGCACAGCATTCTGCAACTGCGCATTTTGGATTGGGTGACCTCAATTCAGTTGAATCAATCGAGGTGGAGTGGGCTGATGGTAAGCAGGCCAGTATAGAAAAACCTGATATAGATCAATATCATAAGGTGGGTCGACCTTAACTTCTAATAGCGACGACGCCTTATTTTTAAGCGCTCAAATTCGCGAGATCGAAAGACTAAATTAACGAATTGGACCTTTGTCTGAAAGACAATCCCCATTCAAATGTAATAAACTGTTACAATTAAGTAATCCAAGCTGGGTTGCTTGTGGATATTAAGGGTTAGATAAAATTGGTCATAACAGCCGTAAAACCGATAGGTATTAGCTTAGCGTTTAGTTTCGCGCTGCTCTTGGGTGCTTGCACCGATGGTGGTGTTCCAGAGCATATCTCCACTGAAAACTCGCAGGCCGAATCAAAGCAGTCTGATGGTTTGCCGTCTGATAGCTCGGTTTCAGTTGATTCTCAAGCTGTTGAATCAACGGAAGAAGTAGCCGAGCACCAAGGGCATAGTCATGCCGGTGACTCTGGCGCTGCTCAACAAGACACACTCTCTGACGATGAGATTGGTGAAGAAAGTTTTGACTACTCTCAAAGCTCACAATCTTATGCGGACACGGGTATTGATCGGCTTAGTTTTGCGAAGCAACAAGACGATAGTGGCTACATAACTTGGCAAGCGCCTGAAGAGATTGACTATAAGCAGGCCGACTTGCTTATATCAGGCCCCAATGGGCAAACGATCAAACGCACGTTTACCGCGGGCGAGCCCATTTCTCTTGATGTGCCATTGCCTGATGGCACATACAACTGGGAATCGGTGATTTCGCCGAACGTTGACCCTTATGTTCGTGAAGAGATGAGAGCGGTTCGCGAGTCTGGTAATTTAGAGGCTGAACAAGCGTTGATTGCTCGGTTGCGCAGCGAAGGCGCTTTACCGAGCGAAGAGCAGTCGAATGCAAATAGACAATCTGGCACGTTTGTCGTCCGCGATGGCGTTGCAAGGCCATCGTTAGTCGACGGGCCAACAGATGAATAATGCGTGTATGCGCTTAGAGAATTAGCAAAGGTATTAGCTGGAAAAGAGTTAGTACTAAAAGACTATAGAAAGGTTTATCTAAATCGGTAACATGATCTGTGGTGGGTATTAAGATTTAGATATTGGTGAGAAGCAGCGTTGAGGTTCACGCTGAAATAGATGGTCTACTGATTTGTAATCAAATCGGCATGGCCAACAGTAAGCGATTTTTATCGGGGAGCAGTATTATTATGAAACACACGAAACAAATATTATGGGCGCTATGTTGTGGTGCCGTCGCTTGGGGTGGTTCAGCTCAAGCTGATATTGTTCATCTAGACGATGTCATTATCGAATTTAGTGCCTGTATTGGCAATGACTGTAACAACGGCGAGAGCTTTGGTTTTGATACGCTTAGGCTAAAAGAAAACAATTTACGCATACATTTTGACGACACCAGTACCAGCGCGAGCTTTCCGCGTAACGACTGGCGCATCGTGGCTAATGACACCGGTAACGGTGGTGCTAACTACTTAGCGATCGAAGACTCGACTGCGGGCCGTCGGCCATTTACCGTTGAAGCGGGCGCTCAGGCAAACACGCTATACGTTGAAGCTGATGGTGATGTTGGTATCAAAACATCGAACCCAGTTGTAGACCTTCACGTAGTCGAAGGGAATACGCCAACTCTGCGTTTAGAGCAAGACGGTTC
>CALKRK010000095.1 GCA_937989675.1 uncultured Arenicella sp. | reverse complement strand
GGTCCCAGGGACCACCTGATGAGAAACGCTGTTCTAGTACATATACCTTTGTAAACTATATACTCTTCGTAGCTATAGTACACGGTGACTCTTATACATGGCTGGAATACACATGTGATGCATACATCAAGTATGGACATCAGACGTCATACACATCTTGTATGCAAAAATTGAGAAGTAGTTCTTCTTTCTGACAGGTTTTATGAAACTATCGCACTTCAAGTGTAAGAAATCAAACAACATGATTTTACAGAATACACAGACTGACGTACACGCGCGTTTCACACACGTGTACCTATATACGTGGTGCACTATTCCGAGAAGATTAACGATGCCGTTACAACTCAAATAGGCCGAAATTTACAATTCCTTCCAGGGAGACTTCCTTGAAGCAACATGAGAGTAAAATAATCGAGTAATCACAAGTACTAACTAAAGTTTGTGACTCCAATATCATCCGCAACAGTTATCCGCACTTTGAAAGAACTGAGGACATGGCCAGAATTGTAAAAAGTTAATCATATTTACTTTCGATGTAATCGGTGCATGCATTGCTGACCGAAACGTCACCGGTTCTTATTAATCAAACCATAACGAATACTATATTTTATGCGGTTTTCTATTGGGTGGTGGACGAGTGTTTATTAAAAAGTTGAATCTTTTTCGTATTCTCAATACAATGAAAAGATATAAACACCTATCAATAATACAAATGCGTGGTTTCGAAACCTATTTGGCCTTCGGTTCCGCGCTAAGAAAAGCGATGAGTTTATGTCTGAAATTATTCTTCTAAGTTTGACCGCTGGTACGGTCGCGATGGTGCACACTTTATTAGGGCCTGATCACTATCTGCCGTTTGTAGCGATGGCTAAGTCGCGCGGTTGGTCTCTCGCGCGTACTTTACGTATGACTCTGTTGTGTGGCTGCGGGCACATCATTGGGTCGGTTATGCTGGGTATTATCGGGGTGGCGATTGGTAGCCAACTCGCTTCGCTAACTTGGATTGAATCGGTGCGAGGCGACATCGCAGCATGGGCATTACTGGCGTTAGGCTTAGTCTACTTTGCCTGGGGCCTGCGCCACGCATATCACGATAAAGGTGATATAGAACACGGCGTATTGCACGGCCATCATCACCGAAAGAAAGATGGCGATCATGGCGAGACCGCGGTGCAAAGAACTCCGCAGGCTTACTGGGCGTTGTTCATCGTATTCGTTTTAGGGCCTTGCGAGCCGTTAATACCATTGCTTATGTACCCGGCTGCGATCGGTAATATATGGGGCGCAGTGTTGGTGTCCTGCGTATTTGCGGTGGTAACCGTGGTCACGATGGTGGCGGCCGTGATGATTTCGGTTTGGGGTCTTAGCTTTATTAAGATGCCGAATTTTGAACGCTTTGGTCATGCGTTGGCGGGTAGCACAATTTTGATGTGCGGTGCCTCTATGGTATTCCTAGGCTTATGAATAACAGATTAAGAACATAGAGCGAGCGAATAAAGAATGAGTCACGATTACCAAGCCATCGATGCCGTAGTAAACATCTGGACCCAAGAAGCGCTAGCTTGTCGGCCAAATTGGACCGACGATTTCTTTGTTGGAAAAGTCAAAGGCAAACATGACAGTGGCGGCATCAGCTTAGAAAAGATGATCGATGACATGGATGAAGCGGGTATTCAGACCAGTTTTCTGGTTGCCGCTAAATCCGGCCGCGTGGGTTTGCCTGGTTGCTATCACATGCCGCCTGAGATTGTGGCGGATGCGGTTGCTAAGTACCCAGACAGGTTTTTTGGGCTGATAGGTATTGATCCGTTTACCGGAATGGATGGAGTCCGAGCATTGGAAGACGCCGTCGTCAATATGGGGTTTATCGGTGCGCATTTGTATCCGCACTGGTTTGATTTGCCACCCAATGAAGCCAAGTACTATCCGTTTTATGCCAAATGCATTGAGTTGGATATTCCGATTCAAATGCAGGTAGGACAAAGCCTCATTTACTCAAAAGAACATCGATGCCGGTCAGTCGGGCGGCCTATTTATTTAGATGATATAGCCTGTGATCTTCCAGAACTCAAACTGATTGGCTCGCACGTTGGAATTCCTTGGCACGATGAAATGATCGCAATGTCCTGGAAACATGAAAACGTATTTATGTGCACCGACGCCCATAGCCCTAAGTATTGGCCTGAGAGTATTGTTAAATACTTGAATTCATACGGCCAAAATAAAGTAATTTTTGGCAGCGACTTTCCGGTGCTGAGGTTCAAGCGAACCATCGATGAGATTGATGCCTTTGAGTTGAAGCCTGAAGTACGACGAAAATTTATGCGCGATAACGTAATTAAGCTCTACAACCTCGAGGGCAAGCTCTGATGGCTGGCCCGCTAAAAGGTGTTCGTATTGTTGAGCTAACCAGCGTAGTGCTTGGGCCTTACGCATGTCAGATGCTTGGTGATTTAGGCGCCGAGGTTATTAAAATTGAGCCGCTTACCGGCGACACTAATCGCAACTTGGGCCCGTATCGCAACACCCAAAATATGTCTTCGATGTATTTGGGTTGTAATCGCAATAAGCGTTCGGTCGCGCTGGATCTGAAATCTGAGGCTGGTCGTAACGCCGCGCTCGAGATTATCAAAACTGGCGATGTGATGATTCATAACTTTAGACCTGCGGCAATGCAGCGCTTAGGTCTTGACTATGACAAAGTAAAATCAGTGGCACCAGACATAGTTTATTGCGCGACTTACGGTTACAGCAAAAAAGGGCCATATGGAGACAAAGGCGCTTTGGATGATTCGATTCAAGCGGCGAGCGGCATTGCTATTTTGCAGTCTAAGGTTGAAGGTGAGCCGCGTTACTTGCCAACCGTTATTGCCGATAAAACCACTGCGCAAAATGTTGTGCAAGCGGTGTTGGCGGCATTGTTCCACAAGGAGCGAACTGGCCAAGGCCAAGAAATTGAAGTGCCGATGTTTGAAAGCATGGTGTCGTTTGTGATGACAGAACACTTGTGGGGGCAGTCATTCGAACCACCTCTGGGCGAAGCCGGTTACGTGCGCTTGATGGCAAAACACCGCAGGCCATACCGAACTAAAGACGATCAATACATAGCGTTACTGCCGTATTGGGACAACCATTGGAAAACATTTTGCGAACTGAGCGGTCGGCCCGAATTGGTAAACGATGATCGCTTTAAAAGTATGCGCGAGCGTTTGAAGAATATTAACGATTCTTACCGTATTACGGGCGAAATTGTTGCAGAGCGAACGCGAGCTCAATGGATAGAACTGCTTGGCGATACTAACGTGCCAATGATGGTGGTCAACTCCTTAGATGATTTGATTGATGACCCCCAGTTAACAGCGTCAGGGTTCTGGCATGAAATGGATCACCCGACAGAAGGGCGGTTGCGCATGAGCGGCCCGCCAATCAATTTTTCCAAAACTCCAGCATCAATTCGTCTCGCCCCGCCGTTATTGGGTGAGCATAGTGTCGAAGTGCTGCAAGAAGTTGGAGTATCGCAAGACACTATCGAAGAAATGTTGGCTGGCGGCTCGGTCGCTTCTGCCAACCAGGCCAACCAAAGGTAAGAGGTATGAGGTAAGCAAAATGACGTTTAAAAATTTATTTATAGAGCACGATCGCTCCAAAGAAGTAGAGGAATGGATTAAAGAGGAAAGCGCTGAGCAGGAATTGCGTTACACCAAGATTGCCCAACAAATGGATGACTTGGCGCCAATTCGAGAAAAGTGGTATCAGGAATTTTTTGATCGTATAAGCACCGCCGGATTTAACGAGGACGGTGATCTGAAAATCCCAGTCAAGCCCGAAGATTTGCCTGTCAAGCCAGAAGGCCTTAAAGATCAGGTGATATGGAAGTACGGGGTCGACGGAGAGTAAGCACACTTACTAGCAAGACGAACACTACCACGAAAAAACACACACCATTGGAGACCAATTATGGCACGTCCACATATTGAACCATTTTGCGATCGAGATGTTCACTTTAAGAACATGGTCTTGCCGGGTTTTGCATCCGGCTTCAGTTATAAAATGCTGAGTTTCGATGACGAAACCGGCGCCTGCAGTATGACCGTCCAATACGAAGGCGGCTATAAACAAAAACCAGGGTTTGCCTGGTCTGAGCTTGAGATGATTATCATCGAAGGTGAAATGAAAGTTGGAGATCAGGTATGCCGTAAAGGGCATTACTTTTTTGTTCCAGCCGGTTACGCAATGCCGGAAATATCCACCGAGCAAGGTTGTTTGGTGCTGATGATGTACAACACCGGCGAGCCAAGCCATGAAGAGTCAACTGAGCACCACCCATTGGCGCAAGTTGATCTTTACCATAGCGTTGATTCCTACATGGACATACCCTGGGCGGTGGGCAATGTGGCAAAACCTTCGGTGGCGTCAGGTTGCTTGATTAAGCTGCTTAACTACAACCCGATTTCACATGCGATGACCTTTCTGTATTGCATGACGCCGAATTTCTACCAGGACAATATTTCCTATCATGATTGTGCAGAGGAGTCTTACCACCTTTGGGGCACATCTTGGATGATGCAGTTCGGAGATATTCCAACCGGTGGTTACTTTTGGCGCCCCGCCTACATTAATCACGGCGCGTTTGCTTCGGAATACGGTTGTATTGCCTTAGGCCGCACAGATTCAAAACTGTTTAACCATTTTCACTACAACCCTTGGACTAATCCAGTGGAGAACCAGGAGCGATCTGGTGCGCGCTTACTCAAGCGCGACCCGCTATTGTATAAGTGGGCGGTCAGTAAAGATCACAACCATCCTCATGGCCCTGAAGATTTCGAGGACACGATGCAGCGTCGTGGTAACGAAGAAGGTCATGACAACGAACATAAATCCGATGGTCATCGTCATGATCACTGGCATGGCCACAGTCATCACGATGAAGATAGCCCTCATTGCCATAGCCATCATCACGATCATGACCATGATCACGGTGAAGGCCACCATCATCATTCGCATCATCATGGTGATGGCGACCATAGCCACTCGCACGACTAGTTTGTATTGGTCGGCCAGTAGATTGGCCGACCAAAGTTTAAGTCCGTACTCGTAGGCCTTTGCTTATAGCTGTGCCAGCCAGCTCAGTTGTCAGAATTCCAGGTTATGCCGCCAATCCAGTGGCCAGCCGCGGCGGTGAATTTGGCGAACGCAACTTGGTTATAAACGCCAGCTTTCGAGTAAGGGTCATGTTCGAGCAACTTTCGCGCAACCGCTATGTCGTCGGTGTCGTAAATAAAACAACTGCCTTCATGCAGATTGTTTTCCATCGCGTGGGCGCTTTGGCTCATGGGGCCGGCTACGCATATCATCGCGACCACGGTCTCGATATAATCGAGATGGGCTTGCAAATGTGTTTTTCGCAATTCGGGTGCTTTTTCCGAGTCCTGACACATTACGAGCATCGGCATAGTATTTTCTCATTTGATTCTTAGTTGATACTGCAAACATTAACATAATTTCGGCGCACGCAAGACATGGACAAAGCCCACATCGTTCTAGTAACACTGCTTATTTATAAGCTGGTATTGATTGCGATTGGCGTTTGGGCATCTAAACGCACTCGCAGCGGTGATGACTTTTTCCTAGGTGGGCGTGGTCTTGGCCCTTTCGTTGCCGCGTTAAGTTATTCATCCAGTGCTGCCTCCGCTTGGGCGCTTTTGGGCTTAAGTGGCATCGCTTACGCGTATGGCTTATCTACCATTTGGGTAGCCTTAGGGACCATCGTAACAGTGATTGCTACATGGTTTTGGGTTGCTCCGAGGCTAATGACATTCAGTCGAACAAACAACTACATTACCCTTACCGGCGTGATTACACACAAGAGTGGCGGCTTGACTACCAGGCTCACGGTCTGGCTGGCAACGTTTATCATCGTCTTCTCATTCGTGTTTTATATAGCGGCTCAGTTTCAAGGTGCCGGGTCTACCTTTGCTAGCACTTTTGATTTATCGATGAGCAACAGCATTATGCTGGGTGCATTTATCATTATGGTGTACACCTTGCTTGGCGGCTTTTGGGCGGTCAGCGTTACCGACGCCATGCAGGGCTCGCTGATGGCAATTACCGCGTTGGTATTGCCAATTGCCGCTATTCTAGCGGTCGGTGGGCTCGATGGTTTGCTACTGGGCCTACGAACGCTAAGTACCGATTCACAACTAAGTTTGACCGCTGGAAACGTCGGTTGGTTTGGTCTTGGCGTGATAATAGGCGGTTTAAGTATTGGGCTTGGCACGTTTGGTCAGCCGCATTTGATGGCGCGTATCATGGCGCTGCGAGACGTCAAAGCCATGCGCCAAGCGCGTTGGATGGCGGTCATTTGGTATATAGTTGTCTTTCTTGGAATGTGGCTGCTTGGCTTGATCGGCCATGTATTGCACAACGGTTTAGAAAATTCTGAACAAATCTTCTTCGTGATGCTCGATGATTTGTTTCCACCAATAGTGGGCGCGATTTTATTAGCCGCAATTTTGTCGGCGATTATGTCGACCGCCGATAGCCAATTGCTGTCAGCGGCTGCCGCAATAGCCCACGACCTCGGTCTTGGCGGCGAAAATGAAAAGCATGTTTTGCTCGTCTCGCGCCTCACGATTGTAAGCTTAGTGGCCATATCGGTTGCGGTTGCGATTTACCTGCCAGACAAAATTTTTAGCCGTGTGCTGTTTGCGTGGGTAGCTTTGGGTGCGGCATTTGGGCCGACGCTGTTTGCGCGCCTAGCCAATATCCCAATCAAGCCGATTGGTGTTTTAGCCTCGATTGCAACGGGGTTTTGTTTGGCTATAGGATTGTCCTTTTTACCAAACGCAGCGGGCGATATTGTCGAGCGTCTGGTGCCGTTTGTCGCAGCAAGCCTAATGCTGTTTATTTTTAGAGAGCCTAAAATGGCCGCCAAAAATTAGAAGATTATGATTAAAAAATACTACGCCGATGTGCTGAGTGGCCAAACTCATTACCGCCGAGCGGGCGAGGGCAAGCCTGTCGTGCTTTTGCATGCCTCGCCTATGTCATCCCAGTTGATGGAACCAATGATGCAAAGCTTGGTAGGCCATGCGGATGTGATTGCACCAGACACGCCGGGTTATGGTCAGTCAGATCCATTACCAGCTGAAATGCTAGAAACAAGTGATGACCTTTCGCCATACGTGGAATGGCTAAAAGCGCTCTTCGACAGTTTGGGGCTCGAAAAAGCTGCACTTTATGGCACGGCTACCGGCGCACAAATCGCCATTGAGTTTGCGCGCACCTATCCTGAGCGGCTTGAGCTTGTAATCTTGGACAATGCGGCACATTTTACTGATCAAGAGCGAACCGAAATCATGGAAGGTTACTTTCCAAGTATTGAACCAGAAGCCAATGGAGCGCATCTACAAAAAGTATGGAACATGGCTCGAGGCGTGTTCCAATGGTTCCCTTGGTATGCTCAAGATGATGCTCACCGTGTGAGCAATCAGGAGCCGCCCATCGCTGCGGTTCAAGCAACCGCCTTAGCGTATCTTGCAGCAGGGCCTGATTATGCACAAGCTTATCGGCGCGCGTTCAAAAACGAAGACGCCAGCCGAGTGACAGAAATTAGCGTGCCGGTAAGAATAATTCGATGGCAGGGTAGTGTTATTAAGCGTTACTCTGACGCATTTGATCAATTCGACTGGCCGTCACATATTCAGATGGTGCACTGTGGCGGCGGAGTTGCCGAACGTTATCAAGCTATCGCTTCATCGATAAGCGAATTTTGATAACTCATGATTTGCTCAGCGCAATATAAAATATCCCTAACGTCGAAGATCTTATTTTGTAGTTAGATAATGATTGCTAAGCGGGCGTGTTTGCTCGACGCCCCTAGCATTGAGTGAAACGAACGTAGCAAACTTGAATAATAGTTAGGCATTCTTTGTAACTCGCCAAGGCGGGTTTAAACGGTTTTCACCAGCCCAATACAACTTAATCTTGTTGCCAGATGGGTCATAAAGTATTGCCTCACGCCAAAGATAACTTTCATCTTTTGGCATTTGAGCAAACTCAATACCTTGCGAAATCAACTCATCTACACATTGATCTAATTCCTTGTGTTCAAAATAGACAACAGTTCCATTTTGATTAGAGTCGGTAGAAAGCGATAGCGAAAAGGTAGCATCTCCTTCTGGGCATTCAAAACGCGCATAATGAGGTGTGTCTACGATTTGAGTAAATCCGAGCTTCAGATAAAAATCCACGGCCGAAGTCATCTCAGTGACAGGTAGGGTTATTTGATTCAGGTTCATAGTTATCTTTATGTCTAACGCCTTTCAAACGAGCAGTGTGTAATAGCCGTGTCGGTGCAAGCCTTGCTGGCATATTCATTTTTGAATTTGTTAGTCATCTTTCTTGCGAACCATTTTGTTAGCAATTGCGTCGACGCCGTTGTATGAAGTTGAAAACTCATTTTCAACTTCAAAACCATATTCCTCGTATAGCTTCTTGGCTGGATAATTACTTTTAGCAACATTCAATGACGCATCGCCTTCAATCTCAGAAAGTAAAAAGTCCAACATGGTCCTTGCTATGCCCATTCTACGAAACTTAGGGTGAACATATATTGCTTCAATATTACTTCCATTCAGAGCGCAGTACGCAGAAATATTTCCGTTATCATAAACATATACTTGTGACTCCTTAAACCTAGACCAACGAAGCGGATCTTGATCAAGAGGGACAAGTTCAAAATCTCCGACCTCGAACCTTAGTTCATCCAGTTTAGAATGCTTATATATATCCAAAATAGCTTGCAAATCGGTCTTTCTAAAAACACGAATACTCATTGTATAACTAGCGCCACTGAAGCGGACATGCGTCGAAGTGTCTGAGCGAACATGGTGAGTGGTAGTATTTGATTTGTTAGATATTCTTTCATCTAGTTGACTGATGAAAGTAACAGAATTCGACTTACTTTGTGCTGTATTCTATAACGTTAAGATAACCTTACCTCTGGCGCGGCCGGTTTCCAGGTGGCGAAAGGCGGCGGCTATTTCATCCAGTGAGTATACGCTATCGATAACTGATCGTATGGCGCCCAGATCAAGCAGTTCGCGGAATAGCTCCAGATCGCTGGGGGTTTGTTGGGCCATGAACACGACGGCGCGGCGTGTTCCGACCTTGAAGGCCAAAAGCGCTTTTAACATGTGTGGCAAGGGGCCAAGCACTCGGCCTTTTGGTGCGCCGACAGCGATATAGCAGCCAGACGGCGAGAGGCAGCGTTTGTAATGGGATATCTTGCGATTTCCGATGTTATCAAGGATAAGGTCATACTCGATACCTCGTGCGGTAAAGTCATCAGTTTTGTAGTCGACGACGTGATCGGCTCCGAGGTCTAGGACCATCTCAACATTTTTTGAACTGCACACTCCGGTCACCTCAGCGCCGAAATGTTTGGCCAACTGCACCGCATACGTGCCGACGCCGCCGGAGGCTCCGTTAACGAGTACGTGTTGCCCTTGTGTTAGATGCCCGTGGTCTCGCAACCCCTGCACAGCGGTGAGTGCGGCCACAGGAACGGCTGCGGCCTCTTCGAAGGAAATATTGGCTGGCTTGCGGACGAGCGTGTCGACATTGGCACTGACGTATTCAGCGAATGCGCCCGCGGCACAGCCGAACACCTCATCGCCAACAGCAAATCTGGAGACGTTCTCGCCGACAGACTCGATCACGCCAGCCACGTCGAGGCCGAGCAAATTCGATTTAGGCTTACGCCATCCGCCCCCTATACGCATAAGTAAAGGCGTGCCTGTCATGTTGTGCCAATCGTAGGGATTTACCGAGGCAGCACGAACGGCTACCAAGACTTCCTCAGGGCCGCACTGTGGACGCTCAATCTCTTTCACCGTGAGATCGTCAGCCGATCCGTATCGGTCGATGGTTGAGGCTCGCATTGTTGTTCCGGTTTGTGCTGAGGCCTGTTCGCCGGTGGATGTTTGCGCAGTCATTATGTTCTCCAAATCAAGCTGGTTTCTGTGATACGTACAGTGTACGTTTCTTGACTTAGGTTAACGTACATTGTACGTTTGTCAACCTCGATTTAACTGTTTCATGGCAGATGGCTACTCAATCACCAACCCGCGTTAAACCCTTGGACAAACAGCGCATACTTGAAGCTGCTATTGCCTACGCCGACGAGCATGGCGTAGGCGCGCTCACGATGCGTGGAATAGCAGAAAATCTGGAGTGTGGTGTTATGTCGTTGTACAACCATGTCGCTAATAAAGAAGAGATGCTTGTTGGCATGGTGGATATTGTTGCAGGCAAGATCGATCTGCCCTTGGTCGATGGCGACTGGAAAGGTGCCTTGCGGGCCAGCGCGGCAAATGCCCACGAGGTTCTGTTGCGGCATCAATGGGCACCCGCGCAGTGGTCGCTGCGCATGCCAGGCCCCGCTCGTATTCGCTATATGGATTCGATTCTCCAGGTATTGACCAAAGCTGAGCTTAAACCGAAGCTCGTTTACAGCGGCTATCATGCCGTAACAATGCACATCATCGGGTTCACGTTGCAGGAGATTGGCTACCAGCAAGTGCTTGACGCCGACTTCGACGAGTTGGCTAACAAATTTATCAAAGACCTCGCCGGCGATTTCCCTCACATGGCTGATCACGTACGCGCTCACATGGATGACAACTGCGACAGCGACGAGTTTGGATTTGTACTCGACCTAATCCTTGATGGCCTTGAGCGTGTTAATGTTAAGCCTTGATCATCACAGATCGTTGGGCTGTGGCGTGGGCGTGTATGGGATTGGTGGCTGATATCTCAGCGAGCTATGTGGTCGTGCACTTTATCGTACGGCCAGAAAGCGATATGCTCGCGACGTCGCCACATATTCTTCGTCTGGAGGCTTTAAGTTGCATTGTAAGTGAATCTGACACCTAATGCTTATAAAACGGGCGGAGCATTTTTGTGGTGTCTAGGCTAGTAAAGCTGGTGTATGCGTTTTTGAACTTGTTAACTTTCCTTTGATATTTTAATTGATTCAACACTTTGCCTTAGCAGTTTTTCATATTTTGGAAAATCTTCTTTTGTTGAATTGAAGTTAAATACAAGCATTTCTTTTCCATAGTTAGTTACCAACAAGATATTATAAATATCAGTGTCTATGGCGTTACTCGTCATTTCAAGAAAAATCCACTCTCGATCTGCCAAGTTTAGTATACGCTTCTCTTTCCATTCGATTCCTGGAATCATTCTACTAAATGTTTTTTCAAAAGAGCCCATGACGTCGGTAAGAGGAGTGCGAGAAATATCATGAGGCTTAATGTCGTAAGCTCTAATTTTTGCAGCGCTACACCTTCAGTGCTAGGTCGAAACGAGAACGCTAAGGAGTATCAATCTCAATAAGAACCTACGCCAGATACTAAGATTGACTCAGGGCTAACATATGTTTCGACATTAGAGAGCGAAGGCAAACTCAACAACAGAAAAGTTAAGAAAGTAAGAGATTGTTTCATATATACATAACGCCCACCTAACGGGAGGGATATTTTAGGTGCTTGTTAGTGGTCTTTTCCTCTCTTTTTAAACTCATGCCTGTAATCATATCCTCCTACTCCTTCTTTAATAAAATTACGATACCTATTCTCATCTAGCAGGTACTCGTCCCACCCGTCACGCACAAATATAAATCTTCGTCCTCCTACAGGAAAGGAGGCATGCTTTAGAACAATGCTCTCGGTTTCGAAAGCTATTTTTCCAACATATTCAAGTGAGCCAGAGTCATGAACCTCCGTAAGAAAAAAATTTCGCCCGTCAATATTCAACTTCGCTGAAGCGAATTGTGTTCGCCAAGTATATGTTCCATCTAAATCATCTAAACCACGAGAACTGGTTTGACAAGATGACAACAGCATTACAACAACTAATATTAAAATGAATTTTCGCATCATTAACGCGTCCGAGCCGCTTGCGGCGCTTTCGTATTTGAACTTGTTATACATTTTTTTGAGAGAATGGATGACCTGATTTGTGTTCTATTAAATCCCATCTGTTTCCATAAAGGTCTTCGAATACGGCAACTGTGCCGTATTCAAATTCCTTGGGTTCTCTTATAAAGGTAACACCTTTATCAAGATAGTTCTTGTAGTCACGCCAAAAATCATCAGTGCTTAGAAATAAAAACACCCTTCCCCCAGCTTGGTTTCCGATGAATTTACTTTGACTTTCATTGGAGGCACGAGCCAATAAGACGGCACACCCATCACTGTTCGGAGGAGTTATTAGTACCCAGCGTTTATCTTGTTCGGGAACGTAAGTATCTTCATGCAATTTAAAGTCTAGAGTATTCGTATAAAATTCAATTGCTTCATCGTAGTCATTAACTACAAGAGCAATATGGACGAGCGACTGCTTCATTTGTATCTCGATATCTGTGAATATGTATAACAGCCGGTTTTAATAGGAAACCTATTAACAGGGTGGCCTGAAACGAAGTGGTGAAGATGTATCCTTTTGATATTAATGATTAACCTAATCATGTCACTTTCTGCTCTAGCATGTTAACGAGCGCTCCCCCCTCGTATCATTCTTTCTGAACTTACTATAAGTCTTTGAATTGCTGAGTAAATCACATAATCAGGATAAAAAATAGGTTTCCTATTAACAACACTGATGCGGATATGCATTGGAGTGCCCGTATTGTTTGATGAGTAACCACTAGCATCTGTTGGTCAGCACTCCGTTGGGCAACCTTCAGCGGGCTATGCGGCATGTCGGCGGTGTTTACACGCAACGTTATAATCGATTGAAGCCGCGTACTTTGGTTTGAATCATTACGGTAGCGTTAGTTCACAGATAAGTAAGTTAAATAAAAAATTGCAGGTTGATAGTAGCTTCAAACGAGATTTATATAAGTTGATCAAGAGACATGCCCCCTAGGTTTTCTGAATTGTCTGAAAACTTTACGGCAACTAGATAATAGTCATAAAGAATGAACGGCTTGCAATAATCTATTGCTGTTTTAATCACTCTTTGTAGCAGTAAGGCTTGCTGCTTCTGGCAAAATAAAGAGCTCTGTTTTATGCTTTGACAATGAACCTAAATAAGCTTATTAGTCGTATAAAGTTGACTCTTGTTATTGTAAGCAACCAGGCATGACTATTACTCTTCAACTGATAAGTTTGCTCATTTTGTTTGGGGCCGCGGTCGGCCTTACATTATGCTTTGTGTTGTGGGCGAATCAGGCTGGTAACAGGGTAGCTAATTATTACCTTGTAGCTCTACTGTCAATGGAGTGTATGTTATCAGTAGTTCATCTTTTAATTTTCGAGCAGTTTGTTGACAGAGAAAAGCTTCTCACGGTCATGTCTCTGCAAATGTGTTTGGGGCCGATGATTTATTTTTATGTGAATTCGGTAACTCAAAACACTTATAGGTTAGCAGCCAAGGACTTGGTTCACTTTTTGCCGACGATCATTTTAATGGCTGTTTGGTTGTTTCAAATTAATGACTCACAACAGAGCCATCACACCTCTGCTTATGATATGCGTCTATTACACCGGTTTGCCGCATGGGTCTCGATAACGGTGTACGCATTTTTATCTATTAGGGTATTAAAGCAGCATCAGAAAAACGTGAAAGGTATGTATTCCTCTATTGAGGAAATAAACCTTAGGTGGTTAAAAGTCATTGTGACTTCCATGCTGTGCCTTGTTCTGGTGGCAGTACTTCTTGATGTTCGTTATTACAAATTGGGTGGAGCTGACTTTGTGGGCGGTAGTTTGCAGGCCTTATCGCCGTTGTTGTTTGCGATATTTATGGGGTGGTTTGGTCTACGGCAAAAAATGTTTTCGTTAGAGTATCAAAATAAACAGAAGGGAGTACTTAACCGCAGTGAAGAGTGCATTGTCGCTAACAAAGCTGATTCTGTCGCTTTCGGTCAGCAAAAATATCGTACTAGCAGCTTAACCGAAAGCGCTGCATCTGAAATATGGTCAAAGTTACAGAGGGTGATGAAGGATGATCGTCCGTATTTGGAAAATGGTTTGAAAATTTCTACGCTGTCTGAAGAGCTAAACGTTTCGGTTAATCATTTATCTGAGACTATTAATGGCTATGCCGAGCAGTCGTTTTATGATTTTGTAAATAAATATCGAGTAGAGGAGGCCGAGCGCTTGCTATCTGATATTTCGCTCAATCATTTGTCTGTAAGTGATGTCGGGTTTCAAGCTGGGTTTAATTCTGATTCAACTTTTTTCACTCACTTCAAGCGTTTAACTAGTGTTACCCCTAAATTTTATCGAAAAAAAGCACAGCAGCCATAAAAAGGTAGAAACATGCTATTTCATTGAAAAATAAGTGTTTTTTTCCTCATCTATGTAGAGAAAGAGTTTTTTTTTAAATCAAAACTTTTTATTTGCAAACTCAGATGCTTCCTCTTCTCAAATTGCGTTAAATATTAGCTTAAGTTAACGACTCTCGCGAGCCGTAACATAAGCCAATTGCATTAGTTTGTGCGACGTTGCCGCGTATTTTCTAAGGCTGCCAAGTTGAATCAAATTGCAATAGAAAAAATTAGAGAAGTGGAGATTAAAGAGAGTGACCATTAAAAATAGTAATACCGCCTTACGAAAAGCGCGTAAGACGAAAATAGCCTATTTAGTAGCATTAACTTGTTTGGCTGCTAAAGGTTCTGAGACATTTGCTCAACAAAATACGGTCGATAATTCCGCATTTGAGATCGAAGAACTTATCGTTACAGCTAATAAACGTGAGCAAACGCTGCAAGACGTACCTGTGTCAGTATCGGTTATTTCGCCAGATGTAATACAAAAAGAAAAAATATTTGACTTGATTGATTTGCAGACAGTCGAACCTTCATTACGAGTTGCTCAATTGCAATCATCGGTTAACACCAACTTTGCGATTCGTGGCTTCGGTGGAGGCTCGACTAATTTCGGCATTGAGCCTTCCGTTGGTGTTTTTATTGACGGTGTTTATCGCTCAAGAGCGGCTGGTTCAATTTCTGACTTGCCGGAAATCGAGCGCATCGAAGTCTTGAGAGGTCCTCAAAGCACTCTGTTTGGTAAAAACGCTTCAGCTGGCGTAGTCAGCGTGGTTTCTAAGAAACCTTCGGGTGAACGTGTTTTTAAACTAACTGGCACATACGGTAATTTCGAGCAAACCGAACTAAAAGCTTATTACGAAGATGCTATCTCTGATAGTGCTGCTTTCAGCATTGCCCTAGGTACCAACGAGCGTGATGGCTATGCGACGAATATCACGTCAGGCAACGATATTAATAATCGTGACCGACAAAGTGCTAGAGGCCAGCTAGCGTTTAATATCGGTGAAAAAACTGAAATACGAGCTATTGTTGACCAAGATACCTTGGATGAGCGCTGTTGTGCGACTGTAAACATTCAAGCGGATGCCAACGCTGCAGTGCTTGGCCTATTAGGAGGTCAGTTTATACCGGAAGATCCAGAGTCTTTAAGCGTGTTTTACAACACTGACACAGTTAATGAGTTGGATAACAGTGGTGTGTCGTTGCATATTGATCGTGAATTTAATGGTTTTGACTTAACCTCAATCACTGCGTTTCGAAATATCGAGTCAAGTGGCCTAGTGGATGCCGACTTCACTAGCGCTGACATTATCACCTCATCAAATGAGCTTGAAACAGATACGTTCACGCAAGAAATTCGACTTTCTTCAAATGGCGACGGCGCTCTAAATTGGATGCTTGGTGGGTACTACTTTGATGAAGACATCGAATTGAGGGAAGGGTTAACATTTGGCAACGATTTGCGCCCGTTTTTTGATGTGTTAACGGCTGGTGCTCTTGGTGGGCTTCTTGAGCCAGCCTTTGGCTTACCAAATGGCTTCTTTTTTGCCCCAGGTGATGGGGAGCTGCGTGACTTTAGTTCGCAAAATGAAGCATTGTCCATTTTCGGTCAATTAGATTGGTTCATCAATGATTCTCTGACGGCTACATTGGGTCTTAATTACACAAAAGATGAAAAAGAGTTCGGTTTAACGGAATTAGAATCTGACCCATTCTCTTCGATTGATTTTGTACAAGTTGGTTTTGCCGCTATCTTTACTCAAATAACAGGATTGGACCCTACGCCAGCGAACATTGCAGCGGTGCCAGCGGCAGCGGCTCAGGCACAAGTATTAGCGACTAATCCTCAGTTCAACCCGTTGTTAGCATTCCAGCCATTACAGACTTCGCCTTCTTCAGTTGAGCTTCCTAACGCCATTGAAGACAATGTAATTGATGATGACGATCTAACGTATACATTCAAACTTTCTTATAACATCAGTGACAATACCAATATCTATGGTGGCGTATCAACGGGTTTTAAAGCGTCTTCTATAAACCTAAGTCGAGGCTCTAGGCCATTAGCTGCCGATCTTGGTGCGTTGGGCGCGGCAGGTTTATTGCCAGCTAATGCTACATCAGGCACTCGTTTTGCTAGACCTGAGCAGTCGACTTCAATTGAGTTTGGTTTGAAAAGCAGTTTTAGTCGGGGCAGCTTGTACGTAACATTATTTGATCAAGAAATTGAAGGTTTTCAATCAAATGCCTTGTTGGCAGGCGGATTTGTTTTGGCTAATGCGGGGCAGCTCTCGATTCGAGGCGCTGAACTAGAGTTGGATTACTACCCAGTTGATCGTTTGAATTTATCATTTTCAGGTACTTATTTAGATCCAGTGTACGACTCTTTTGAAAATGCATTGCGAGACCCCATCACTGGCCAAAGCGTTGACCTAAGTGGCCAGCGCCCTGCAGGTATTAGCGAATTTAGTTTCACTGCGTCAGCGAATTATGATTTTAGCTTGAGTGATTCTATTGACGGTTACATCCGCGCTAATTTTTTCTATGAAGATGAAGTGCAAGTGCGCGATGCAACGCCGGCATCAATCGCATCTCGTGACTCAGAGATCCTTAACATGTCAGTGGGTATTAAAACCCAGAGTGGGTTAGAGGTATCTCTGTGGGGTAAAAACTTAACTGACCATGTTAGTTTGCTGGCGGCATTTAATCAGCCAGTCATTGGTGGTGTGAGTGGCTATCGTACCCCACCTCGTACTTACGGCATCACTGTTAGTAAGGAATTCTAATTTCAATCGTCTCTTATTATGACGTGTTGAAGTAGCTAGAAGTGTGTTGCTGCGAACTCTCAAGCACTACTCTCCCCCGTTTTAAGCGCTCGGGAGTTAGCAGTTACACGCCTTACAAAGTAAGTGTGAATTAAGTAAGTAGTAGGAATAACTGAGACTATGCGTTTTATGAAATACCGATTTA
>CALKRK010000094.1 GCA_937989675.1 uncultured Arenicella sp. | reverse complement strand
ATTGCATAAAAAAGGCCGGTTAGCCCTTAGGGTAACCGGCCTTTTTTAAAGGTTTAAGTCAGCCTTACAAGCTCTCAGCGTTCTCGGCTAAATACTCAGCCACGCCTTCAGTAGTGGCTTTCATACCTGTTTCGCCTTTCTGCCAGCCCGCAGGACATACTTCGCCGTGTTCTTCGGTGAATTGCAGTGCGTCTACTAAACGAATCATTTCATCAACGTTACGGCCAAGCGGCAAGTTGTTAACCACAGCGTGTTGAATGACGCCTTCTTGGTCGATTAAGAAAGAGCCGCGTAATGCAACGCCATCTTCATGGGCAATGCCGTAGGCGTCCATGATGCTGCGTTTGATATCCGATACTAATGGGAACTGGACGGGGCCAATACCACCTTGGTTAACCGGAGTGTTACGCCAAGCTTGGTGTGTGAAGTGTGAGTCGATGGATACACCAATGATCTCTGCTCCGCGTTCTTTAAGTGCTGCAACTCGCTTGTCGTGAGCAATGATTTCTGACGGACAAACGAAGGTGAAATCAAGCGGGTAGAAAAACAGCACTACGTACTTACCTTGGTAATCCGACAGTTTGAACTCTTCGTTAAAAGAACCGTCCGGCATTACGGCGGTTGCGGTGAAATCGGGGGCTTGTTTACAAACTAATGTGCTCATTGAGCGGCTCCTTAAAGCAAAGTAAATTAATGAATAGGGTTCTTTTTTCGAACGTCAGCGCCTGAAACGCAATGCTCCAGCCCTTGCTCACGAATGCGTAGTTCTTGCCGCCAATCGCAGGAAAGTCTGCGAGCGGCGTCAACAATTACCTTAGATCGGCAGTCCGGATGCGTGGACAACATATCGAGATGTTGAACAATGGCTTGGCTAATTTGGTCTTGTGGAGACTTATTTTGCCGTGTCATTAAGTACAACAATGAGGCAACAAGGGTGTCTGGATTTGTCATTTAGGCGTCGGAATTATATGGGGGGTTAATCTTCAAAGGCAAGTCTTGATTCTGTGTGCTGTTAAGATGCTTTCTGGCTTAGCGCAGCTCGGGCTGAATTGGTCAGCGAGACCAGCTCCTTTCTAACTTCTTGCGCGGTTTTAGCAATTTGCTTAAACGGGATAAATTGAGGTTTCGAACCGTCTATTGTGAAAAAGTAACCATCTGGATTGATCGCAAGCATTTCAATGTCAGTTCCGGAAGTTCTGAAGTGGTGCTCGTAGATTACTTGCATGGCGTCGAGGTGATCCTCGTTCATGTGTTCTATCATGCTTTGTTCAGACTGTGCCCAATCAACATCATTTATTCTCCAGTCTTCGGCCCTAATCCAGTGAATGTCACCAAACCCGCCAATAAATCTAAGCCTCTCGCAACGTAATTTGTAAAACATAAAGTCATGAGTGTGTTGATAACGCGCGCTGTCTGGGTAAAGTTTAAAAAAGCGATCTACGACGCCCTGTTCGCAAGATTTGTCCAATTTTTGCGCGTGTCCTAATACACTTAGCCGGGCTCCAGCGTTAGGGTCATCGTGATACCTATTCTTACCACTGTCGGAGCTTGCGAATACGGTTAAGCACATTCGGTCATCGACATTGAGGTTCTTGGTATGTTGCGCGAGGTCACTAATGTAAAAAATGATGTCTCCCTCGTGAGTACTGAGGTAGGTAGAGACTGACCCAAATGGGAAGCCGGAGCAGGCTTTCGAATGGGTTGACAGCACACCGACTTCGGATTGCCTTAACAACGTAAGCGCGTTACGTATAGATTGAGCTTTTTCTGGTTTCATTAACGTAGCCTTGGAATTAAATAGGGTTTGTTTTTATCAGGGTGGGTGCCAACCGTTACATCGATATTGAAGGCATGCTTTAGAACGCCCTCACTAAAGACATTTTCAGGGCTACCCACTTTGACGATTTGGCCATTTTTCAGAATCACTATTTTGTCGCTGAATAATGATGCCGTGTTTAGATCATGAACGATTACAACAACACCGATACGCTTTTGTGATAAGCGTTGGAGTAAAGCAAGCATGTCGTATTGATGTGCTAGGTCGAGCGCTGAAGTTGGCTCGTCTAACAAAAGAAATCGGGAAACTGGCGCTGTTTGCGCCTCCGAATCCGCGGATTGCAATTGTGCAAGAACACGGGCTAGCTGCACACGTTGCTTTTCGCCACCTGAAAGCGTTAAGTATTCTCTATGTGCGACTTGCTCAGCATCTACTTCAGCTAGGCAGCTTTGTATTATTTGGTCTTGTTGATTTCGAGACACACGGTTGAAGCACATGCCAAGGCGCACGATCTCCGTAACGCTTAAGGGGAAACTGAGTGCAGAGCTTTGCGGTAATACGGCTCTTACTTTGGCTAACGCTTGCTTTGAGTAACTGCCTACGTGTTGGCCGTTGATTAAAACTGAACCGTATTCCGGCTGAGTAAGGCCTGCGATAGCGTTGAGCAGTGTGCTCTTTCCAGCCCCATTTTCACCAACAATGGCAACGAGCTCACCGGCAGAACAATCAAATTCAACCTTATGCAGAAGTTTGCGGCCTTGAACGGATACCGATAAGTCACGAACCGAAATGCTCATAGCACTAACCCCATCTTACGTTTTTGCTGGATGAGTAAGACGATAAAAAAGGGTGCACCGATGAGAGATGTGAGAATGCCGACGGGTAGTTCAGCAGGCATAATCACTAAGCGCGATGCAACATCGGCAATGGCTAGCAGGGCGGCACCGAGAAGCGCACTGTTCACGATGAGGTATCGGTAATTTGTGTCCGACTGAACTCGGAGAATATGCGGCACGACCAAACCAATAAAGCCAATTATTCCACTAAACGCGACCGCGACTCCAACAATCAACGCGTTCATCCATAAAAGTTGCCGCTTTACTTTATCCACATCAACGCCTGAAAATTCCGCGTTTGCTTCGCCAAGCAACATAAGATTAATAGCGTGGCGTTGTCGGTAGATAACACAAAGCGCTAAACCCAGAGCCAGAAATAAAATCAATACCGTGGCCCAGTTTGCACTGGCTAAACTACCCATAAGCCAAAAGGTAATCAGTCGAAGTGATTGATCGTCTGCGATAAAACTAAAGCCGCCAATGATGGAAGCACCTAGGGCATTAATCGCGATACCGGCTAATAGTAATGTCGCGATTTGTAATCTTCCGTTAGTCTGAGCCAAATGATATACGGCAAATGTGGTGATAGCGGCACCGA
>CALKRK010000093.1 GCA_937989675.1 uncultured Arenicella sp. | reverse complement strand
GGCGGTTCGAAGCTGGCTATTTCGGTATCGTTTGGGTAGCTGAAATATGATGAGTTGCCAGTTTGTGGTTCTCTTGGTAGCGGCTTGTGGTTACTCAAGGTATGGAGTGACGATGAGATGGTCTGGCACCCCGCGCGATACAAGCTGAGTGCATTCCAAAGGTAAGATTTATCATAGCGGGTTTCGGTGTACGACTTTGCGATTACCGAGCCGGTGTCGATACTAGAATCCTCAATAAAGTGCAGCGTTGAACCAATTTTTGGTTCTTTGAATTTCATTGCCCAGAAACTTGCCATCACACCTTGGTAATTTGGCAATAAGCCAGAATGAAGATTTATAACACCGTGTTTAGGTAGCTCAATTACGTGTGATTTGAGTATCGATATATGGCGAATGCTAATAACTACGTCAGGTTGTGTGGCCGCAAAACGTTCAAAGCCTTGGGTGTTGATGTCATTGAGCTCTTGGCTTTCAAGAGTGCTGAAAGCCCGGCCTTGCTCCTTTAGTGCGCTTTGTTCAAAGTGCGCGAGCTGAGCGAGTTTTTCGTTATTGGTTCGTATCGGTTTTCGAGTATGGAAAACGTGAGTGTCGTGCGCGCTCAAGGTGGGTATCAAATACTCCAGCGCTAATGCCGCTGGCAGATCGTAGTTAGTTAGCAAGCAAATTTTCATTCATCACGAAGCGTTTTGGTTAAACCTTTGATGAAGTTTCTAAGTACTTGATTGCCGCAGGATCGATAATGTTTGTGGTTTGGTTTGCGGAACAAAGCGCCAAGTTCGCTTTTCGATAGCGTTGTGCCACCGCTTTCTAGCGTTGAGAGCATATCTTCCTCTTTATACGTCATAGCGATGCGCAACTTTTTGAGTATATCGTTTTTGCTGAGCCTAGCATCTTGTGGAACGACACGGGCCGCCGGTGCGGGTTCTCGTAACCCGCGTTTCGACACAATCAGCCCATCTAAAAAGGAGGTGAGTTCAGCGTCGCTGCAGGCGACGAAGTCGTCGTCGTCTTCTTTGGCTAAGCGAGCTAGAAAATCATTGGCGGTGAGTTTGGTAATCGAGCCAGGGTCTAGGCTGAACAATTCAACAGCCTGCTTGTTTGAGAAATCAAATGCATATCGCAGGCGGCGTAAAATGTCGTTATTGGTCATGATTGTTTCCCGTCGTTAAGACGTCTATTTTTTGCTGAATCGGATCATCGCAATTTCACCAAACAGATTTGGTATCAGGCGTAAGCCTAGACCCTCTTTCCCGCTTCGATGCACAGCGATTGAAGATTCAATACGAAACCCCATCTCTTCACAGAGCGCGTGAAAATCTTTGATTGTGCAAAGGTGGATATTTGGCGTGTTATACCATTTGTAAGGCAGTTCTTTGCTCACGGGCATGAATCCGCCTAAAGCAATTTGCATCCGATTTCGCCAATACGCAAAGTTTGGAAAAGTAACAATGCCTTGCTTGCCAACTCGCAGCATTTCTTCTAACAGTGTTCGAGGATTGCGCATCGCTTGCAGGGTGAGCGACAAAATAACGGTATCAAAGGCATTGCTGTGAAAATGGCCCAAGCCTTGATCAAGGTTGGTTTGTATA
This sequence comes from uncultured Arenicella sp., assembly GCA_937989675.1. Lineage (GTDB taxonomy): Bacteria > Pseudomonadota > Gammaproteobacteria > Arenicellales > Arenicellaceae > Arenicella. The sequence continues at coordinate 2,091 of CALKRK010000093.1, read as the reverse complement.
ACGTTTACGCCATTATCAATGCATTCGGCGATCATCTCTGGGTTAAGCTCTACACCATAGCCAGTGACTTGCTTGGTTTTTTGTAGATGTTTAAGTAGGCTGCCATTGCCACAGCCCAAATCCATAACATGGCTGTTTGGAGAAACCCATTCCGAAATTATCTGGAGGTCGTGTCGAGATAAGCCTTGATTATTAAGGAGCTTGTTCACGAGTTGGCTCCTAAGCACTCACCTGCAATGCGATTAATGTACGCGTGCATGACTTGCGTATAGTGATCAATCTCTAGCAAAAACGAATCGTGACCATGGGGTGATTCTATCTCGGCGTAACTGACGTTCAGCTTATTGCTTTGAAGCGCACGAACAATTTCGCGCGAGCGCTCGGTGGAGAAGCGCCAGTCGCTTGAGAAAGACACAACTAAGAAATCGGCGGTGGCGTTAGCAAGCGCTTTCCCTAGGCGGCCTTCGTAATCAGCGGCCGGGTCAAAGTAATCCAACGCTTTGGTCATAAGTAGATAGGTGTTCGCATCGAAACGATCTATGAATTGATCGCCTTGGTAGCGCAGGTAACTCTCTACTTCAAATTCAGGACTAAATTCGTAATCGAATTTGGCCTTTTGTCTTAGGCTACGGCCGAACTTGTTGGCCATTAGATCGTCCGACAAATAGGTGATGTGCCCGAGCATGCGGGCCACTCTCAGCCCGCGTGCTGGCCGTGTATTGTGTTTGTAATAGTCGCCGTTATGAAAATCTGGGTCGGTGCGAATGGCTTGCCTGGCTACGTCGTTGAAGCCGATATTTTGTGCGGTGAGCTTCGCGGCTGAGGCAATGACGATGGCGTGTTTTAGGCGATTAGGGTAGGTGGTGCTCCATTGCAAAACCTGCATTCCGCCCAGGCTGCCGCCAATAACCGCAGCCCACTGCTCAATGCCGAGATAATCACTAAGTCGCGCTTGTGATTCTACCCAATCGGCCACGGTCACAATTGGGAAGTCTGGCCCATAAGGTTGCCCGGTTGACGGATTTATAGACGCCGGGCCCGTGCTGCCACTGCAGCCGCCTAAGTTGTTGCTGCATACTACAAAGAAGCGGTTTGTATCGATTGGCTTTCCAGGCCCAATCAATAAGTCCCACCAACCCGCAGATTTGTCAGTTTTACTGTGAAAGCCGGCAGCATGATGATCGCTACTCAAGGCATGACAAATCAGTAACGCATTGCTACGGTTTGCATTAAGCTCGCCATAGGTTTCGTAGGCTAGCGAATATTGATTTAGCACGCCGCTGCTGGTGAGCTGCAGCGGCGAGTCAAATTCGGCTATCTGAGGCTCGACAATGCCGACGGAGTTGAGTGGCTCAGGCATCGATCTATACTGGGATGGGTAATAAATATTCCCAAATGATGTACAAGGAAAATTGCATGAATAGCAAGACCACCATTGGTGAAAAATCAATGCCGCCAATAGCAGGGATGATTTTTCTAGCTGGTGCCAGCAGTGGCTCACTGATAGAACGCGCAACGCTCAGAATTGGATGGTAGCTGTGCGGGTTAATCCAGCTTGCGATCACGCCGATTAGTATGGCGGCAAAAAATAGATAGATACTGGCTTTTAAAAACAGTCCAGCAGCGAATATTAAGTACTGGATTACATTCGGTTGGTACTGCGTGAGCAGAAAATAAGCAAATATTTTCAGCAAGCTCACCAGCAGGGCTAGTACGATTGTAGCCGTGTCGATGGTACCCAATGGGGGCAGTACTTTTCTCAATGGAATAACCAATGGGTTGGTCACTGAAATGACAAATTGCCCAAGCTCGTTGCGAAAGTCGGCGCGTACCCATTGCATCCAAAAACGTAACAAAACAATATAGAGCGCGAACCCGATAATGGCTTGAACTAAAAAGTTAGTGGCGTTTTGCATTGTGTTTAAGTTCAGTAAATACGTTTAGGTTAGGTTGTTGAGTGATCTATCAGCCGAGCTCTTTGGCCAGCTGTTCTGACCTAAGTTTAGCGGCATCAAAAGCTTTGCCTGTGATGCTTTTTAAATCGGACTCATGAAACGAGTGAAGCGCTTGTTCGGTAGTGCCGCCTGGAGA
>CALKRK010000092.1 GCA_937989675.1 uncultured Arenicella sp. | reverse complement strand
CACGAAATTGAACGCTTTAAGAGCGCCCTAGCTGAGTTATTTAATGCCACGACAGATTCGTTTTGCCCGCAGACTAACGTTTCAGGCGCGCTAAGCAAACTGATTAGCTCACTTCCCAAAAAGGCTGGGCGCAACACTCTGTTAATGAGCGAACATGACTTCCCCTCTGCCGGGTTCGTGCTAAAGCAGGCTGAAAAATTAGGCTACCGCATAAAGGTAATCGGCAAAGAGTATGACCCGCAAGACATACAAACTTGGGCGGCAGCAATGAGTGAAGAGGTGCATTCTGTTTTTATAACGCACGTTCATTACAACACCAGCAAGTTGATACCGGTTCAAGAGATAACAAATGCAGCACGAAACAAAGGCATATATTCAATTGTCGACGTTGCGCAATCGGCCGGCGTTGTGCCGATTGATCTTACGGCCTGGCAAGCGGATGCGGTGCTAGGCTCTTGCATCAAATGGCTATGCGGCGGCCCTGGTGCTGGCTTTTTATGGGTAAGACCAAGCCTGATTGGTGAACTTGAACCTGTTGACGTAGGTTGGTTCTCACATCAAAATCCGTTTGAATTTGATATTAACCACTTTGAATACGCCGAAACCAGCAGCCGCTTTTGGGGTGGCACACCTTCTGTATTGCCTTACGTTTGCGCAACCAACAGCATCACACTTTTAAACCAAATCAGCATCTCCACAGTTCGCCAGCACAACGTCGAATTAAATAGTATTCTTATTGAAACTCTGCCAAGCGACTATTTTGTAGCCCCCGCAGAGCCATCACTGCGCGGCGGCACACTGGTGATTAATCACCCTGATATCGAACATGCCTCTCAACGCCTGCGAGCGGCCAAGGTGTTATTTGACAGCCGGGAATACGGCATCCGCCTCTCGCCACACATCTACTCAAATAGTCATGAAATGCAAATAGCACTCGAAGCACTAACTATTACTTAAAAGCTATCTAGGCTTGCCGAAAAATCTCTAAATCAACACAACTATTTAGATACAATGCAAAACAAAGCTTAACTTCCACCCCATTATTTGGAGATCAGCATGGTAAAGATTACTCTCAACGGTCAACCTGTTTCACTTGACGCCGACCCAGCAATGCCATTGCTGTACGCCATACGAGACATCGCTCAACTTACCGGCACCAAATTCGGTTGTGGTTTAGGTTTATGCGGCGCTTGCACTGTTCATATAGATGGGCAAGCCATTCGCTCGTGCGTAACGCCGCTGTCATCAGCCATAGACAAACAGGTCACTACCATTGAAGGCTTGAGTGAAGACACTTCCTTGCACCCTGTTCAACAAGCATGGGTCGACAACAAAGTTCCACAATGCGGTTATTGCCAAGCAGGGCAAATGATGAGCGCTGCCGCTCTGCTAGCCAGCAACCCGGCTCCTAATGAGCAGGACATCGAAACAGCCATGCAAGGAAATATTTGCCGCTGCGGAACGTATCCTCGAATTAAAAAAGCCATCGAAGAGGCCGCCGGGGTTATGCAATCCAATAAGAAGGAGGCGTCATCATGAGTGCATTAAAAAAACTGAATCGGCGCGAATTTCTCTCCTTAACAGGGCGCGCCAGTGGCGTTCTGATACTTAGCACAGTTATCCCGGGTGGTACTAACATCGCGAGTGCTGAACAAAGCCAAACTGCGGCGCCGTCGGCGTTGGGCGTGTTCGTAAACATCAAGCCCAATGGTGATACCGAAATAATTTGCCATCGCGCCGAAATGGGCCAAGGTATTATGACCAGTGTGCCGCAAATTATTGCCGAAGAACTTGGCGCAGATTGGGGCCGAGTAACCGCAGTTCTAGGCAATGCCGACACGCGATACGGCAACCAAAGCACAGGCGGTTCAGCATCAATTCGACGATTCATCAAGCACACCCGCGAAATGGGTGCCGTTGCGCGAGACATGCTTGAACAAGCGGCTGCCAACAAATGGGGGGTCAAGAAAAACTCGGTTAAAGCGCAGATGCATCAGGTGGTGCATGGCAAATCCGGCCGCAAACTTAGCTTTGGTGAGCTAGCTCAAGACGCGGCAGCACTACCGGTGCCTGAGGTTGAATCTGTAACGCTTAAAGATAAGAGCGAATTCACTTTGATTGGTAAAGATGTTGAGCTCCAAGGCGTCGAGAATATCGTCACCGGACAAGCTACTTATGCTCAAGACATTCAACTACCAGGTATGCTGATCGCCAGCATCCAGCGCCCACCAGTTGTTGGCGGAAAAGTTAAGTCGTTCGACGCAACTGAGGCTAAGAAAATCAGTGGTGTGGTCGACGTCATTCAGCTCAAAGACCGAGAAATGCCAGTATACGTGTTCCCCGTATCCGGGGTAGCCGTATTAGCAACGAACACATGGGCCGCTATTGAAGGGCGTAAAAAACTCAAGGTCGAATGGGAAGACGGTGAAAATGCGATACATAACTCGGAAACGTACAAACAAGAACTGGTAAAAAAAGTAAACGCTAAAGCCAAACCCGTACGTGTTGAAGGTGAGGATATTTATGCCCATAGCTTCAACCCTGACAAAACCGTTGAGGCAACGTACACCGTCCCTTATCACCACCATATGCCAATGGAGACTCCAGCGGCCACCGCCGTCGTTGAGAAAAATGGCAACTGTAAAATCTGGACTGGCACACAATCGCCTCAGTGGGGGAAAACCCTGGCACTTGGGGAACTTGGCTTTGACCCTGAGAAAGATGCCGATAAAGTAGAACTCAACAACACTTTAATGGGCGGTGCCTTCGGCCGCAAGAGTAAGAATGATTTCACACTGGAAGCCGTAGAACTCGCTAAAGCAACCGGCAAACCCGTTAAAGTAATCTGGAGCCGCGAAGACGACGTACAACATGGTTTCTATCATTCCATTGCGGCTAATTATTTTAAAGCTGAACTGACCGACGATAACCGCAGTGACCACTGGTTGCAACGCCTCGCCTCACCACCCATTGCTTGGATTTTCGATAACACGGCGACCTTTTTGCCCGACAACGCGCTCTC
>CALKRK010000091.1 GCA_937989675.1 uncultured Arenicella sp. | reverse complement strand
TCGAAACCGTCGGTATGGTTACTGGGCTACAGTTTCTTGTGGCACTGGTCACCATGCGTTATTTGGTTCCACTTTTCTTAGAAGGGAATCGCCGTAAGCTGTTTCTCTTACTGTTGTTCATATTGCTGATAGTGGCCTCTGAGATAAATATCCTTATTCGCTACTTCTACTTGGAACCGCTTTATCCGGATTCCTATACAGCGTTTCTTAAAAACTTCGGTCACATGACGCTGACCGAGCGCATGAGCCTGTTTTGGACGTTGCGCTATATCATCTTCAATAAGTTACCGCTGTTTCTGTTTCCAACGGCATTGTTGGTAGCTCATAATTTCTTTCAACAACAACAAACCTTACTTCGTATACGCGAACAAAAGAGGACTGCCGAACTTGATGCATTAAAAAATCAACTGAACCCTCATTTTATTTTCAATACCTTGAACAACATTTACGCGCTGTCGTTAAAAAAATCTGAACAAACACCAGTTGCGATTGAAAAACTATCAGGCATTCTTGACTACGTTGTCTACCGATGCAACGACAAATTCGTTCCCTTATCGGCTGAAGCCAAATTGATCGAAAACTATATTGCGCTTGAGAAGATTCGCTATGGCAAACGTTTGAATATTACGTTCAAAAACCAAGCCACCGCCGAAGTTAAAATCGCTCCGCTTATACTGCTTACCCTACTCGAAAACGCGTGTAAGCACAGCACGCAAGAAGAACTCCATACAGCCACGGTCAGCATTGACCTCAGTACAGAAAATGGCAATATAATATTTGTTATCAGTAACACTAAACCTCAACGTATCCAAACGTCTGAGCTAAAGCTAGACACCGTTGGCTTGGCAAATCTGAAAAAGCAACTAGCGCTACTATACCCAAATGCACACTCATATGACGTGGAAGAAACATCAAGCCACTACACAAGCAGACTAAGCGTGATACAAAAGTAGAGCAATGGCCCATTCCAATAACAAAAGCTGCACCCCAGTGAGATGTATGGTCGTTGACGATGAGGAGCTTGCTCGAGAGTTGTTGGAGAGCCATCTGAGCCAGCTACCGGGCTTTGAACTAGCCGCTTCGTGTGCCAGTGCGATTGAAGCAAGCCAACTGATAAAAGAACAACAAATTGATTTACTGTTTCTGGATATTGAAATGCCGGTTTTGAAAGGAACAGATTTCTATAAAAACCTGCAACACAAACCCAAGGTAATATTCACCACCGCATATCGCGATTACGCCTTAGATGGTTTTGAACTTGACGCCGTCGATTACCTGTTAAAGCCCATTGTCTTTGCGCGATTTTTCCAAGCTATTGAGCGCTTTAATGCCCAGCACTCTTCGGCACACCGAAAACCTTCATCACCTGAGGCACCTTCAACTGAGGACTACATCTTTGTTCGCAAAGATCGCAAACAAGTCAAAGTTAAACTCGCCGACATACTTTATGTACAGGGCCTGAAAGACTACATACAGATTCACCTTAATTCAGGTTCGCACATTATCAAAGCCGGTCTAGGCGCATTCTCGGAATCTTTAGGCGATCAATTTATTCGAGTCCATCGCTCTTACATCGTTAACAGCGCCAAAATAACGGCGTACACCAACAATGATATTGAGATCGATCAATTGGAGATCCCCATCGGCGAAAACTATCGTCGCGCTGTCGCAAAAGCACTATCTTAGATTACTAAGAACATACTATTTTATAATTCAGGAAATACATAAACCACTGATTAATAAAGATAATAATTTTTATTGTAGTTAAACTATAGCCAAGGAAGCACGGTGCCATAATTCAGCTTAATCTGCCCTCAGATCGACGGAGGATCAGATGAACAAAGCACACAACAAACCCAAAATTCTTGTACTCGGCGGCCGCGGCTTTATTGGTCGACATGTGGTCAAGCATCTCAATAGACTCGGCGCCGAGGTATTAATTGGCACACGCACTAAGCCTAATAAATGCGCAGAAAATGAGCGCAGCATTCAATTTCATAAGGCGACTGGAAATCAAGATTGGTTGACGCTCACCTCTGAGGTAGACACGGTGATCAACACGGTTGGGATCTTGCGCGAACGCTTTCGCGAAACCTATGAATCTGTTCATCACACAGCAATCGCTGATCTTGCAAAAGCATGCCACACAAGCAAAACGCGATTAATTCATATCTCTACTCTCGGTTTGGATTGCGAGGTAAGGAGCCGATTCTTAACCAGCAAAGAACGGGGCGAGCTGGCACTAAAGAAAAGTGGCGCTGACTGGGCCATTGTTAGACCAAGCGTAATCGACGGCGATGGCGGATTTGGCGCAAAGTGGTTTCGACGGCTAGCAAACTGGCCTGTGCATATGGTGCCAGCGCATGCGATCCACAAAATCACGCCACTAACCGCGAACGATTTAGGTGAGGCCATCGCCAAACTTGCCTTAGCAGACACCCTTGGTACTAGCGAAACTGAGCGTGAATACAATCTTGGAGGCGATGAGACCTTCACCCTACCCGAGTATCTCAACGCACTGGCCGAAAAACGCCCAATCGCGCGGTTCGCCATACCCGCCTTCTTCGCACGGCTGGTTGCACATGTTTGCGATGTACTGCACGCGACGCCTTACTCTTTTGGGCATCACGACTTACTAAACCGGGACAACGTGGCACAAAACAACAGGCTAACCGAACTCTTAAAACGACCTGCAACAAGGATTGGAGTGAATCGCACACTGCCCAGCCCTCCGACAACTCGCCCAGTGCTAGAAGCGCTCGTCTAACTCACTGAACCCAAACAAACGGCTATTTAATTAGCGATATTGGAGATCAATATGAACACAACCGTACACAGCGAAACCGAACGCGGCCAATGGTTTTTCACCACAATGAGCCATACTTTATATGACCACGTGGTTTACAAACTGGTTATTCCTTTTATCTGGCGCTGTCCTTCACAACGAGTGTTTGATAGCTACGCTTATAATGTTTCCGATAATCATCTTGAAATCGGAGTAGGCACTGGATACGCGTTAATTAAGAGCAAGGCCGACCCAAGCGAGCTAAGCTTGATGGATCTTAACTCCGCCTGCTTAAATAAATCGGCTAAGAGGCTTAAGCGGTATCAACCAAATCTGCATAAGCAGAATGTGCTGCTGCCTTTTGACATGTTAGAACAGCAATTTGACTCAGCCGGCCTGCATTTTGTGATGCATTGCGTGCCAGGCGACTTTATAGCTAAAGGGAGAGCGTTTAAACACATAGCCGCAACGCTCAAATCAGGCGGTGTATTTTTCGGTGCTACCGTATTAGGCGATCAGTCACACAATAGTCAGGTCGGCCATAGCATGATGGCGCGAATAAGTTTATTCATACTTAACACGATAGGTATTTTTCATAATCGCTACGACAAGCTAGCCGAGCTTAAGGCAGAGCTTGAAGAAAACTTCGACTTTGTTGAGCTTGAAGTAATTGGGTCAATCGTGCACTGGAGGGCCATCAAATGAAAACCGACAAAGACGAAACACAAGTCTTTTACAACAGCGCCTGCCCAGTGTGTGACTGGGGAATCAAAACTCAACAAAAAAAGTGCCAAACCCCAGTTGCATGGAACGACTTACACAACGATAACCAGCTTTGCGAGTTACTCGAGGTAGATATCGAAACCGCGCGAAAATATCTGCACGTCGTCACATCGGATGGCAAGCAACACATCGGCATTGATGCGTTTATTGTGCTCTGGCGGTCGTCACCTTCGCAGGCTTGGATGGCACAATTTTTTTCTTACCCCTTAATAAACAGGCCTGCGAAGTTTGGGTATTTTCTTTTCGCCAACGTCTTATACACTTGGAATAGATTACGGCGACACTGGTAATGTCGATTCTTAGACTCTTGATAACACAACTCGATAGCGCGCATCGCCACTGCGCAATCTGGCAACCGCTTTATTCACGTCGGTCATTGCGTACACCTCTACCTGCGGTTCAATACTATGTCGCTGCGCGAATTCGAGCATGCCGCGCATTGTACTTGGGCTGCCAACCGGCGATGCCGAAACAGCAAGCTGTTTGCTCATCAACGATGTCGCTCCGATATCGAGCGGCTCTAAAGCAACACCAACAAAATGCAGCCGCCCTTTCGGTTTAAGCGTAGCGAGGTACGCATTCCAATCCAAACTAACATTGACAGTAGAGATAATAAAATCGAAACGGTTTTTCGCCGCTTTCAAAGAGCCCGGCTCGCGCGAATTTAAAACATGATGCGCGCCCAACTCTAGAAGCTCATCACGTTTACTATCATTGGAGGTAAACGCAGTAACGTCGCAGCCCCATGCATTTAGAAATTTCAGGGCTATATGGCCTAAACCACCAATCCCGATTACGCCAATACGATCAGTGGGTTTAATCTGGTATTGCACAATTGGGTTGTAAACCGTGATACCGCCGCAGAACATTGGCCCAAGAGACTCTAAGTTAATTCCATCCGGTATCGGCACCACGCTGCTTGACGACGCTCGTACTTTATCGGCGAACCCGCCATGATGGCCGATAATTGTGGGCTGCGCTCTTTGGCAGAGATTATGGTCACCGCTGCCACAATAGTCGCAAGTATCACAATAGCCTGAGTGCCAACCCAAGCCGACTGTTTGCCCAGGCTCAATACCCATTGCGGCAGCGCCAACTTGGCTCACCTTTCCAACAATTTCATGGCCAGGCACAACTGGATAACTAGCCGGGCCCCACTCGCTGTCGATCACACTGAGGTCGCTATGGCAAATACCACAATAGAGCACATCAATTTCAACTTCATTGGCCGCTAGCTCGCCTGGATCATAGCTATACGGTTTGAGTTCTTCGCCCGCCTCGAAAGCGGCATATGCGTTTATCATTTAGTTCTTCCTACTTAGTACATATTCAGCGACCGCCATCAGCGTTTCATCACCCAAATAGGCTTGCGACGGCATCTCAGGGTAGTCGGGGCGCTTTTTGGTCGGCGCTGAAATGTAGTCAGCCAGGCCACGCGGGTTCTCAAAATAGAGCGCCTGAATGGTTTGAATTGAGGGGCCAATCAAACGCCCGTTGTACGAATGACAGCCAGCACATACGCCTAAGTATGCAATCTTGCCACGCTCAGATGCCAGAATTTTTCGCGGTGCTACCGGTTCGTCTAAGAGGTAGCTTACAACATCATCTGTGTTGGCAAACTCACAATCAGCAAAGTCACTAATACCCACTGTTTTGTAGCGGTGCCGATTAATAATGCAGCTACCGCTTCCTTTACTGACATGCACAATATCAGGATTGAAGTTTTTGAGCTCCAAAGCCATTAACGCCTTCACTTCAGGGATTGTTTCATAGCCATTATTAATCATAGTGTTGTCCAGAATCGCGATCTCATCGGGGTTCGGTTCAGACTCAGGGTCGGCGGTAATGTTAGACGCATTGGCGTGATCGACGATCAACATGCCAGCGGTTTTATTATCGGAAATAATATTCCCTTCAATAATGACTTTATCCGCCGCCATCACCAGCACACCTGTGCCCGCCGGAATTCCTGCAACAGTAGAACCCGGCGCACCAAAATTTTCATGATTATTTCCAACGATAAAGTTATTGCGGATGATCACGTCGTAAGTTGTTTTGATTGGTAAGCCAGGGGTAATAAATGCCAATATACCGCCAGTATTATTATGCACGTAATTGTTTTCGACGATGGCATGGCGGCTGTTTTCAATTTCGATACCCGCGACGCTATCGAACACATCGTTGTGCGCAACATGAATGTTATCGCTCATGCCGACATAGATCGCGGCGTCTTCAATGCCTGAAATTACGTTATGTTCAACAACCCCGTTTTTACCCA
>CALKRK010000090.1 GCA_937989675.1 uncultured Arenicella sp. | reverse complement strand
TACATATCGCGAGCTAAATCCGCTGCAATCAGTGGTAATTTAAGCGCGCTGTTACACATGGGCCATCCGGTTGCCCATTTCACCACAACGTATGAGATCGGGGGATCCAATATGAATACATTATTTAAACGCAGTGCGGTTGCCGGCCTAGTCTTCTCGACAATGGTTTTGACTGGTTGCAGTACAACTGCCAGTACCGCAGGTCAATCCGTCAATGATGCCGAAGCACAAAGAATGGCAGAGCTGGATCGTCGAAGTAAAGAGTTAGATGCCAGAGAAGCACAGCTAAATGCACGTGCTACGGATACAAGTAGTATGCCTGCAGACGCAGCTGGCGTGAATGACTTGTTACCGCCTAACGCGGCGCCTGGCGAATGTTATGCACGCGTCTGGGTTGAAGCTGAATACACCACTAAACCTGAGCAAGTATTGATCTCTGAGGCGAGCAAACGTATCGAAGTGATCCCAGCTCAATACACTACTGTAGAAGAAACGGTTGAAGTTAGTGCCGCATCATCTCGAATCGAAACAATACCAGCCGTCTACGGTACTGAGAGTGAAACTATCAAAGTTCTCGACGGCAAGCGTACTTGGAAAGTCGGTTTAGGCCGTGAGGATGCACCCGCTAGTCAAGCATTGTTAGCGGCTGCGACTGCGCACGGTATCGATCTAAGCAGCGCACAACCTGGAATGTGTTTTCATGAGCACTATGTGCCTGCAACGTATAAAACTGTGACTGAGCAGGTAATTACTAAGGCCGAAACTGAAGACGTAACCGTTGTGCCCGCTGAGTATGCGATGGTCGAAGAGCAAGTTTTAGTGAGAGAGGCTTCTAGCAAGCTGGTAACTATTCCGGCCGAGTACGACACAGTTGAAGAGCAAATCATCGACAAGCCAGCTCATACTATTTGGAAAAAAGGCACCGGCCCAATCCAGAAAATAGACGAGGCGACCGGCGAAATTATGTGCTTGGTAGAAGTGCCAGCGACCTACAAAACAGTAACGCGTACTGTGCTTAGGTCTCCTGCTCGTACCGAAACAGTGGAAATACCAGCGGAGTATCGCACAGTTGAAGTTCGCAAGGTGGTATCAGCGGCAAGCGAGCAGCGCACGCCAGTGCCGGCGGTATATGGGCAAGTTGAGCGTCAAGTGATTGATCAGGACGCCGGTTTCGTATGGCATGAAATCAGTAATACGGATTATCCAAGTTCAACCAGAACCGGTAATAAAATCTGTTTAACCGAAACCGAGCCTAAGTACAAAACAGTGACTAGAACCATTGTTGAAACACCGGCTCAAACGCGTGCTATCGAGATTCCCGCTGAGTATAAAACGGTTAAGGTCACTAAGCTCGTAGCACCAGCGCGTGAGCAAGTCACCGAAATACCAGCTGAGTACCGTACTGTAGAAAAGCGTGAGCTGGTACGTGATGGCTACATGGCATGGCGCTCAATCCTTTGCGAGACAAATATGACTCGCGGCCGTATTGCCGACATTCAGCGTGCTTTGCAAGAAGCTGGCCATGATATAGGCGCAAACGGCGCCGATGGTGTCATTGGTGCACAAACGATTAGCGCGATTAATGACTTCCAACGTGCTAATGATCTGCCAGTTGATAAGTACATTAACGTAGAAACTCTAAAGGCTTTAGGGGTATCGGCTAAGTAATTTCACTATAAATCACTCCAACATTGACAGCCCCCAGCTTTCTGGGGGCTTTTTTTTGGTAATCAGAAAAGTGTGTAATCGATTGCTTAAAGATAAACTTTCGCTTGTTATACTAGAGCCTGCAATATTCGCCTATGCCTTGAAATACACTGCTAAAGTTGAAAGATAAATGGATCTAAAAAATATAATTCGGAACATACCCGATTTCCCGAAACCGGGAATTCAGTTTAAAGATATCGAATCGATCACTGAAAACCCAGAAGCGTTTTCCTATGTGGTTGACGAATTTGCCAAAGAGATACGGCAATATTCGGTGGATAAAATACTGGTGCTCGATGCACGTGGCTTTTTATTTGGTGCGGCGTTGGGTTTGCAAGAAAAATTGCCGATTGTGATGGCCAGAAAAACTGGCAAGTTAGGCGGCGAATGTGTGACGCAGTCCTATTCGCTTGAATACGGTGAGGCCGAGATCCAACTACAGAAAACCGCGATACAAAAAGGCGATAAGGTAGCGATCATAGATGATTTGTTAGCAACCGGAGGCACCGCATCGGCTGCTGCAGAGTTAGTTAAAAAGGTGGGCGGTGAGATTAAAGTGATCGCTTTCGTAATTGAGCTAGATGGGCTTGGCGGCCGAGAAAAGCTGGCCGATACCAATCTTTTATCGCTTGTGCATTTCTAAAAAATCTATTTTTCCTCATTCAAAAAAATGGAGCGCCGAGAACCACTCAGGCTATAAACCTCAAAATAGTAGTTCGTCGACGCTCCACTCTCCACCACACAACCCTACCCGATTATGTCGCCCATTGTTGCTTAGTACTTTGGTGCTGCCTCACTGTAGACTAAGCCTTTTTCACTCGCCTGAGAGCGCACCGTTTGGTAGATCTTGTTATCGAGCGAGCTTTCAGCTGCACCGGTTTTCGCCAACTCCTTCTTTAGGTAGTCACCACGCTTGGCGCTCAGCTCTTCGATTTTTTGTTTCAGCTCACTGCGCTTCTGTGCCTTTTGTTCAAGCACGATTTGCCGTTCAGCAAGATCAAGGGCTTGCAGTTGTTCAGGCAACTCGGCTTCAGCGACTGAAGACAGCGCTACCTTGCCTGAGGAGACGTCAGCAACTAGTTCGTTATCTCCCTCTAAGTTTCGCGCGCCACTTTTGGAAACATTGAATTCAGCTTTTCTAGCAACGGATGCGGCTGGCGCACTGCGGTTGAAGCGATCTGCGGCCAACATCTTAGCGCGCTTCTTTTGCATTACCTTTTTGTCGCCATAGAAGAGGCGAGTGTCATCCAGTTCACGAGCGAGGCTCGCTATTTGGTCATCGTACGGAGAAGCCACAGCAACAGCGCTGCCGGATTGCTCAACCTGAAAGAACTCTCCTTGGCTCAATTGTGCTATTTGTTGCCAAGAGTGCTTGGTGTCTGACATGTTGCCGCATTGAATGGTGTTGATGATTATTCCCTTGCTCTTGGCGAGTTTAACGATTTCAGGGTATTGCATCTCATTTGGGTAGTTCATTTTTGGTGGCGCATCACCGACCAAAAAGATGACGCGGTAGGTTGAGTCATCTTGGCTCCAGGAAAGATTATTGACGGCTTCGTACAGCGCTTGATTAACGCTTTCAGGCGTATCGCCACCGCCACCAGCTTGAAAACCCATTAAGGTACCATAGCTCGTATCCAAATCGTCGCTAAGGTCAGATATGCGAGTGACATAGTCATCGCCGCGGTCGCGGTAAGCCACTAAGCCCATTTTGATAATGGGCGCAGACTGTGCCGATGCCATGCTCGAGGCAATAGACCAGATATTATCTTTCGCGCCCTGAATTAAACCTGACATGCTGCCTGTGGTGTCGAGCACAAATGCCACTTCAATATTGGTGTTTTGTTGCGCGATTGCAGCTGGGTCAACAATCGGTGTGATTTTTGTAATCGGTTCCACAGGCGTAGGCTGTGGCGTGGGTGGTTTGCCAATATGAGCGGACACCGATGGATAAAAGTACACGCTTACGGCCGTTATAGATAACAAGCTAATGGCAGCTATTAGGTTTTTCATGATATTTCTCCGTTAAATTTGATTGCGTTGGCCTAACTGGCATCGGCCAGCTTTCTTAAGGCACTTTCGGCGTTGCGATACGCGCGTTGGAAGTGTTGTTCAGTGCAATTCACGTGAGCAGAAGTGGAAGAACGATCCTTGTCACGGTTTCCCTTATTAAAGACATAATTCAATACTGGAACGATCATCGCCTGCGCCAAAAAGAAGCTCCAAAATGCTAAGAAAATGCTGTGCGATTGGAATGCCGCCGCAATGGCTGCAGTAAAGGTAACGATGCTGATAACAAGATCTGCCAGTGCAACCAAAGCACTGCTGTGGTAGTAAACAGCACGTACTAGCCAGATAAACCCCACATTAAAGGCGGCCGACAGCAAAATAGACGGTGAAATAAACCAAGCTAATAGCGTGCAAGCCAGGAAAACCCCAATCGTTGACACGCGCCCAAAGCGCACCTTGGTTTGACCTAGTAAATAGACCAAGTAGGCAAGCGTGGCGGCCGAAGTGCACAGTTGTATAGCCGTGAACTGGTCGAAGATTAGCGACACTGATAAATACAGCACAGCCGTAGCCGCACTGATGAGCAATGCGATGATCACACTGCGGAAAAAGGGTAAGTTAGTCATAATAGTCTCCTAAACTCGGTGTGAGGTCTTAGCCGGTTGGTTTAGCTGTTTGATTTCTGGGCGAACAAGCGCTCTTTTTCCTTGAGCAGCGCGACTTCGACGTCTGAGTCGTTAACGCTGCTAGCCGAACTTGGTGTGCGCGAAGAATGGCTGGATGTAAATTTGCTGCTAACCATCAACTCAGCCTTTTGGCGCATACTTTCGAGCAATGACGCCTGTTCTTGTCTCTGGCTTTCAAGTTCTTCTAATGCGTTATTACTGTGTTTAAGTTGGGTTTGTATTGCCTGCAAATGACCAGCTGTTTCCAAGCGCTTGCGAAGCAGGCCGCGTGCGAGTTCGTCGTTGTCGTTAGCCAAGCAAAGTTCAACCTCTTCGTTAACTTGCTTGATTGTCTTCTCGGCGTTTTTCTTGCGTTCATTTAGTTCGTCAATGTCACGCTGAGCATGTTTTATTTGCGAGTCCGTTCGATCCAACTCTTCTTGCATCTCACGGTTTGCTTGACGCAATTGCAGTTCTGGTTCTTCAATATGATCGATGACGGCATGCAAATCCGCTTTCAAAAGTCGCGCTACTCGGTTAATAATGGCCATGTCGGTCTCCTGCACTGAGTGTGTAATTTGATGTTGTGATCAGAACAACACTGTAAGCAAGGGGCGGCTGAGGCAGTAGACATGCTTCGGTAAAATCTCAGGCAGCGAGTTTACAAACTGTTTACACAAGCGGTGACTCGCCCTGTTACTCTGCGAAACTGTAAGATGAAAGAATCCTAGGCGCCCATCGTTAAGAACAGCGATTAGAAAAATGATGAGTAAGCAACAAAGATGAATAGAAAACTAAAAATACTGGTGGTGGAAGACGAAGAGGCCATATTAACGGGCCTTATTGACGTGCTTGTTTTTCATGGTTACGAGGTTGACTCGGCCATAGACGGCAACACTGGTTTGCAGAAATCCTTGTCTGGGCAATACGACTTATTGTTGTTGGATGTGATGTTGCCAGGCATCGACGGTTTTGAAATCTGTAATCGTGTGCGTGAGCAAGACAAAGAACAGGCCATCATTATGCTAACCGCTAAAAGTAGCGATGACGACATCGTGCAAGGCTTGCGGTTTGGTGCGGATGACTACGTAGCCAAACCGTTTTCTATTGCGCAGCTCGTGTTGCGTATTCAAGCCGTATTGCGCCGCTCTAACGCTTGTGTGCTTGACAGTAAACGTATCGATATTGCCAGTAATCTATCGATTGATGTGGAAAATTTGTCGGGCAAGCGCGATTCAATAGATCTGCATTTCACGCGCAAAGAAATTGAAATGCTGCAATATTTGAGCACTCATTCCGAGCGGCCAGTGTCGCGCGATGAGCTGCTTAATAAGGTCTGGGGTTACAATAAAAACATGGACATAGAGACGCGTACCGTGGACATTCATATCGCCAAAATACGGCGCAAAATCGAGGCAGACCATAAACAGCCAGAGCACTTACTGACAGTGCGCGGAGCGGGTTATCGCTTGCTGGTCGAAGGCACATAACTCAGCCTCTTATCGAAGACTATGTTTGCAAACTCGCTTAAAAAAGACGTGAAGGTGCG
>CALKRK010000089.1 GCA_937989675.1 uncultured Arenicella sp. | reverse complement strand
TATTACAAAAGCAATCAACAAGCGTTGGCGCAAGTCCAATCATTAGTTCTCGAAGAGCAGGTAGTGGATTTGCTTATGAGTAAGGCTGATGTGGAAGTAGAAAATGTCGAAGCCGCTACGCTGTTGAATATGCAGTAAGCGAGTAGTAATTTAGTGTGCAAGTGCTTGTGATTTTGAAAATGATCACTACATTTCTTTATCATTAGAAAGCGTTATACTTAAGATTACTTAAACACTCACTAGACTCAGTATGCCCAAACATCACAACTCGATTATCCAGCCTCCTTATGCCCAGCCTAGTGGAATAAGTACAGTACATAATGGCGTAGATTTCTCTTCAGACCCTCAAGCAGCAGGTGGCCTTGTGCCGATGGTGGTTGAGAGTTCAGGTCGGGGCGAACGTGCTTATGACATTTACTCGCGCTTATTAAAGGAGCGCGTCGTGTTCTTGGTGGGTCAAGTTGAAGACTACATGGCAAATTTGATTGTTGCCCAGCTACTTTTCTTAGAGTCTGAGAACCCTGATAAAGACATTAGCTTGTATATCAATAGTCCAGGTGGGGCGGTTACTGCGGGCATGGCGATTTACGACACGATGCAGTTCATCAAACCGAAAGTGAACACGGTGTGTATTGGCCAGGCCGCTAGCATGGGGTCACTGTTGCTTGCCGCGGGTGCAACTGGTGGTCGTTATGCGTTGCCACATTCGCGCATTATGATTCATCAGCCTCTAGGTGGCTATCAAGGGCAAGCGACCGATATTGATATCCATGCGCGCGAAATTTTGCGAGTTCGAGACGAGTTGAACCAAATTTTAGTCAAGCACACTGGCCAAAAGATGGAAACTATTCAAGAAGACACTGAACGTGACAATTTTATGAATGCCGATGAAGCTAAAGAGTACGGTTTAATTGATGACGTTATAGAGCAGAGGCCAGAGTAATTTTTCTTTAGCCAAAGTTTGGATTGTTGATAAAGGCTGCTAATGCGGCCTTTATTCGTTGCGTTTGTTTACAATATTCATGTTCGCTAGGCATTAGCTGTTTTATACTGAGTTCATGAAGAACGTAGTTTTGGTCTTGTTACTAGCGATTGCTTGTGTTGCTGTTAGGGCGGCTGATGAGCCTGTGTATATCGATGTGCGCACCTGGGCTGAGCACAAGGTAAGCAGTATCGAGGGAGATCCGAGAATCCATGTATCGGAAATCGTTGAAGGCGTCACGGCGCAATTTCCCGACAAATCTACCGCTATTCGTTTTTATTGCGCAAGAGGTGTTAGGGCTCAGACCGCTGTGCAGCGTTTGCAGGCTGCGGGTTACACCGATGTCGAAAACGCAGGCGGCATAGATGATGTTCGGCAATTGAGGTTTCCGAATTCGAGTCGATAGCGCACAGGTAAACAGCCTTCATCAAAGTAAGCTCGGTCTACTTTGAGTCTTAGAGCAATAATGCGTGGGTTGGATTGGTTTCAGTCGATAGTCGCAATCAATTATTATTGTGTCAGAATTGACGTTTTAATGTGGTCTTTAATTAGGTTACAATTTAGTGAAGGCGCGAAAAATATCGTGCAAAACAAGGTTTCAAGCCGATTTTAATGCTCTTGCGAGTTTTTTGTTTGTAAGTGCCGCCGATCGGTAACATTCATCCTAATGGGGTATTTATGAGCGACGACAATAAAAGTAACGATGAAAATAAGCTACTTTATTGTTCTTTTTGTGGCAAAAGCCAGCACGAGGTCCGTAAGTTAATAGCGGGGCCGTCAGTATTCATATGTGATGAATGCGTTGATTTGTGCGAAGACATTATTCGCGAAGAAGCCATCGACGATATTTCCAAAGCTGAAGAGAAAGATAGTTTTCCAACGCCTGCCGAAATACACGCGGGGTTGAATGACTATGTAATCTCACAGGAAGACGCAAAAAAAGTACTTTCGGTGGCGGTTTACAATCACTATAAAAGAATTCGTGGCGAGCAAGGCGAAGATGATGCTGATATTGCGAAAAGCAATATTCTGTTGATTGGCCCAACTGGCTCAGGTAAGACTTTGTTAGCTGAGACTCTGGCTAAGCAACTTAATGTACCGTTTACCATTGCCGATGCCACCACGCTAACCGAAGCTGGTTATGTTGGTGAGGACGTTGAAAATATTATTCAAAAACTGTTGCAAAAATGCGATTACGACGTCGAAAAAGCACAGATTGGCATCGTTTATATTGACGAAATTGACAAGATTTCACGCAAAGCTGATAACCCCTCTATTACGCGTGACGTATCCGGTGAGGGCGTACAACAAGCGTTACTAAAGCTGATTGAAGGTACAACTGCATCAGTGCCACCACAAGGTGGCCGTAAACACCCGCAACAAGAATTCTTGCAGGTTGATACGCGCAATATTTTGTTTATTTGTGGTGGTGCATTTGCTGGGCTTGATCAGATTATTCGTGATCGCTCTGAAAAGAGTGGTATCGGTTTTGGCGCAGAAGTGCACAGCAAAACAGATAACCCGTTTATTTCTGAGCATCTTAAGAAGCTAGAGCCTGAAGATTTGGTTCGTTATGGCTTGATTCCCGAGTTTATCGGCCGCCTACCTATTATTGCGACCCTGCAAGAGTTAGATGAAGATGCGCTAATGACCATTTTAACGCAGCCGAAGAATGCTTTGGTTAAACAGTATCAGCGCTTGCTTAAGCTCGATGGTGTCGACTTAGAAATTCGTGAAGACGCGTTGTTGGAAGTGGCTCAAAAAGCAATGAAGCGCAAAACTGGGGCTCGTGGCTTGCGTTCAATCCTTGAAAATGCGCTGCTTGAGACGATGTATGAGTTGCCCTCCAAAGAGGGCGTGCAAAAAGTATCTGTTGATGCGAGTACTATTACCGAGGGTGCCCGCCCATTATATATCTATGAGGAAGCTGACGCCGAGAAGTCAGCCTAGTGTCGAATAAGAATTCTCGGTTTATCTGAGCTTGGCGCGCCTGCGTAGGCGTGCTTCTCTATTGATCAGTGTTTGAACGCCAGGGGTGGCGAAGCCTGAAGCGCGCAATTGGCGCTTGAAACTGTGTTTAGCGATCCCATATAAATGAATCGTTTGTATGACGGAGGCTTTGCCATTTTGGTTCAGTCCGCGTCACCGCTAAGAATAAGATCCTATTATGTCTGAAGAATCCATCGTTATTGATTACACAACTCCTTTTCCATTGTTGCCACTGCGCGACGTGGTGGTGTTTCCGCACATGGTTATCCCGCTTTTTGTCGGGCGAGAAAAGTCTATTACTGCGCTCGAGCAAGCCATGGAAAATGGCAAGCACATTGCCTTAGTTGCCCAACACGACGCTGCGCTTGAAGAACCAAAGGAAGACGAGATTTATAAAGTGGGTGTGTTGGCCAATATATTGCAGCTGCTTAAGTTACCAGACGGCACCGTTAAAGTGTTGGTGGAAGGCAAGCAGCGTATTCACTTGCAAAAGGTAATAGAGGCTGAATGTTTTTCCGCAATGGTTGAACCTTTGCACACAGCCGACGTAGACAAAAGCGAGGAGCAAGTTGCGATTCGCACCCTAATCAATGAATTCGAAAATTACAGCAAGATTAATTCAAAGGTTGCTCCTGAGGCCTTAGGGCAATTGCGTGCAATTGAAGACCTTGATCGATTGGTGGACACCATTGCCGGTTTTATTGAATTAAAGCTTGAAGATAAACAATATTTGCTTGAAACAGATAACCTGAATGAGCGTCTCGATCATATTTTATCGTTTATGGAGTCAGAGCTTGATATGCACCGCGTCGAGAAAAAGATTCGTGGCCGTGTTAAGAAGCAAATGGAGAAGAGTCAGCGAGAATACTATTTGAATGAGCAAATGAAGGCCATTCAAAACGAGCTGGGTGAGTCTGAAGAAGGCCAAAGCGAACTCGACGAAATTCAGGCGAAAGTTGATGCCGCAGGCATGAGCAAAGAAGCCAAAGAGAAAGTTGACGCCGAGATTAAAAAGCTCAAGATGATGTCGCCAATGTCGGCTGAAGCGGCGGTGGTCAGAAACTACATCGACTGGATTGTTCAGGTGCCGTGGAAAAAGCGCACGCGCGTACGTAGTGACATCGAGGCTGCACAAGAAATTTTAGATGAAGATCACTTCGGCTTAGAAAAAGTGAAGGAACGGATCTTGGAGTATCTGGCCGTTCAGCAACGTTTAAAGAAGATGAAAGGCCCAATACTGTGCTTAGTTGGCCCTCCTGGCGTTGGTAAGACCTCGCTGGGTAAGTCTATTGCGAAATCTACCAATCGAAAGTTTATTAGAATGTCACTGGGTGGGGTTCGCGACGAAGCCGAAATACGTGGCCATCGCCGAACTTATATTGGTTCTATGCCCGGCAAAATTGTACAGAACATGTCGAAAGTGAAAACCAAGAACCCGCTCTTTTTGCTTGATGAAATCGACAAGATGGCCGCCGATTTTCGCGGCGACCCTGCCTCAGCAATGCTTGAAGTCCTAGACCCAGAGCAAAACAGTACATTTGCGGATCATTACCTGGAAGTTGATTACGACTTATCTGAAGTTATGTTTGTGGCTACGGCAAACAGTTTGAATATTCCTGGTCCTTTATTGGACCGAATGGAAGTGATTCGCCTTGAAGGGTATACAGAGGATGAAAAGCTCAACATAGCTCAGCGCTACCTAGTAGCAAAGCAAAAGAAAAACAATGGCCTGCGCGATACTGAGATTGAGATTGACGAATCTGCGATCTTGGATGTTATACGTTACTACACGCGTGAAGCTGGTGTGCGAGGCCTCGAACGCGAGATCGCCAAGATGTGTCGAAAAGTTACTAAGCAGCTAGTGATGGATGGCAAGCTAAAGAAAGTCACAATTAGTGCTGAGAATCTAAACGACTATCTGGGTGTTAGAAAGTTTAGCTTTGGCCTGGCAGAGGAGGAGAATCGAATCGGGCAAGTGACGGGCCTAGCTTGGACTTCAGTAGGTGGCGAGTTGTTATCCATTGAGTCTGTGATTGTGCCTGGCAAAGGCAAGCAAACCTATACCGGTAAGTTGGGCGATGTGATGCAAGAATCCATCCAGGCTGCTGTGACGGTTGTGCGTTCGCGAGCGGCGGCGTTTGGGATTGATAAATCATTCTTCTCAGAGCGCGATTTTCATATCCATGTGCCGGAAGGTGCTACTCCTAAAGATGGCCCAAGTGCCGGCATCGCCATGTGCACTGCGCTCATCTCTGCGGCGACGAATACGGCGGTTAAGGCTAATGTTGCAATGACTGGTGAAATCACCTTGCGCGGTGAGGTGTTGCCGATCGGTGGTTTAAAGGAAAAGCTACTTGCGGCGCATCGTGGTGCTATTAAAACGGTTGTGATACCAAAGGAAAATGAGAAAGATTTGGTCGAAATTTCCGATGAGATTAAACAAGATTTAACAATTGTTCCGGTTAAATGGATCGATGAAGTCTTAGATATCGCGTTGATTGAGGTTCCAAATTCCACTGAGATCGAAAAAACAAAAGACTCCTCTGTTTCTTCTAATGAGGGTAAAGATAAAAGTAAACCAGAAGCTCGGCACTAACAACCGTTATAAATCAATATGATCTGGCGTTTTATTAAAACGCCAGATTAAACACTGTTAATGCCATATTTGCCTGAAACCCGCGTCGTTGCTGCGTTTACAAAAAAATAATTTGTAAGTCAATATTGTTTTTTATCAACAAAAGGAACATGATACCCGCAGTGGTGAAAACGGCATTAGATGATGAAGCTGGTTTGCCAGTTCGCTCCTAAAGCAAGCTCCCTGAGAAATGAGGTTGGTCTAATGATTAGAACTTTTTGGGGAAATGATTTAAGAGAAGCCACATAGCTCTGGGATAGGAATATCCATTAGCTACTATAAATTAAACGAGCACTCCGGTGCTTTTGCTACCTAATACAAAATATATAACCATATTACCTTGAGGAAATAAGTGTGAATAAATCAGAACTAATCGACCAAGTCGCCGCAAAAGCGGATATCTCAAAATCTGCAGCTGGCGACGCTCTTGATGCGGTACTTGAAGGAATCACTGGCGCATTGAAAGAAGGCGACAGCGTAACCTTTGTTGGATTTGGAACATTTTCAGTAAGCCGCCGCGCTGCCCGTGATGGCCGTAATCCACGCACTGGTGAAACCATCAAAATAGCGGCTTCAAACTTAGCTAAATTTAAGGCTGGTAAAGCTCTTAAGGATGCATTAAACTAGCGCCGCTTTAGAGGGCAGGGCCTGTAAAAAAGTTTGAAAAACTTGCTTGCAAGCCACGTAGCTTCTGCTATTATCGCCCTCCCAAATCGACGAGATTCGGGCGCTTAGCTCAGTTGGTAGAGCATCGCCCTTACAAGGCGAGGGTCAGTGGTTCAAGTCCACTAGCGCCCACCACTTTTTAAGTTTAAGTTCACTTCTTTGAAGTGAACTTAAAGGCTCAAGGCTGAAGTTTCAGCGTTAAGTCACAGCTTAGAGAGTTATAACTTAGAAGACGGAGCGGTAGTTCAGTTGGTTAGAATACCGGCCTGTCACGCCGGGGGTCGCGGGTTCGAGTCCCGTCCGCTCCGCCACTTTTAAGTTTAGGTATCCGATGAAGAAAGACGACCGTAATTGGTCGTCTTTTTTTATTCTTGATTTGTGTGGTGCTTCCGATTAAATCGAGGCGTCGGTTTATCGATGGTTTCGATCAGCTGAAGGCTCACATTCTTGATTTGTGTGGTGGCTTCAATTAAATCGAGGCGTCGGTTTTTACGCTGAGGGTTTGGTCCTAATTCTCTAGGATTTGACTTTCAGTGAACTTAGTTATCGTATGATGCCTCTTATAGAGAGATTTTGCGGAGCGGTAGTTCAGTTGGTTAGAATACCGGCCTGTCACGCCGGGGGTCGCGGGTTCGAGTCCCGTCCGCTCCGCCAACTCTGTGACTTGGATGTCACCTCTTTCTTGCCTATCTTTTTGTGAGGCTTAAGCTCCTCAGTTTTGAACGCATTTTCTTAAGTACAATGTAGTTCCGTTTTTTCTACTAGGGGCGACTAGTATGCCAATTCCGATCATTTCAAAGGTCACTGA
>CALKRK010000088.1 GCA_937989675.1 uncultured Arenicella sp. | reverse complement strand
AGAGCTTAGGGCTTGAGTATATCCATGTTCATCTTTATATCGCCCCCCGCCATCCAATATATAAGCAAGCGTAAAGCTGCTTAAAATTCGGCTCTCTCCATAAACACCACCGCCATTGTGCACGCTGCATGCCACGCGAATCCCCCCCATGGAGGAAGTGTTGTAATTCAAAACAAACAGACTTCCAAACTTGGTTTGCTCAGCTACGGCTTCGAGTAAGCGTATTTCATCCTTTTCAGAAATAACTTCACTCTGTGCACTTTTGTTTTTTCTAGCCGTAATGACGCTTTCTTTCCCATAGAGTTCGAGCCATTCTCGGACATAGGAAGCGAAAAGATTCTTGTTGTACTTTAGCGTGTTAACTCCGTTGGCTTGCGCCGAGTCATTGGGAGTAAATCTTTGCGTTTTATCAGCCATTCAAGTGGATTTTTTGGTGATTGTCATAAAGGGAAGCCTTCTGAACCCAGACCATACTCTACAGGTAACGATGCATACAGGTCAAATTGCACATTTGAAAACCAATACGCCCATTGCTTGCGCTAAGTATTCAGATAGGATGGCAACAACAAAATTTCTAAGGTTTAGTTCAATTGGAACAGTCGCTTAGCAGAGCAAAAACGATGACAAAAAAAAGCCAATCATTCGCAAATAGTTCAAGCTCGATAGCTGACAAGCTTGCAGCAGTAGTAATCAATCCGATTTTTGCATCTACTGAACCATCTTCATCAAAATCTGGACCCTCAATCCAAGCTCAGGATTTGATGAGCAACTACTTTGCAACTCCTGAGTATTGGGAATCTTCAGCTGAGGAGGCACGAGCCGCAATAGAAGCAAAGGGCAATCCTTACGATCATGACTATCCTGATGGGGTTGTTACCATTGAGCTCGAGATAGAAAGTGGCGATCGGTGCCTAAGTGGCAGACTATACCGTCCTGAGTCTTTACATGATGAATCATCAGCTGCACTGGTTTTCTTTCATGGAGGTGGTTTCGTTTTTGGAAGCGTGGACTCGGTAGATAAAATAGCCGCCCTACTGGCTTTCAAAGCAGGAATTAGCGTTATATCGGCATCTTATGGTCTTGCACCAGAGCATCGTTTTCCAGTCGCTATTGCAGACACCGTGAATGTGTTTCGCTGGGTTGTGGAGCATTCGCGGAAATTCAACATTGACGCAAATCGCATTGCAATAGGCGGTGAAAGCGCTGGAGCAAGTTTAGCGGCAGCGGCAGCGATTGAGTTGCGAGATCTTGATTGTTCGAAGCCGCAACTGCAGTTGCTACTCTATCCAATGACAGCTGGGTCAGCGAATACCAAGAGTCGTGAAGTGTTATCGGGTGCTTATATCCCTCGACGAAAAGAACTCGAATGGCTACTAGATTTATACATCCCCAAGGCCGAGCGCGACGACCCGAGATTCAATTTATTGATGCAAAAAGACCTAGCGGAGCTGCCTCCAGCCTTTGTTGTTACAGCGGGTTTCGACCCCTTAATGGATGAAGGTGCCGAGTATATAAAGAGTCTTTCTAAGTTTGGCGTGCCAACACGTCACAGTTGTTACCATCAGATGATCCATGCATTTTTGAACTTTCGATACCTACCTGAAGCTGAGGCGGGATTAGAAGAATGCGCACAAGTACTAGCGGCTGTACTAAATTAAAAATGATATGACGTTGCCAAAATACACATTTTGTTGCCAAGTTCACCATTGCGTTACTTGTTGGCTAAATATAATAATTGACATTAACTCAAACAAACCAAGGTTTGAGTTATGTGCTGATAACTAATAAAAACACCAATAGATTCGTTAGCTAAACGAAGGAGAGGAACCAAGATATGAAGAAACTAAACCGAACGCTAATCAGTGCTGCCATTCTAGCAATGTCTCCTGCTTATAATGCGTATGCTCAAACTGATTCCGATGGTCAGGAATCAGCAACCGCCCTGGAAGAAATCGTAGTAACCGGTATTCGTGGTAGCCTTACAAGATCAACGGATCTAAAACGCTCGGCGAATCAGATCGTTGATGCGGTGGCCGCAGAAGACGTCGGCAAGTTCCCTGATGCCAATATTGCAGAATCCCTGCAGAGAATTACCGGTGTGGCGATTGACCGCAGTGGTGGTGAAGGTCAATTTATAACCGTACGTGGCTTAGGGCCTGAGTTCAATACTGTGCTATTGAATGGTCGGTTGCTAGCAACCGATAATGATGGAAGAGAGTTTTCCTTCGACGTTATCTCTTCAGATATTATTCAACGAGCGGAGGTATTTAAAAGTTCTTCGCCTGAACTAAAATCGGGCGGTATAGGTTCGGTTGTAAATATCGCTACAGCTCGACCTTTCGACAGACCTGGCTCAAATTTCACTCTGTCAGCAGCCGCTGGTTATGACACCTTGCGTGAAGACACTAACCCTGAAGTATCCGGCGTGGGTTCATGGACCAACAATGACGAGACGATTGGGTTTCTAGTTGGCGCTTCGTACTCGGATCGAGCACTTCAGGAAGACACCGTTGGCACCGGTGGTTTTCTTGTGAGAGATGGGTCTCTTACTGTCAATGCTCCTGAGTCTTCCACTGGCCTTTCTGCCGACTCATTAGGTGCGCTGCCCGCAGGAACAAGAGTGCAACAGAATCTTGCTTTTACACGCCGCCAACAAGACAGGGAGCGTTTAACCTTAAACACATCTTTTCAAGCTAGGCCCTCGGATGCCGTCGAGATCACAGTAGACGGGTTGTATTCTCGTTTCGATGTCAGTGGTATTGATCGAGTATTCACTGGATTCTTCAATCCTCAATTTATCGACCCAGTTGTCGACCAGAATGGAACGGTGACTAGCTTTTCTAGACCAAGCTTGGATTTTAACAGCCGCAATCCAGCGATTGGACCACAGCTTGGCTTATCTCAAGATGATAACGTTATTATTGGTGCCAACCGTGATGCGGAAACTTATCTAATCGGTGGTACTTTAAAATTCACCCCG
>CALKRK010000087.1 GCA_937989675.1 uncultured Arenicella sp. | reverse complement strand
ACCTTTAACTGAATGAATTTAACCGTCAGCCAATAAACGCCTCAAATCGGCAATAGCAGAATTAGCACGCCCGATATATGAACTCATTACCAATGAGTGATTGGCGAACATACCCATGCCGCTACCATTTAAAATCATTGGGCTAGCCACATTTTGCTGAGTAGATTCTAGTTCACGAATAATTTGCCGCAGCGTTGGCACCGCGTTCTTGTCTTCAAGAACCGGTCTAAAATCGACTTCAGCGGCGCGTAAAAAATGAATCAACGCCCAAGACGTGCCTCGCGCTTCATAAAACGTGTCATCAATATCGAACCAAGACGCCTTTGAAATCACTTCTCTAGCCGTTTCAGTCGATTGCTGTGCGTTGGCGTCGCCAGCCAAATCAGTATTTACACGAATCTGCGGCCGGGCCTTACTTAAGCGTTGCGACAATGAACCCAAGCGTTTTTCTACCAAACTCAACCATTCATTCAAGTTATCGGCACGCGCATAAAATTGTGCATCTTGTTGAGTTGGATCGCTTAAACGATCAAGGTATTTTTTCAGGGCATCAATGCCCTCCTGATACTCACCTTCGGCGGAGGGAAACATCCAGGCATCAGAGTCAACATTAAACTTTGGCTCGGCGACTTCTAAATCTTTATCCGCGACAGACTGAGTCTGAGAGCGGCTATAGTCGTTACGCATGGCTTTAGCCAAATCTCGAATCTGCTGTAGAACACCAAATTCCCAATTCGGCTGGTTGTCGAGAAATACGCTGGGCGGGGTAATATCGTTGGAAAGGTAACCTCCACGCTTATTAAGAAGCTTTTCAGCGGACTTAATCAGCATATTAGTGGTCGCGACACCAACAACTTGTCTATCCGAAATCGCTTTGTCGGATTCGAGACTCATAAAGTCCGGTTCTCGGCTCCAATACCAACCAAGTAATATAAAAAACAGGAGCACAAAGAGTACGCCTATCGTAATTGGGTGCCTAAAAAATGCCATGTACTTCCCCGACAAAAATGGAATGTTGACCTAACGGGCTACGAGGCCCAATCTTAACGTATTTCCTTACAGATAAGATCGAGTCTCGCGATTACAAGTCAGAACTAATTTTTTATTACTCACTTGCTTGCTGACCATTTGCCAACTAAGCTGATCATCTGCCATCTAAATAGCGGGTTCTATGATGTGACAGCTTTACATAGCTCTGTAATTTCACCCCATTTACCGTCGGCGACTAGTTTGCTTGGCGCCAACCAACTACCACCTACACAGACAACATTCGGTAAGGCTAAAAACTCTTGATAGTTGCTTTCAGAGACACCGCCAGTAGGGCAAAACTTGACGTTAGAAAAAGGGCCATTAAAAGCCTTTAGTGCGCTCATTCCACCAACAACAGTGGCTGGAAACAACTTACATTCCGTTAAGCCATATTCAATACCGAGCAAAACCTCGGATGGAGTCGCAACCCCGGGCAAGTAAGGCACACCGTGCTGCATCGCCGCCTCTAGCAAGCCTTGTGTAATACCTGGGCTAATAACGCCATCGACACCCGCTTCTACCACTTCCGCGTACTGAGCTGCCGAATTGACGGTGCCAGCTAAAACAACCATCGTTGGATAGTGCTGTTTAATTAGTCGAATAGCTTCGGTCGCAAACGCATTACGCAGGGTAATTTCGATCACGGTCACACCGCCATCAATTAGTGCTTGCGCCAAACCGTGGGCTTGCTCCTCGTTTTCAATTACGACAACGGGCACAACCTTTTGGTTGCCGAGCAAGGTACTTACAGCCGGTAAGGTATTCACATTCTGTCCTTTATCAATTTTGGGTTGTATTGAGTGAGTCATTTCTTATTTTCCTATAAACGAAGCGCCGAGGGTCGACTCTCCGACCACCGATCGCATTTTTTCAAACAGACCTCGCCCTAATGTATTCGGCGTGATCGGCTCTGGTGCGGGTTGCCGCTGCGTGAGTATTTCTTCGGCGACGAGCGCTACAAGTTCTCCTGTGTGGCAGTTCACTCGCACCATATCACCTTCTTCAAGATATGCTAACAAGCCACCCTTCTTTGCTTCTGGGCTTACATGCATTGCGGTTAGTACCTTGCCAGAAGCACCCGACATACGCCCGTCCGTGACCAGTGCGACCTTAAAACCACGGTCTTGTAAAATACCGAGGTAGGGAGTCAATTTATGTAATTCTGGCATGCCATTTGCAGACGGCCCCTGAAAACGCACCACTGCGACGTGGTCACACTCAAGTTCGCCCGCGTCAAACGCAAGCTTCAACGCTTCTTGTGTTTCAAATATTTTGCAAGGCGCCTCAATCGTTTGATACGGCTCGTCCACGGCCGATATTTTTACAACGCCAGTACCAAGATTTCCGCTGACTGTCCGCATACCACCTTCAGGTGCGAAAGGTTTATCAACGGTCGCCAGAATGGTCGCATCACCATTTTCTGTTACTGGCGCTCCCCAGGAAATCATGCGCTCAGAATCAATCTCAGGCTTGCGTGTGTAGGCATCCAAACCTTCGCCCATTACATTAACGACTTCTTCGTTGAGTAGCCCTTTCGAACGCAGCTGATTCACCAAAAAGGGTAAGCCACCGGCCTGCTCAAAATGATTTACATCGGCCTGACCATTCGGGTAGACCTTTGCTAGCAGTGGCGTGGCGCGCGAAATCTCATCCATGTCTTGCCATGAAATCTGAATACCGGCCGCACCGGCCATGGCAATTAAATGCAGTGTTAAATTGGTGGAACCGCCCGTGGCCATCATCATCACCATCGCGTTCACAACAGACTTTTCCGTAACCACATCCGCTAAGGGACGATACTCGGCGCCCTTCGCCGTTTGGTTTAGCAATCGACGCACTGACTCTTTCGTAAGCTCGGTTCTCAACAGAGTACCGGGGTTTACAAATGAAGTGCCGGCAAGTTGTAAGCCTAAAGCTTCCATCAAAGTTTGATTGGTATTTGCCGTGCCATAAAATGTGCACGTACCAGCGCTGTGATAAGAGGCAGATTCAGTCTCAAGCAGCTTGGCTTTATCAATTTCACCAGTGGCAAATTTCTGCCGCGCAAGTGCTTTCTCTTTATTCGGTATGCCCGATGGCATCGGCCCAGCCGGTACAAATATCGCTGGTAGGTGGCCAAACTGCAACGCCCCGATGACTAAACCCGGCACAATTTTGTCGCACACGCCTAAGCACATAATGCCATCGTAAACATCGTGTGACAGCGAAACCGCAGTTGCTAAGGCAATAACGTCACGGCTAAACAAACTCATTTCCATGCCTGGCTGACCTTGAGTCACACCATCGCACATTGCAGGCACACCTCCAG
This sequence comes from uncultured Arenicella sp., assembly GCA_937989675.1. Classification (GTDB taxonomy): domain Bacteria; phylum Pseudomonadota; class Gammaproteobacteria; order Arenicellales; family Arenicellaceae; genus Arenicella. The sequence continues at coordinate 4,794 of CALKRK010000087.1, read as the reverse complement.
CCACTTGCGCCGTCGCGCCTAAGTCTCTTGCTGTCAGCTTAATAATGTTTGGATAGGAAGCAAATGGTTGGTGAGCCGACAACATGTCATTGTATGCCGTAACAATACCAATGTTTGCGCCTTGGCCAGCCGGGATTGATTTTTTATCTTCTTCCGACTCTGCTGCCACCACGTGCGCCCAGTTACTGCACGACAACCTGTCTGGTGCCGGTGGTGCGTTGCGCATCTCATCGATCATGGCAAGGTACTCGTTGCGACTCGCCTTGCTTCGCTCGATAATGTTGTCGGTAATTTGTTTAATCGTCATAGTTTTCCGCGCTAAAGTATTTTGCGCTTTTAGAACAGCTAGTAGGTTCAGAACTCATCTGGCCAAAGTTAATCTGAGTAGTAAACATTCAATGGCACTTTGTTTTGAAAAATTGCACTTCGAATGGGGAGCACCGTTGCATCTTCATGCTCACATGCGCTTTCAAACACAGACTTTTTGTTTTTGCCAGTGAAATGCAGCGCCAAGTAACGGGTGTTAAGTAACGCAGGCAAACTCCAGGTTATGCGCTCAACTTGAGTACTCGGGCTGACGCAGGTAAGAAGCTGTGCATTGGTATTTGGGTCAACTAACTCAGCCACATTATTGGCATCTGGAAAAAATGAAGCCGTATGACCATCACCGCCCATGCCAAGAATCACCACGTCAAAAGCACGCGGCTGATCGGTGCTAGAGTGTGTCGCATGGCAATAAGCGCCTAGTACCGACGTTAACGATTCTTCAACTGAACCTGCCTCATGATACAAAGGTACAAATCGTACGCCATCGGGTAGCGAGTCGAGAAGGTAGCGTTTCATGAATGCCGCATTAGACAATTCATGTGTTTCTGGTACCCAGCGCTCATCAACCAGTGTAACTACAACCTTAGACCAATCAATCTCGTAATCAGACAGGGCTTTGAAAAGCGGTTTTGGTGTGGAGCCACCCGAAAGCGCAATCACCGCTAAACCGTTATCCGCAATCGCATTGCTTATTTGAACGGTTAATTCACCAGCCAAGTTTTGCGCCAGGCTTTCTGGGTCGGCGCCTTCATGCCATATAAAGTTCGGTTTCATAGATTAAGCTGAAAAGTCCTGCCATTTACGACCATCTTTAATGAGCAAGCCAAGCGCATCGTCGGGCCCGGTAGAACCAGCTCGATAACTTTTAGCCGCCTGTTTAGTTAAATCCCAACCATTGATCATTCCGTCTACCCACTTCCAGGCACCGCGTAACTCGTCGGACCGCATAAACAAGGTCTGATCACCACGCGTTACATCCAGCAATAGGCGTTCATAAGCACTCGGGCTACGGTGATCATCAAAAGCTTCTTCAAATGACAGGTTCAGGCCAACTTGTTGTAAGCGAGTACTCTCACTCAAACCTGGAACCTTATTCATCATTTTCATCTCAATGCCTTCGTTCGGTTGCAAGCGAATAACAAGCTGATTGTTCTGCAGCGCGTTAGGGTCCATATCAATAAACTTGAAAATCACAGGCTTAAACTGAATGACTATCTCAGAATAACGATTCGACATTCGTTTACCTGTGCGCAAATAGAAAGGCACACCTTGCCAGCGGTTGTTTTCTATCTCCGCTTTAATCGCAACAAAGGTTTCAGTATTCGACTTCCCTTCTGCATCTTGCTCTTGTTCGTAGCCTGGCACAATCTCTTGCCCGATGTAGCCTTCGCTATATTGCCCACGCACTGTAAGGCCCTGCACATTCGACCCATCAATTGGTTTCAAACAGCGGATAATCTTAAGTTTTTCATCACGAATATCGTCAGCTTTGTTACGTGCTGGAAACTCCATGGCAACCAAACAAACCAATTGCAACAAGTGGTTTTGAACCATGTCGCGCAGTGCGCCAGACTCATTGTAGTAACTCCATCGGCCACCGGCACCAACGCTCTCGGCAACCGTAATTTGCACATGGTCGATGTAATTTCGATTCCAAAGCGGTTCAAAAAAGATATTTGAAAAACGTAACGCTAGCAGGTTTTGTACTGTCTCTTTACCAAGGTAATGATCAATCCGGTAGATCTGATTTTCATCAAAGGTTTCAAACAAAGTGTCGTTAATTTCGTCGAACGATTCCAAGGAGCTACCGAGCGGCTTCTCTACCACTAAACGGGTAGTATCTGACACGACACCAGCCTCACCCATTGCTCGGCAAATCGGCGCGAAAATAGAGGGCGGTGTCGAAAGATAGAACACGATCTCTTCAGCGCCCATGTCGCCCTGCAAACGGCGCAAGTCTTCAGGCGAGGTCGCGTCGCCAACAAAATGAATCACTCGCTCACAAAAACCAGCCCAGCTCTCATCATCAACCTCTTTCACATAGTCGCTACTTTCAGTCCATTCTCGCATGTGCGCAAGAAAGTCCTCAGGTGTAAATTTGCCACGACCAAAACCAAAAACCTTAGTGCAATCAGCGAGCAAATTTTCCTTATGTAAGCTATACAGCGCGGGATACAGCTTTCGAAAAGCGAGGTCGCCTTCGCCGCCTACGATAACGATGTTGCAAATTTTTAGCATGTTTGACTCCGACCCACCACTGCGTGATCAACCCTCGGTACAAATCTGTTGGGAAGACGTAAGGATGATGGCTCAACCAGAAATATGTAATTTATTTACATATTTTATGGAAAATGTTAGATTATTTCAAACTGAATGTTGTTTTATTACACAAATCTTAGTGCGCAAAACTCTAATCAATCACGTTGCGGTAGATTACACTTAAATGCAGTCAAAATACCTACTTATACGCAGTTTTAGTAAACAAGATTCAAGGTAGCAGCGATCCTCCAAATTTCGGCTGCGCATAAGTTAGTCCAATAGCAAAAACACATGAATTAATCTACGGCAGATAACGTAGACACATAACTATGACCGATACTCCAATTCTGATCGCCGATATCGGCGGCACCAACGCTCGGTTCGCTCTAACCGCCGACAACCAACAAACGTTCCATCAAGCGCAAACGCTTGAAGCGGCCGAATTCGAGCACGTGTCAGATGCAATCGATACTTACTTACGTTCGCACGACATTCAACAACTTGGTGCAATCTGTTTAGCCGTCGCGGGCCCAATCAGAGATGACAAGGTTTCATTCCCCAATAGCCACTGGGCAATTGATTGCCAAGACTTACGCGCGCGTTACAACACAGAGCATGTGCGCCTTCTTAACGATTGGGAAGCCATATCCTATAGCCTGAGCAGCTTAACCAAGGGCGACCTGATCAATATCGGCGGCGATTGGCACGGCTTACCTGAGAGCGACTACACAGTTGGCGCCCTGGGCCCCGGCAGCGGCTTAGGCATGTCGGGATTATTACGGCGCAACAATGCACTTATTCCTCTGGTCACCGAAGGTGGCCACGCCGGTTTCTCACCCGAAAATCAACTTCAGGGCGAGATACTGGCGTACCTTCACCAAAAATTTGATGATCGAATTTCCAGAGAGCGATTGCTCTCCGGCCCCGGGCTGGTGAACATACATGAGGCTTTGTGCGCCATTCATGGCCAGGAAAACCCAGGCTTAATCGCGGCTGATATAGCCGTCGCTGGCATCAATAAAACTGACCCAATTTGTGAAGAGACCTTTGATCTGTTCTTTGAAGTGCTCGGCCAGGTTGCTGGAGATATCGCCTTAGCACTAGGTGCAGACCAAGGCATCTTCATTGGCGGTGGCATCTGTCAACGCTACCCACAACAGCTACAAGAAAGCCGTTTTCGTGCCGGTTTTGAAAATAAGGGCCGCCATAGCAGCCTTATGAAAAATCTACCAACCTGGCTGATTACGCACAAGAACCCGGGCTTACTAGGCGCCAGCGTCTATGCGCGAACCATTCTATAAGTCGCGCATAACACACCAGCACTAAGGGCTAGCTGCTAAAGGGCCAAGCTTCTAGTCGATGTTTGGCCCCTTTGGTTCCCAACCTTTTAGACCATAATAGGCTATATACAAGTAGCATACAGCCGGCACAACAAACGATATTTGCAGTCCGATACTATCAGCGAACACACCTTGCAGAAGCGGAATCAATGCACCACCAATGATAGCCGTACACAACAAGCCTGATCCGCGACTCGCAAGCGGGCCGAGTTTGGCGAGCGCTAAACTAAAAATTGTAGGGAACATAATTGAGTTAAAAAAGCCAACCGCGATTAGGCTGTAATAAGCAGGTGACCCTTTGCCCAGTATCACAACAAGCAATAAGGCAGCCGCAGCAAGCGCATTAATCATCAATAGGCGATTTCCCGCTATTACGAACATCAAACCCACGCCAACAAATCGGCCAATGAGCGCCAACAACCAATAATTCGCAACGTAATCTGCTGCATCTTCTTCGGCCATACCGGCGATTTGCGGCTCGGCCATATAGTTAATAATCAAACTACCAATTGAGACTTCGGCACCGACATAAACGAAAATCGCCACCACGCCCATTAATAAATGCTTATAAGATAGAGCTTGCGCGTAGGAACCGCTTATCGCCTCTCCACGCACCTCGGGCAATTTTACGAGCAAAAAGAATACAGCAAGAACCAATAGCGCCCCGCCTAGATACATATATGGCCCTTTGACCACATCAGCGGTTAATACGGTTGCCGAAGCCAAGCCACCCAAGATCAAAGCGCCACCTAACTTTGGCCCTAAATATGCGCCCATCGAATTAAACGCTTGGGTCAAGGTTAGCCTTCTAGGTGCGGTCTCTGCCGGCCCTAGAAGCGCAACATACGGATTGGCTGAAACCTGCAAC
>CALKRK010000086.1 GCA_937989675.1 uncultured Arenicella sp. | reverse complement strand
GTCACATTGTGGAATTAAACTCTCTATAAGATTGCTAAACTCGGCGCGAAGATGCAGATAAATAGTACGCAAGCGGCGATTATTGCTTTGCTTGCCTTTTTGGAAAATACGGAATATCGCGTTTTTTGAGTCTAAGTCAATTAGCTCCCCGGTTTTCCGGCGCCAGATCAAAACAAACTCGGATAAAAGAGCCAATGCCTGTTGAGATAGCATGTCTTTTTTTAGGTCTCTGTAGCTTAGTTCGATACTCATTTTTCTGTGCCTTGTTACGTGGTATGGCTATAGTTAACCACTGGCAAAGAGTGCGCAACAATGGACTAAAGGCCCGACTTTTCACTGTCGTTAATTGGCAACGCGAACAGCCTTAAAATAAAGGCTTGGAGGCAGGAAAAGCAAATTTCGTCACCTTGAATCTAGGTTGGATTTAGTGCGAGTGACATTTATGTCACCCTCATTTCGCTGAAATATTTCGCGATCAGAGTTGGCTCTTTGACACCTGACTCTTAAAATTCATTGATCACCAATATGCCTCATCTCTGACAAGCGGGAGCTCTAAAACTATATCAAAACCTAGGCCATCAACTAACCAAACGCACCATCCAAAATAGTGCCCGCGCTAAGCTCCAGTTCTACGCCAAGTAACTCAACGGTGCTTGAGTTTTCAGTTTCACTACCGACCTCGACACTGACACCGTCTGCACCAAGGTCTCTAATGCGAACAGAGTTACCATTGCGTTGTTGGATGTTGCCAACCATATGGCCTTCGCCTTTTTGAAAAAAGCTGTTCGAATACTCATCCGGTTTGGTGTCGATAGAATCTTCTATGCCGTCTCCGTCTCGATCTTGAAATTCAGGCTCTTCAGCAATCATTTCCGGCTGCCAGGGTTTGCTTGAAGTGGCTTCTTGTTTGAGCACGAGTTTGTTTTCATTGTCTTTGCCTTGCGGCTGAATGAAGCTATCGAGCCCAAAATAATCGCTTACGATTAAGCCTCCTAAGCTAGACTGAACTTTAACGGCACACTCGGCCGCATTCGGGCTCTTTGGGGCGGAACTGGCTTTCGAATCTGAGTCAATCAAAAGCCCTCGCCCGCTGCCATCACTGAACACGCCTTTAAACCAAGGGGCTAATTCACTTGCCGTATCGTCCAAACCTGTACAGAGAACATCAATGCTGTTGACGTTCTTAGAGTTAACGCTGATCTCTTCGTTTGTTGCGGAAACAAGGTTCAAGGAGCTGTGGCTTAGAGCATCGACCGAGTTATTGAATCGCGTGCGCGAATCCAAAAAAGATTGGTATTTGTCTGCGATGGCGATGGCTTCTCGTGCCGACAATTCGCTGCCGCCGCGTAAATGCCCAATATCGCCCACAAGTGTAATGGTTTCAAGCCCTCCACTTTCCAAATCGCGCTTCTTGGCTTCGCGTTCGTTTTTGTAATGGTCGTATGAACTCCAAAACGACTTCACTATGTCTTGCGCTGGAACTCCCAGATAGTCGGCATGTTCGAACACTTGATTGATGGCCATACGATACGTTGAGTATTCCGAGGTCTGAGCACGGTTTTCGGCATTTTCTAACTGGCGTTTTAAGGTGATTTGCGTATCGATCACTTCAGTTAACTCGGGTGAGTCTGGCGGTGTTCCGGCTAAGATTAGCCTGTCTCGAAGCTGCTCGAGCTGGCTTAGTGCCTCATACTTTGTCGTAAAATCGAATTGCTCGATAAATACGTTATCGAGATGTCTTTGTTCATAAATTCTTGCGAATCTCGCTTCTAGAATTTCTGCGTAATCTTCTTTATCATCCGTTTCAGGTGCGGCTGCAAGATCAGTACTCTCAACCATGTCGGTACCTGAGAGATCTTGCGATATGGTGACATCGACTGGGTCTTCCGTTACCACGGTGTCTGAGCCGACTTCCAAAATTTTGACTTTGTCCTCTTCAGTAATGGTGCTGTTATCGAGCTCGAAGAGCTGCCTTATGCTGTTTAAAACACCGCGTGCATCTCGATTGGATAGCACTGCCGTACCCTGTAATGGGCCCAGGTCATTGCTTATCGATACCGTTTCTAGTCCGCTATCCTCGGCTTGTTGGTTTTCTGTTGCGACCTGTTGTTTATACTCATCGAAATCTTGTCTAAACCCATCGATGCCACCCGGGTGTTCTTGAGATTGAGTAATATAAATGACCATGAAACTTTGGACTAGCTCGTCGATCATATTAGCGGTGTTTTGGATTTGGCGGTCCAGTGTAGTAATGGTTTCCTCTAGCTGAACAAAGGGTTCTGATTCCTGATTGACTCCTTGTTTGATTAGTTGGCTACGCGCGTCACGTAACTCGGCTAAAGTGGATTGTTTCGACTCCAAATCAAAACTTTCCCTTTGCCGTGTAATCGAATGATCAAGTTGAAGCAATTGCTCAAATTCAGGTTTTCCCTCCGCTTCGGTAGATATACCCGATGGGGAGGCGCCAGCTGGTGAAACGTTTTGAGATGGCGTGCTAGAAATATTTGCTTGGTTTTGCAGGGAATCGCAATCAATGGCCTGGCTTGCCAGTGTATTATCAACCGCTTTTGTGGTGACTCGGCCTTTCTTATCTATCCCCAATTCGAAAAGATAGGGTACGGTAACCACTGGGTCCTTTTTTGGGTCGCTCACGTGCACGACCAAATTCCAAGGTTCCGATGCCAACATTTGCGGTGAAACTGGGAACAATGTACCCAATGATCGAGCACCAGAGACCGCCGTGTTAAATCCCAATTGTTCCCAAAGTGGAGGCTGCATAACTTCGGCATAGATGGTTCCTTCACCACTGCCAATAAGTTCTCGCCAGCTTTCTGACCAACCGCCTTCTTCGTGTTTAACTAACTCACCGTCAACATAGGTGTCTTTGGTCCATGATACGTTCAGTTTCCAATCTCGCCAGATCTCATACATGTAAAGAGCGACGGGCATAATTCGCCAACCGCGAGGGTTTTCAAGATAAATGGTATGAAAGGTGCCTTTACCCGGCGCTTTTTTGATTTGGTTGGAAATTAACAGCCCGCCGTCGGTGAAAGCGCCACCGGAATATAAATCGCGTTTAGCCTTTTTATCGCGTACTCGCGTTTTGCGCTTTTTCTTTATCGGGTCTTTATAGGTTTGGGGCCCGTCAGCCTTCCCGCCTCCACCGCCACCGAGCCCTATCAGTTTGGCGGCGGCACCAACGGCCGCTCCAACGACTTTTTTCTTGGCCTTTTCTTTGAAATTAGCTCGACTACCAACTTCGTTATTCGGGCCGACCTCGATCGATTCATGCGCCGCTGGATAGCTACAGTTGTCCGGCAAGCCGATAGCAATCAGACCCGTATCGCCGCCCAGTGTATTGTCATTCAAGCCTAACTTCGGGCAATGTTTTGCTTCACAATTTGCTAGATCTTTGAGAAGTTGTTTGAACAGATCGGTTAACGCTTTTAGCTCGGCTTTGTGATTGGCAACGTCTTGTTTGGCTTGTTCAAAGTCAAGTTTGTCTGGGTGGGCATAACTTAGATTCCCGAGTTTAACCTTATTGCTTTGAACAACGATCTCAGCATATCTGAGCCGCTGTAGGCTGACATTGAGTTTGAAATGTGCTCGGGTAATCCAGCCAGGCACCGCGTTGAGCTGAGTAACAATTGGTTCGCATGTTAAACATGCGGTGGAGTATGGGCCTTTCCAGTCAACAGCGTGCTCGTTAAGAATTTCAGCGATATTAGGTTGAAAAGGCTGTTTTGGCGTATCGCCGCCAATTTTGATGTCCTTGATTTTAGGTTTCTTGGCTTTACCGCAGGCGGTGAGTTCGCACTGGATGATAACGCCGCGCAGATAACTTGCCTGCTGTTCCAATGCGGTGACTAGCTTTTTGTGCAGTTCCAGTTGGGCAGATTGCAGCTCCATCAGTTCCAGGTTTGCGGCAATCGCCTCACCCTCAAAATCGTTAATATCTCCCTTACCTGGCCAAAAAGGGTCAGCTTTTCCTTTTTCTCGGTCTTTGTTTACATCACGCCAAAATTTCACCCAGTAGCGGCTTGTTAGTAACTGTTCAACCGTATCGTTGTATTGCGCCACCATATTTTTGCATTTGTCGCATTTGGCGCTAATCGGTTTCCATTCGACTTTTTTTAACTTTGGGTGCTTGCCTGACCATCCTTTATGATTGGGGTTATTGGTAGATTTCGCCAAAGCGGCGTCTGGAACTGCAAACGCAGCAACGCATATCATGAAGACAGCCACACAAACAAAACGACTTAGTACCCGAATCATATTCAACCCCTACTAGACTTTTGTTAATTTATAGCAGATATACTAGAGCAGGTTCTACCTGCTAGCTCTGATAAAAGGGGGCAGATAGCGAATTAGCCGGTATTCTGAAGGTGCCGTGTAGTGTCTAGTGTTAGGGGAAATGGTCAAATTGTGTCGGGGTTTGTTTCAAAAAAGTTGCACTCAGTTATTACAATTAAACCGATGTTTGTTTAACGCTTTGGTGTTTGAATGCAATGATCGTATTGATCTAAATAGTAAGCAGGCTACATTAGATAATTCGACTCTAAATCACCGAATTTATCTTGAGTTTACAACAAAGTAATTGGCCGCCACTTTTTTAACATCGGAGCGTGAAATATCAATTCGATCATCAGGCTCTACCGTTTTCAGAAAATCTAAAGTATTGCTCACCGCTTCTCGAACTAGAAAATCTTCATCTTCTTGCAACGCTTTAATAGCCTCAACGTGACGCTTGTCGCCGCTGGCGGATAGTGCCGTTATCGCAGAAAAACGAACGTAGGGATCTGGGTCGTGTAGATGCTGAGTAATATCGTTAACGCCAATGTTGTTGCGAATACTGCCTAAATGCCGTAGTGCATTTGCGCGATCTTCAGCATTATCGCTTTGCAACAAAGTTTGTTGTGTACCCACATAATCGTGTAGTAATGCAGCATCTCCGCGCTCCGCGAAAACCATAGCTGAAACACGTTTGACTTCGTTGTCTTCAGTCGCGTGATACATAAGTTCTAGTTCTTGATCGGGTAGAGAACCGTCGTTTTCCGACAAATAATAGATTCCACGCGTTACTATTTGCCGATCATCTGTTTGTAGCTCGCCCTTCGCTAACAAATCATTTAGTAGAGCTTTGGAAGTCTCGGGGTCAGTCATTGATAACTCTTCAAGTGACCTTGTTTTATCATAAATCGACGGGCCGTTTAGCACTTGCTCTACAAGAGTTTTGGGTCTATCAGTGGATAAAGAATTTTCATCGATAAGTCCATTTTCATCGCGCTCGGAAGTCCTGTCAGTTGATTGTTGAAGCGATGGATTGGGCTTATCTTGTTGTAGAGTAAGCGCTTCATTATTTTCTTCGCGCACCCGGTTCGATCCTTCAGATGCAAATTGAGACAATTGGTTTTGAAGCTCGGCAATTTCTTTTTCTTGTTGATTAACTTCTGTCAGAAGCCAGCCACCGCCAGCTCCCGCAATTGTAAAAACAACGATTACTATTACTTTTTTCATACGATCATCCAATATGCACGAGGAGTGTTGAGTCAAATATAAGTTCCAAGCTAATTTTGCTTACTGCGTAAATCATCTGGGTGAGGGGCGACATTTAATAGCTCAAGTTCAAATATCACGGGGTCTCCGGGCAGCAGATGAGGAGGGTGTTGATCATTTACGTAGGCCAAGGCGTTCGGTGCGTAAATTCTCCAAATATCACCGACTTTCATTTTGACAAGCGCTTGTTCCCACGCTATTGGGTCGCTGCTAAATACAGGCGCCATCCAAGGCCTGTCGTTGTCGTAGGAGCTTAAGAATTCGATACCGCTCATATTTTTTGAGCGATAGTGTATCGACACTATGTCTGTGATCAGCGGGCTAGCACCTTCGCCTTCACGTAGCACTTCATATAAAAGATCGGAACCGTCAAGCTTCAAAACATTTGGCTTAGACGCAATTTTTTTTAAATGCAAATTTCCGGAATTTATACGTTGTTGCTTTAATTCACCTTGTCTAGATATTCCAGCTAGATTTGGTTTTTGGATTAGGCCCTCGACCAGCTCATTGACCTCGTTTAACGCCAAGATTGGCCTATCTATCTCATTATAAAACTGTCTGTGCCCCAATACGAAAGGCTTAATTTTAAGTGTCATCCATTTTGATTTATGCCTCAACGCGTTACCCATTGCGTAACCAATGGAGTAACTCAGCATTTCTGTTTCATTGGATTTATCAATCAAGTCAGCTGTATTTCGCTCTAAGTTTAATGAGCCTAGCAGTGATTCGTTTGTGTTGGAAAACACTCTCTTAGAGTCTTTGTTTGCACGATTTAATTGCTCATCTTGAGCGGTAACTACTGTTGCCGAGTTTAAATATAGCGCTCCGACAGACAACGCCGCTATCGCACGATATAAGAGTTTTCTAATAGACGATTGCATTACTATTTAGCGTTGTCCGAAATTATGTTTGATAATTCGATGTCGATTACCACGGGGCCATCGTAGCCCTGATATAGGGGTTTAGGCTGAACGCGGCGTGTGGCGATGGGCAGAGTATGGCTTTGAGCGAGATAGAGGCGCCAAGTTGAGCCCTCTGACATATTTTGTAGGGCTGTCGACATTGCGGGAGCTAACCGAAACACGTCAAAAATAACGTCAGTTTGTTCAACACCTTGATTGTTCCAACTGCCTTCAAAGGCTTTAACCGAATAGGAAATTTCAACTCGATCTTGATATCGAGGGTTTGGCCCGTTAGCTGCTTTTATCACTTTTGAGTAGGCACCATTCTCAAGTTTGGTGACGCCGATTATGGTTCTCATTTTCTTATTGAAAGCCGCTTCCGTTCTTTTTCTTTCCTTGTCTATGCTTGCAAACTCTTCGCGTCGGGCGCTTCGTATTTTTGTCATTTGCTGATTGAAATACTGACTTGCTTCATCACTTGTAAGAACAGGCTTGCGCTTGTGATAGGCGTCATCAACTCCAATCAGCATTGCTTCCTCGTCTATTCTTACACCGTTTACCGCGTTCTCATTGGCGACTCGTGCAGCCCATGCATAACTTGTTTTCGAGCTGTAGTCGTTTAGCAGTTCAACACTATTTGGCCCAGCGCTAACCGACCCGATGCTGAGAAAAGCCACTATTGTGCCGAGCACTAAGCAACTTGTTTTGATGAATTTTATAAACAAACCTTGGAGTACTCGCAATGAATCACCGATCGCACTTGTGTCATGAATAATATTCATTTATCTTATAGTCAATTGGAATATAAGGCAACGATTTATGGGTATTTCCAATTACATAAAAATAATAATTCATAACTTAAACCACCAGGAGAAATTCAAAATGATTAAGAAGTATATTGCGAGGTCATGCGTAACCTTAGCTTTAACTGGCTTTAGTTTTTGCGTATCTGTAGTTGCGAAAGCCGAAACTTGGCAGGAAAACTTCAACGGAAGTTTTAATACTAATTGGGAAGTTGAGGACGATATAACTTGGGTCGGTAATCGCACTGGTATCCAACAAGAGAATTTGAGTTGGGACGGTGGCGGCTTGTCCTTAGTATTCAAAAAGAACAATAATAACTGGGTCAGGCTCAATGGAAATTGGATCCAACGAAGCCACTCAGGTGCAGAAATACGTAAGAGAAGAGCCGTTGGTAATGGTTGGTATACGGCAAGAATGAAAGCTCCTTGGGGCCCTGGTTTGGATTCGGGCTTCTTTCTCTTTAGGAATACCAACTTTCATTCTAGTGACACCGGCCAAGATTTCTGGCGTGAAATTGATTTCGAATTCCTAGGTGTTAATACTTGGAATATTCATAGAAACGTATTTTCAGGAAACCCTAACAGCCCGTCACAACAACCTGCAAAAATTTGGGTTAAAACCGGCAGTAACAATGGCTGGGAATGGCACAATGGCTACCATAACTACCAAATACGGTATCAACAAGACAAAATCTATTGGTATATCGATGGTAACTGGAAAGCCCAAACAAATAACCCTTTTGCGACCAAAACCGGGCGCCTATATGTATACGCAAATATCTGGGCTCCGTTCAATGAGGGCGGTTTTACTTTCCCCGACGCACAACCAAATAGATTTAATGAAGCTCCAAATCAAACCGCTGTCCGGTTCGATTGGATCAGTGGCAATGATTGGTCACGCTAAACTTGGCTGATACTTATTGACGAAAATAGGGGTGTTGGGCACGAGCTGGTTTTGTAAGTGCTCAGCGGCTCTGGCTTCACTAATTCCCCTCTAGCCAAATTAAGTTCAGCTCTGATATGTATATGTTCTCTCATTCGTTTCTCAAATTAGCCTGAATGGCTTAAAAGAAGCGAGGGTAGTGGAATAGAGCTGTATCAAAGTCAAAAAAGTGCTTAACAGCTTCCTGATTTTGCTGATGGGAACCTACCTACGGGACTTTAACATTTCATCCGTAATATCTTTGCCGCGCGGAATGGTCTTTGTGCCGACGGTGACGGTGTCATTGTCGTAGGCGCTGATGTGCGTTCGATTCACAAGGTATGAGCGATGCAGGCGAATAAAGGCGTTAGGTAATCCAGACTGGGCGGCCTTAAGAGAGCTGTAGACGATTGTACGACTGTCTTGCGTGCTAACGTAGGTTATGTAGTTACCTAGGCCTTCGACATAAAGGATGTCGCTTACGCGAAGCCGGTGCATTCGTCGGTTTGATTTTACTTCGATAAATTGGTCGCTACCTTCTTCTAGTCTTTCAACGTCAGAGTTGCTCTCTGTCGAAAGCGAGTCGAGTAGTTGAAAGTGAAGCTGGATGACTTTGGACGCGCCTAATAAAATTACCGTAGAGTTAATCAACACAATATTGCGCATCCATGACGCTCCTGTAATCGGAAACCGTTCACCGCGCCCTTCTAGAAGCTGGTCGTAGAAAAAATGACCAATAAACAATTGTAAGCCTGCGGCGATAGCGATCAGTACAAGATAACTTATTACGAATGATAAAAGTTTTCGGTTGCTCAAAAATGCAGGAATCAGAACATACATCATGCAGTAGCTTGCGAGAATCCGTAGCGGCATTAACACGAATTCTAGGTAAAACGAAACGTAGTAGCTTCGTTCTGGTGATGCCCAAATCAGGCTAAACAACACATAGTATGCAATCCAAAAGCATGCGTGGTTCAGCCATCTGGATGGAAATGGGTAAGTGCGGCTTGATGATTGTGCTGTGCCCATCATGAAAAATAGCTTACTAACATAAAAACTCTAACTCTTGGCATAAATGCACCGCGAAAACCACCGTCGGTAAATAGTATAGACCGTGAACTTAACGATTCATACACGGTGGCGAATGTGCACAATCTAAAAAATATCAACATGCTAGTTTGGGCGTCGATGATGCTTCTCGTTTGCTGCGCTACTCAGGCGTCAAATGAGTTGGCCGACCCTTTATCTAGGCTAAACGACAAACCACTTGAAAATATTACAGGCGTAGACACTTTCTACGGTTCTGTAGAGGTTGAGCCAAACGTGCGTTTACGAACACTGATATCCAGACCAAAGAGTGTCGATAAGCCTATACACCCTCTGCTGTTCACGCAATGGGTCTCGTGCGGTACGATTGAGCTAAAACCTGGTTCGGGTGGTAAGTTAGGTTTGATCGCTAGAGAATCAGGCTTGGCACTCGTGCGAGTTGAGCGAGCGGGTTCTGGAGACAGCCAAGGGCCAGGTTGCGATCAACTGGATTATGAAACCGAGGTTAAACATTATGTCGTCGCGTTCGAAAAGCTGCTCAAAGATAAACGTCTTGATGCGTCTAAGGTTTATGTGTTGGGTGAAAGCCTTGGCTCAACAACGGCGCCCTTAGTTGCGAGCAGCTTGCAGAGCAAAGGCTATAACATTGAAGCCGTGATAGTGCAGGGCGGTGGTGCACTCACGCATCTGGAGCGAATGATCAACTTTGAACGTATTTATTTGGAACGGCGCCCAGAGGCGGTGCCTCGCAGTCAGATCCATGAACAAATGAATCAGAGGATTTTGTTTCAGACAGAATATCTAGTGAAGGGGCGTCACCCCGACGACATTGCTAAAGACAATCCTGCGATGGCGGCAGTGCGCAATGATGTGCGTGGGCTGGACAAAGAAAATCACTATGGCCGCCCCTTTGAGTGGCACCAGCAAGCCGCTAAACACAATTTTCTTGAGGCTTGGGAGTCGCTAGATACCCGAGTGTTAGTGATATTTAACGAGTTCGATCAATTTGAAACGCAGCACGGGCATGAGCTAATTGTCGAGACAATGAACCGAAAATCACCGGGAAGCGCTACATTTATTGTGCAGAAAGGGATGGGGCACAGTAGCTGGCGATTTAATTCTGCAGAGGAGGCGTATGCTGATGAAACTGGCGCGTCAGAAACCGAAACAACTGGTAAAGTAATGGTCGATTGGCTGAAGTCAATTCGAAAATAAAAGCCCACTACTGAACCGCTTGAGCTACCTAATTGATGTAGCTCAAGCATTTCTGGGCTCGCAGTGCTATTTCTCTTGCGTTGCTATAACCATTTCGACCTCTACTAACATCCCTGGCCCTCCTGCAAGCCCAGCTATTTGTACTGCGGAACGCGCGGGCAGGTTGGGTTGATCTTCGGTGCCAAAGTATTGGGTGTAGGCGCGCATGAAGCCAGCGAAATCCATTTTGTTGTCCATTGCGGGGTCTCCAACTAGAAATACGGTCATTTTGATTACGTCGCCAAAACCCACACCTAGTTCTTTGAACGAGGCTTCGTATTTCTTGAACACGCTCAATGCCTGAGTTTCAGTATCGCCAAAATATTCGCGACTGCCTTTCTCGGCCTCGGGGTTGGCGGCACCAGGAACCTGGCCGCTATGAAAGATTAAACCGGTGTTAGCTGAAACTTCGACAGCCCGTGCAATTGGGAACGGGTTGTTGTTTGGCAAAGCATGTCGCGTTGTTTGTGCCTGAGTCACGATTGGTAACAAAGACAATAAGGAAAATAGCAGAGTTTTCATGTGTGGGCTCGTTGTCATTAATTACTTGTTTAGAGCAAATGCTTTCGCTGGATTTGTCTTGATCAATAAATCAAATTCTTGATCGGTAAATCCGCGCGCTGTTAACTCTGGGTATAGTTTGGTAAAGATGTCGGTATAAGGTTTAATGGTTTGTATCTCCTTTTGCGGGTCATACCACCCTGAATCATGCGAAATCAGTACTTTGTTTAGTATGCCGTTTTGTTTCGCAAACATCAGTTTTTCGATATGCTTATCCAAGTCCCAACCTAGCCCGTCAAGGCTTACCCAATACCCTTGCTCCACCGCTTTAAGGTAGGCCAGATTGTCCGCCTCATCTTGAGCATGTACCCATATGAAAGAGTCGGGTGATACGCCCATTTCCTCGAGGATTCTCAATTGCGGCCAGAGACCTTTCGCTGCACCCGTATGCGAAGCAATGGTTAAACCTGTCGCCAGACTGGTGATGGCAGCAGCGCGAATCAACTTCTCATCGGTCGGGTGTAGAGGGTCAGCGGCATCAACACCAATCTTTATGAAGCCGGGCTTAATTGACGTGCCGTCTATGCCGTTTTCGTACTCATCGATCCAAGCTTTGGCTAAGTCCTCAGCGCTTAATTCTGCCGTGCTTTGGGGAATGAATATTTTGTTTCTAGCACCGTATAAACCGGTATTTGTCAGGATGGTAAGCCCTGTCCTTTGTGATAACTTCTCTAGAAGTACAACATCCCTGCCGATGTAGTTTGGTGTTGCATCTACAAAATAGCGGACTTTATGTTTCTTTAGTGACTCTAAGTAGGGCAGTATCTCATTGATTATTTTATCGTGGTTCTCTGAGTTACTTTTGATGTGATCCGCGCCGATGAAATCGACCAAAATATGCTCGTGCGACAGCCAAATTCTAGGTTCGCTAACACGGTGTGCACCTTCGACGCTTTGTATCGTCCATTGCTTTTCAGCCGTAGCACACCCAAGCATTGTCAGAATGAAAATTAGTAAAATAGTCAGCTTTAAATTTTTTCTCATTGCTTTGTGCCTCCTAATACTGTTGTAAGCCATTTTCGCATCAGGCTGGGTAACAGTTTACCATTGTGTCTTTACTATGCTTACTTTTTCCTGCAATGAGAAAAATAAATATTTTTGTAACCTTTCTTCTGCTCGTGCGTATTAGTAATTGAATGGCAACAAAAACAAACTCGTAAGGCCACACATTTGATGAAACAGTTGTTTCGAACATTGGTTGATCAGTATCAAAGGCTTGTCTACTCGCAGGCGATGTTTATTTTAGCGGATAAGTCGGATGCAGAAGATGCTACCCAAGAGGCTTATGAACGTTTATGGGCGGCGTTAAATGGCGGCGAGTTTGATGTTGATACGGCGAAGGCTTGGTTGTTACACGTGGTGCGTAACATTTGCATTGATAAGTTACGCCGCCGTAAACCGGTTGCGGATACTGAACTAGATGAATATGAAAATGAGAGTTCACACAGTAAACCCGTTACACAACTGATGAGCAAACAATTGAGTGCGTGGCTGGGCGGGGCGATAGAGCGACTAAAAGAGCCTTACCGAACCTTGATTATTTTGGCGGATTTACAGCAGAGATCAATCAAAGAGGTGGCAAGGTCGCTGGATCTGAATGAGAACCAAGCGAAAGTGTATATCCACCGCGGCCGAAAACAACTGCGCGGATTTTTACAAGGCATCGAATTATGAACGGTAGCGAAACAGATTATTTAGATAAGTTATTTGCATCTTCGTCAGATGTGACCGACGAAGCCGAAGTAGCTTTTCCATTGGTGGATGCGCCTGAAAACCTTGGTGAAAAACTTTATGCGATTACAGAGTCTAAGCCGATTAGTAGTAGCTCTATAGAGCGCCGCTTTACTCACAGCTGGCCAAAAGTAACCAGCATTGCAGCAAGCATACTGGCGGTGATTATGGGGTTTCAGTTTTATCAACAGCAACAGACCTTAAAGCAACTTGAGCAAGCACAGGCCGATTTAGCAACGGCACTGCATTATGTGGCGGAAGCCAACCGCATTACACGAGCGCAGGTACTTAGCACACTGAACACTAATATGAAAAATGGCGTAGAGCCGGCTATTGAAGTTGGGCGAGAAACGATAATACCCAGCTTACGAAAACCCGAGCATGAAAACAGAAAAGCCAATCGCACACTATAACGAATAAGACTACCTTTAACCTGAGAGGACACTATGAAGAAATCTAAATTACTTATCGCTCTAAGCTGTATCACGATGCTACTCGCGTCGCCAGCATTTGCCATAGCGCAAGGCCAAATAGACTTTGCCGATTTGTCTTCCCATTACGGTGAGCCAAAAGTTGAAATCAATCTAAGCGCTAGCCTAATGAAAATGATAGGCAATTTTGCTGACGAAGATGAACCAGAGGTAGCGAATATGCTATCTAGCTTAGAATCAATCAAAGTGCGAGTGTATAACTTGAATGGCGAACTTGAAAAAGCCAACTCAACTGTCGATCGAGTCAGCAGTCAGCTAAAAACGGATAACTGGGAAACGTTGGTTACCGTGAACGACAATGAAGAGAATCAAAAGGTTCGGATCTTCAGTAAGTCCACTAATGATGTTATCGACGGAGTAGTGGTTATGGTGGTTTCTCCAGAGAAGGATGCTGGCGAGGCTGTGTTCATCAATATTGTCGGTGAGATCGACCCCAGCAATATTGGTAAAGTGACAGAGTCACTCGACATCGACATTAACTAAGCCGATGAAAGCACTAAAAATAATTACTATCGTCGTTGCCTCGCTGCTGTTACTTGGAGGTGTTGGCTACCTGTACGCATCGAGTGGAGTTAAATCAAACCCTGGGTATGTCAAGCTCGCCAAACCGAAGGGGGAGTCGGTAAGTACTTTACTTTCTCTTAATATCGGGCCAGGCGGTGTTCGCCCAACCCGATGGTTGTTTGAAAAGATTGTTGACGGCTCGGACTCTGAGCATGAAATTCCCAAGCGTATATTCAAAAATGTATTGAAAGAGCTACAAGGCATTCAGCTGCGCATTTATGAAGTTCACGGTAACCGTCAAGTGTTTGACGAAGCCATTGCCGAGTCGGCTGCGGTGTTAGAGGGTAAAAACTGGGAACATTTGGTGACTGTGCGCGAAGAGAATGAGCGTATTGTGATTATGCAGTATGGTGATGATGCACAAATCAACGGTTTGTCGATTATGGCAAGCACACCGGATACGGCTTTGTTCCTTAACTTGATTGGCCCTTTTGACTTAAACGCGATTGCTGAGACCGCGAGCCAAGTTAATTAAGAATAAAGTGCGGCCGTAATAGTCACGCCTACACTAACGAAAGCACCTCGTTCAAGTTCGAGGTGCCAGCACCACCCGGTTTAGTTGCGCCCCCGACAACATAAATTTTATTATCTATTTTGCCAGCACCAATTCCATGTCGGGGTGTCGGCATATCAGGGTAGGCTTGCCAATGATCTCTGCTAAGTGAATAGTGCCAGACATTTTTGAATACTCCGCTCTCTGGTACAAATATTTCGCCTCCGAATACGATTAAACCATCGTCAACAGTAGCACTAGCCGTGCCTGCTTGAGGTAATGGCAAAGGGCTGGCTTCCCGCCATTTGTCTTCCTTGTGGTCGTATATATGAGTTTCGGAAAAATTTCCCGCCGAGTTGCGACCGCCAGAAATAATCAACTGATCGCCTACCCAGCCGCCAGTCGCGCTATTTCTCGCCAGCGGAATGGGGGCTGCCGATTGCCACTTTGAATCTCCGGGTTGCCAGAGTAAGTGAACGGATACTTCTTTATGGTCACTTCGCTTGCTGTTTGCTTGATCTTGAGGGGATTGGCCTGACACCAAATGAATCACCCCTTGATGACTAGTTAACACACCTTCGGCTTGTGGTGCCGGGAGCGAGGTGCGCTCTTCCCAGCGATTGTTCACATACTCGTAAACACGCTCACGCATACGCCAAACGTGACTGTACCCGCCATTGAATCCGCCAACTAAAAAAAGACGGTTATCGCATTCTACTAAGGCGGCATGGTGCAAGCTTTCGGGCAGGCTGGTTTTTTCTCGCCAATCGTTTTCTTCAGGGTTATAACTGAAGAAGCGATCAGTAAAATAAGGTGCCCCCAACTTTGACGCAATCCCTCCGGCGAGGTAAAGTTTGCGTTTATGCACAGCAGGATATAACTCTTGAGTGTTTATTGGCAGCGGTTTCAGAGTGCTCCAGTGTGCATCATTGGCATGTGGAGAGAGTTTTGCAATGGGCTGTTCGGCTGCCTCAAGTGTAGACGCAGCGGCAATTGCAAATGTGCTTTTAACAAAGTCTCGGCGTTTCATTTTCTAACCTCAGTCTATATGGCTCTTTTTAGTATAGCGGAGTCGAGCGTGGTAGGTGACAAAGTGAAAATAGCAATGAAAGGCTAATAAGTATTTTCTATTAACAGTAATACAGGGTGGAGTTTCATTGAACGTGTTTGGCTCGCTAATATGGTTATATATACATATTAGATACACAGTAGATACACAAAAGATATATAGTGAAAATATAAAAAGCTACATAATACCCACATAAGTTACTAAATCATTTGTAGGAGTGGCATTTGTGAAATTAGGAATGCTTTCTATTTTTGTCGTTATTTTTATATTGGCCCCGGGCAGTGTAGCACTAGGTGCGATGGTGCCAATTAAGGCATGCTCTGAGGTGGTGGCTTACAAGGGTGAGGCTTACTTTTGTGGTGAGCACCACCAGAAAGGCCGTGAAGTATTTCGAAGCAACGGGCAACCGGAAGGAACCTTTCTGCTTCATGATATTGATCTGGGACCTGGCGATTCCTCGCCCAGTGCGTTTTTTGAATTAAATGGATTTTTATATTTTGTGGCGGAGAATACCGCCTCAGGTTTCTCACTTTGGCGTTCGGATGGCACACCCAATAGTTTAACTCGAATAGCGAGCTTGAGCCGCTATGCGATGTTAGTGGTACGCGATACGGAGCGCGTTTTTCTTCAAGATCACAACAAACTTTTTGTAACAGATGGTACGCCTCAGGGCACGCGAAAATTGGACGCGATCGTCAATCAATATATCGGGGGTTTAACTCCAGTTCCGGCGACGACCTATTTTCTTAATGAAGGAGATTTGTTTTACGTTTCATTCGATAAGTTATACAAATTCAATATCGCTACCAATACAAACAGCGAGGTTTTTTCGTTTCCTTTTGAATTGCAAGGATGTTATGGAGCTCGGTTGAATCAAGCGATGTCAATTCCAGGTCGGCTTATCATTGAGCACTCAAGCGACGGCTGTAACGGGGATTTGAGTGTTTGGCTTAGCGATGGTACCAGCGTCGGCACACGTACCACCAATCCGCCAGGTTTAAGAATTCTTGCTGCTTTTGGCAATGACGCTCTCCTTTGCTCGCGCGAAGATTCGGCCTATTATCGACTATCGGGTGTTAGCTTGAGCTTGCTACGAACTGGAGTGGATGCTGGCCAACTGTGCTCTTCCACCCAAGTAGAGTTTAGTCGCAATGGCATCGCCTATTTTAGTAGAGAAGGACCTGATGATGACTTGTGGATGAAAGATCTTTCGACGCGGCCACCCAAGAAATTTATGTCATTTCAAAAACGGATGACACGTAGATACGCGGAGAATGGCAACGAGTGGTACATGTCAGTTAGTTCGTTCGGGAATGCGGATGAAAAGTTTTTTCGGTTTAATGGTTTGTCTAGCGAGCCCTCTATGAGCGTAACTTTTGATACGCAAAGATTGATCTTCATGTATCCCGTAAACAACCAGCTGTATATGCTGTTTCGAGATTTAGTTCCAGGCTCAAACACTGGTTATGCAGTTAGGGAAGGTTGGATGTTTTGGAAACTGCCGCGTGGTGGATCACTTGAATTCTTTAAACGTATGGATGCTCAAGAAAACGCTCATAGCGCGCGGAGAACTTGGGCTGAAGGTGGGCGCATGTATTTTCAACTCTCTTATAATGGGTATCTGTGGCATTCGAACGGTACCAGTCAATCGACTTATCGCCTAAGTTACCTAGTACCCGATTTTCCACTAACACCAGAACAGCAAGCAGCAAGTAAATTTTTACCTGCGATTGAACTGTTATTGATGGATGATGATTAAAGTTATCCAACTTCTGAATGGTTTGAAAAAAAGTTAGCGACCAACGGTAGCTAACTTTATGGTCTTTCTACTACCAGCTTCAAGATCGACTTCGTGAAGAACTGTGAGTTTGATTTCCGGTTTTAGAACCTTTCTTTGCGATAGCGGCTGCCTTAAACTTGAGTAGTGAAGATACACTCGATCATTGTTGAGGTGCCTCTATGAAAACCTTCCCCAGCCTTTCTCTTTTTTTGGTCTTCCTAACGTCTGCGTCAATCGCGGAACCTCCTCCCGCACTCGAATCTCGCGCCGACTTGCCGGCTGCTACTCAGAGCTTGCAGACACTGTCAGCGGCGGGCATTATCGCTAAAGCACATAAGGCTGCTGGAGGGCTTAGTTGGGTTAAGCCCTATAGGCTGAAATTGACAGGCTACAACTTGATACGCAAACAAGATGCAGAGCTCGTGTGGGATAAATACGCAATGTGGCGAGAATACGCAGGTGAAAAATCGAACGCACATGCGGCTAATGGTAAAGTACGCATTGAGGCTTGGAGCAAAGGCAAGCTAGCGCTCTTACTTACCTATGATGGCAAGCAAACGTATAATCAGAACGGCGTATTAAAGGATCAATCTGCGAATAAAATGTGGAGCGCAAACTTTGGTTATGGCGCAATACGTAATGCGTTAGACCAAGGTTGGCAGCAGGCTAGGCTGCCGGATGATTTGGTTGACGGTAAGCCAGCCTACATGGTTGAGTTAACCGACCCTTCAGGAGGTGTCACGCAGTTTGGTATTCGCCAGTCTGACTACGCGGTGGTTTATGTTGGCTTTGATACGCCGCGTGGTTGGCACGAACGGCGCTACTCAAACTTCTATAGTAAGGAAGGCATTAGCTGGTCACAACCCGGCCGAGTAAGATTGTTCTACAATGGCGTAAAAGCAAATGAAGCGATATGGACAGATTTTGAAGTTATCACTCGACAAGAATCCGCAGATAAAAAGACTTGGAACAGTGGATTCTTTACGGTAGAAAATCCGCCTGCCAAGCCAAGCTTTTAATCTCAAGTAGGTAGACTCATATGAAAGTTTTCCATTTTCCTTTTAAGTTAGGCTTAGTTGCTTCCATCTCCTTGTCAGGGGCGTTGGCATCTTCCGAGCGCAACTCTCTGGAAGCCGATCTAGAGCGGCTGCTGAACTGGTTTCCAGGCAACTATGATAATCATCAGCAAGTTTACAAAGAAGCACAAGATAAAGTGCCGCAAGCTCAGAGGCATCGGCATACAAACCATACATTTCAGCCGCTTTTAGTTAAGGGGGTCGGTGGACAAACGCTCTACGCGCAGCAGTATCAACACTACGACCCAAGTGATTTATATCGCCAGCGTATTTATTCGTTTCAAGTTGACGCTGAAGAACAAGCAATTCGTTTAACAATTTACACTCCCAAAGAGCCAGATAAGCTTATTGATGCTCATCTTGACCCGGCGAAGGCCGCAAACTTGAGCGCTGATGATTTTATTTTAAAGCCCGGCTGTGAAGTTTTCTGGAAATATCAAGACGATCAGTTTAACGGTTACTTAAAACACAATGCTTGCAACTACTATTCAGAGCGTTTTAAAACCCGAGTCTATTTAAATGAAACGCTTATTTTACGGAAGGATGCGCTGATATTGCACGATACGGCCGTCGACGCTGAGGGGAAGCCAGTTTTTGGTGCCGCTGACAAAGGACCCACAATCAACCTCAAACAGCACTGAATACTCCTTGATTGAATTAGCCTCTGCCTAACGCCAACTCTTTGTGGCCACCAAGCCGGCGTAAGATCAAGCAGCGGAGTTGGTGAACAAATACGTAATCTCAAATTTCGATAGTGTTTCATATTTAATAATAAGTTCATCGGCTTAGACTATGATTATTGTTGATTTTTCATCTAAACTGTATAAATATACAGTATTCAAGTTTAAACATTATTCGAGGAAAACACGATGATTGGTTACGTAACTCTTGGTACGAATGATTTACCGCGCGCCGTTGCATATTACGATGCTTTATATGGCTCAATTGGAGCTGGTCGTTTTATGGAAGAAGAAAACTATTTTGTCGCCTGGGCTACATCACCAGACCAACCTTCCATGGCGGTATCGGTGCCGTTTGATAAAGAAGCGGCTACAGTGGGTAATGGCACTATGGTCGCTTTGTTTATGGAGTCACCAGAACAAGTCGATGCTTTTTATAACAAAGCAATCGAGTTAGGTGGCACTGATGAAGGTAAGCCTGGTTTTAGGCCTGAAGATGCAAGCAGTGGATTCTACGCGGGTTATTTTCGAGATTTAGACGGTAATAAACTCAATGCCTTTTGCATGGTCGAAGCCTAAAGTAGAAACACAGGGTAATTACTAGCCATTCGGCTGAAGGCGAAATTGGATTGGCCTTCGATAGAGGCTGTATAGAGCTGGGTATACGCATAACCAGCTCTATTCGTAAAGGAGCCGCTGGCAACAAAAGTTCCTGAAGCGTTTAACAGCAATTGGCCGCCTGCGTAAAGGTAGTTAGGAGTGTGCTCAGTTCTAACCGACTCTGACAGGTGGCTATTTGCTTAGAACGGAAATTTAGACACTCGAAATATTGAGTTCGTTGGCCTCAATAGTCTCTCGGATAGAGGTTATTTGGATGCCTTCATATCCAGCTATAGATTTGTTAGCCAAATACGTTTCGCTGATATCGTGTACGTGCTGTATCTCGAGCACCGTGTATGGCCGTTGATAGACCCAAGTGCGATTGTTTATAGATCGCAAATCTGAACTAGGCGGCACATCAGAGGTGAATGCGTAGAAATACAATGTAAACCCTTTCCCTACCACTGGCTGTATCGACAACGGCGTCATACCCCATCGAATGAGCTTGCTTTCTATGGGCTCTATTTCTGTAGCGCGCAACGTAATTAAGTTTAAATGCGCACCGCCGCCTAGAAGTGATTGCTTAAATATTGTTGGTGGGCGATCTCCTTCGAAGTAGTGCTCTATAAGTTCGATTGTAAACCCTTCAGGATCAGTAAAATGAGCAAGGTAGCCGATATCCTGAAACTGTTTTGGTTCTCCGACCTCAACACCTCGATCAACGAGTTGGCTATAAGCCAGCTCTATATTCGGCACGGCCACCGCTATTTTCCAATACACATCGTTAGGCCTCGGGGCGTAACAATCGTCAGCAGGCAAGAAACGGATGCCTGC
>CALKRK010000085.1 GCA_937989675.1 uncultured Arenicella sp. | reverse complement strand
CAAAGCCGAGCCGGGGTATAGCCGTGAAATGGACAATGAACGCATGCTGCTATTTGTCCTGCATCTGACCTCTTTTTGCTTGCACGATATGCTGGTAAGTAATGACTGGTTTGGCGCTGAACAAATAGTGATAATCAGCGCATCCAGCAAAACCAGTACCGGCCTAGCCTACGGACTGGCGAATGACGATAACGCCCCAAATGTTATCGGGCTAACGTCCGAACGCAACCTCGCTTTGGTAAATCGGATTGGCGCCTACGACAGCGCACTTAGCTATGAACAAATCAATGAGATAGATTCGTCTAAGCCGACCGTTATCATCGACATGTCGGCCAATACCAGTGTACTCAGCAATCTGCACATGCATTTAGGCGACAATATGCGCTTCACCAGCAACGTGGGCCTAACGCACTGGGAGGAACCACAACACGCCGAAGGTATTATTCAAGAGCGTAGCCAAATGTTTTTCGCGCCGGGTCATATCCAGCAACGGATAAAAGATTGGGGGCGAGCTGAATTTGATACAAAATCAATGGCCTACGTATCACACAGTGTTGCGCAAAGCCGTGCCTGGATGCAAATCAAAGAATTGAATGGGCTCAACGAACTCGCTGCAATTTACGAAAACGTATGCAACGGCAGCGTCGCACCCGATGAAGGTTTAATTGTGGTGATGTAGCTCGCTCGACAGGCTAACGATATTACCGACATAGAAACTAACCCGTGTGAGTGTTTTGCAAAAAATGCTCACCTCGAGTTCATTGCAAATTAGCACGACGATATCTAAAGTTTCTTCATCTTAATATCTTGCTACAATGCTGGCACGACAATAACCTCTTGGAGAACCCTATGCTCAAACACTTCGGTACCGCCTTGTTTACCGCCGCAGCCCTAACCGCTTGCAACGAATCGGTAGAACCCCAACCCACACCAGAAGCAAAACAACAAGTTGAAGCACCTGTAGAAAACACGGTAGACACTGTTAGTGAATCGGAAAAAGCGAATGCGATGTATGAACGCTTTTTCGAAGCATGGGTGGCTCGCAGCCCAGAATGGATGTCTTTCCTTGGCCGCAAAGATCGCGCCAGCGAATGGGATAACCTAACAGAAGAGTATGCTAATGAAGGGCTTGAGATCACCAAGCAACAATTAGCCGAACTAAAAACCATTGATCGAACCAAACTTGATCAGCCTACCGCGCTGAGTTATGACCTGTTGGTGCAGGCGCTCGAAGAACAAATTGAAGATAACCGCTGGCGTTTGTATAACTACCCGGTTAACCAAATGTTTGGCACTCACTCAAGCGTGGTGTCGTTACTGATCAATCAACACCCAATCGATTCAATTAAGGATGCCGAGGACTACATCTCCCGCCTGAATGGGGTTTCAAATTACTTCGATCAATTAATAGCGGGTATCGAAGCACGCACAGCGGCCAACATTGTGCCACCGAAGTTTGTGTTTCCGCACGTCATTCGAGATAGCCAGAACATTATTAAGGGCGCCCCATACGATGATGGCGAACCCAGCGCCCTACTCGCAGACTTCACCGGCAAGCTCGACAAACTGGCTGAAAAAGAAGGGAGTGAGCTAAGTGACGAGAAAAAGTCAGAGCTAGTGAGCGCAGCTACGGCGGCAATGACAAGTTCCGTAAAACCGGCGTATGAAAAACTAATCGCGCACCTTAGCGAATTGGAAAAACAAGCCACAACTGACGACGGTGTATGGAAATGGAAAGACGGCGACGAGTACTATAACGTTGCTCTTAAGCGCACTACCACAACCGACCTGACCGCAGACGAAATTCATGAAATTGGCTTAAAAGAAGTCGCTCGCATTCATGATGAGATGCGAGCCATCAAAGAAAAAGTGGGCTTTGAAGGCGATCTAAAAGCCTTTATGAAGTTCATGCGCGACGATGAACAGTTTTACTACACAGACGGACAAGCGGGTAAAGACCGATACCTCGCCGAAGCAACTAAACTCATCGATGACATGAAACCAAAGCTCGATGACATGTTTATCACTAAGCCAAAAGCCGACTTAAATGTGAAAGCAGTGGAAGCCTTTCGCGAACAATCTGCGGGCAAAGCGTTTTACCAACGCCCCTCGGAAGATGGCAAGCGCCCTGGCCTCTATTACGCAAACCTTTATGATATGAAAGCGATGCCTACCTACCAAATGGCGGCACTCGCGTATCATGAGGGCATCCCTGGCCACCACATGCAATTGGCCATACAACAGGAGTTAAAAGGCATTCCGAAGTTCCGAAAATTCGGCGGTTATACCGCTTATATTGAAGGCTGGGGGCTTTACTCTGAGTACTTGCCAAAAGAGTTTGGTGCCTACCAAGACCCCTACTCTGATTTTGGTCGCTTAGCGATGGAGTTGTGGCGCGCCTGCAGGTTAGTTGTTGACACGGGAATCCACACAAAGAAGTGGACTCGCGAAGAAGGCATTGCCTACTACACAGATAACACACCGAACGCAGTCTCTGATGGCGTCAAGATGGTCGAACGCCATATTGTAATGGCGTCACAAGCGACCGCCTATAAAATTGGCATGCTCAAAATTTTAGAGTTAAGAGAAAAAGCACGAACGGCGTTGGGCGATAAGTTCGATATTCGAGGTTTTCATGATGAAGTTCTCAAATACGGACCTCTACCTTTGAATGTAGTAGAGCGCAATGTCGATGCTTGGGTAACGGCACAACAGTAAGCCTGCTCCCTCGCTCTTTTAGCCTAAAGTATACAGGCGCTAAAAAGCCGACGATTTACGTCGGCTTTTTAGCGCCTAATAACCGGTTCAACCACCGACATATGACAACGTGTTAAGAAATGATCGGGTACCCCAGATTAAGCTGAATCAGCGTGACCGCATAAAGCAAAAAACAAGCCGCTAGTACCCATACAACCATTGAACGTATTGAACCAACCCAAGTGGAGTCAGCGACGGCAGGCTCGCCTCTTTCGAGAAAAATTATAACTGCGGCCAACACCATCACAACGCCAGAAAATAAGGCCGCTAGCCCCCAAAAACTGTCGAGGTTTCTCAGACCATGCCAGAGAGCATTCCACAAACCAGCCAACAATAGTGCACCCGCTGTAAACACCACAAACCGTAAATCAGCTTGCGCGGCTGCGTCGGCCCGCCATGGTGTAGGTCTCAGCACAACCAGACCAAATAGCATGGCAATCGTAACGACTATTCCCATAGATAAAATAGATGTTAAAGGTAAATTTAGATTAGCCAGTATACCGTTGAATCATAAACAAGTGATACAGCTCAACAGGTGTTCATATTTCTAATAGCGCAACTCTCGCTTGCGCTATTACATTACGGGTTTATCTGATGGGCTCGTTTGGCTAAGCGCCATAGCAACATAAAGCCAACCATAGACAAGCTCACCACCATAGCAAACCACATCCCTTTCGCGCCTTCCAAGCCCGGCCACCAACCCCAAAATGCCAAGCCAAGGCCAATTGGTAAACCAAACATGAGAAACGAAACGAACTGGTACTTTGGCGGGGTAGTCGTGTCATGGTAGGCACGCAATGCGCAAATAACAGCCACCTGCAAGGAATCTGCTAACTGAAAAGCCGCCCCGAAATACAACAAAATCACCGCAAGCGGCACAACCAAGGGGTCACTACTGAAAAGACGAATCAACGGTTCTGTAAACACAATGAACACAACACATATCACGGCAGCGACCATAACATTAAAAGCCGTGCCTGCTTTTACCGTATACCACGCCTTCTCAGGCTCCCCGGCACCAAGAAACTGCGATGCCCGAATTGTCACACCTTGCCCCAAGCCCATGTAGAGCATAAAACTCATCGATGCCACCGTAATCGCCACTGCGTGCGCGCTGGCTTGAACCACTCCAAACGCGGCGATCAACATACCCGCACCAGCAAACATACTCAGCTCGATGACGATCGAAACCCCGATGGGAAAGCCCATCTTTAGAGTCCGGCTAATGGCCGAAAAATCTGGTTTCTCAAAAGCGGCGAAAAGGTGTTTCGACTTTAGCTGTCGATGCAACTTCAATATCAAAGTGTTGATAAAGAATACGGCCCACATCAAAAATACCGTCGCCCACGCGCAGCCGACTCCGCCCATGCGCGGCAACCCGTAAAGCCCATTAACTAAAATATAATCCAAGGGAATATTCAACAAGAAGGCCGCAAAGTTTACTAGGAACACGACCCGCGTCAGGCTCATACCCTCTAGGGTTCCCCTTACTGCGGGTATCAAAGTCATCGGAATCGCACACAAACTGATCACAAACAAAAACTCAACTGCGATGCTCAACATCTGTGCTTCAAAGGGCCCTGTTTTAAGTGCCAAGGCACACAACCATACGACAAGCATCGCTATTAAGCCTAAGGCTGAACATAGCCAAATGGACTGATGCAATTGATGCTTAACGCCAACATCGTTGCTAGCACCAAACTGCTTTGCCACTAACGGTTGCGTAGCAAAACCAATACCCATAAAGAACATAATTACCATGTTCCATGTGTTTACGCCTAGATTCATGCCAGCCAATTCAACGGTTCCAGCGTGGCCGGCAATCAGAACATCGGTCGCAGACATACCCACCAACGACAACTGCGCCAGTGAGACCGGTGCCGCTAACTTAATAAGCGATTTAATTTCCGACAAAAAAGCATTCATTACAAAGTGAGCCTTACCTCACAAGCGAGTGTTTGAAGATGAATTATCAACAGACCCTAACCTAACTATGAGGCCAAAGTGGAGACTTCGTAACGCCCACTACCTTGATAGCCAGCAACATGATAATGTCATAGCGAAAAAATAAGTAACAGAACTTATTCCGCCCTTGCCCAAATTAAAACTCCGAACCAATATGTTTAAAAAACTGTGTGTCACCGCACTATTAATCACGCTTCTGAATAATGCCGCTCACGCGCATGGCTCCGCTCATAACGGTGGAGAACGAATTAAATTATCGGTGCTTGGGCGATACCATTCAGGCCCCTACGATAAAGGAGCAGCGGAAATAGTCGCGTATGATTTTGTTAGCCAACGCGCCTTTGTAACCAATAGCTACGCACAGGCTATCGACGCAATTTCTTTAGAAAAGCCAGAGTCTCCGACATTGGCCTTCAAAATCGACCTAAAGCCCTACGGCGCACCCAATAGTGTGGCTGTAAAAAATGGTTTAGTTGCCGTCGCTGTCGAATCAAACCCCAAGCAAGCACCTGGCCTGATCGTAGTCTTTGACATTAATGGAAAACACCTAAATACCTTTCAAGTCGGTGCTCTGCCCGATATGGTGACCTTTTCACCAGATGGAAAATACCTACTGTCCGCCAATGAAGGAGAACCAAATGACAGCTATTCTGATGACCCCGAAGGATCGATCTCTATCATAGAAGTTTCATCGGATATCCGTAAGCAAACTCAAAGCGACGTTAGAACAGCTGGTTTTACGCATTTCAACTCGAAGAAACTGGACCCTGAAATCCGTATATTCGGCAAAAATGCAAGCGTCGCACAAGATCTTGAACCAGAGTATATAACGGTAAGCGCAGACTCAAAAAAAGCCTGGGTTTCGCTACAAGAAAACAACGCGCTCGCGCTAGTCGATCTTGATACTGCGTCAGTCGTTAGCCTGATGCCTCTTGGTACACAGGCGCACAATACAGCCAAGACCGCCATTGACCCAAGTGATAAAGATAACGCTATTAGCATTCAACCTTGGCCAGTCAAGGGAATGTTTCAACCCGACACTATCGCCAGCTATGAAGTCAATGGTCGTACCTACGTTGTAACCGCAAATGAAGGAGACGCGCGTGACTACAAAGGTTTTTCTGAGGAAACACGCGTTGGGAAAATGTCGTTAGCGAAAAGCCTAACTGAAGGTTCACCGAAACTAAAAAATCCAAAAAATCTCGGGCGACTTAAAGTCTCTAAGGTAGGTGCCGACGCCGACAATGATGGCAAAGTTGAATCACTATATTCCTTTGGTACTCGCTCCTTTTCAATCTGGGACGAACAAGGGCAGTTAGTTTTCGACAGCGGCTCACAATTTGCACACATCGTGGCACGTGACTACCGAAACTTGTTCAATAAAGGCGACAGCCGCAGTGACAATAAAGGATCTGAGCCGGAGGCGTTAGCCCTTGGTACGGTCGGCGAAGCCACGTATGCCTTTATCGGCTTGGAAAGAACAGGCGGCGTGATGGTCTACAACATTACTGACCCGGCGAAGGTCTTTTACGTAGACTATCTCAATACAATCAGTCCAAGCTTGAAAGAAGATGATCCAAATGCCGGCGACATCGGGCCAGAGAGCATCGTCTTTGTCAGCGCAGAGCAAAGCCCAACACAGACGCCCTTTCTTATTACGGCCAATGAAATAAGCGGAACGGTGTCGGTCTACGCCATCACTCCTGCCGCCGCAAAGCATCATTAGGCTCGGTTTCAGCAGCGCCCAAACGGCTGGATTAATCGAGCCGGTTTTCGATTACAGTGAAGCCCACGTGATTCACTGAACCATCACGCGCGTCAAAAGTTCGACGACATTGATTACAGTTTCAATTTATCGACTTATTCATCACTTTAGCCCTCATAAATTCTCCGTGTGCTAAAGGCACCCCCCAAAACCTAACCACTAAAAAATCGGAGAAAATGATGTCGAAAACTGACAATAACAAGAGCTCTTTAAGCCGTAGAAGTTTGTTAAAAAAAACCACCGCAGCGGCTGGCGTTGTCGCTGTAGCTCAATCAGACTGGGCAAGGCCGATCGTGAATAGCATTGTACTGCCCGCGCACGCTCAAACATCGGCTCAAACAATTGCTGAAATCGCCGCGGCAACGGATGCGTTATCGACCTTAGTGAGTGTGTTAACGCCAGGTCAAGTAGACGCACTAAATGGCCCTGGCCCACTAACGGTCTTCGCGCCAACAAACGACGCATTCGCGGCGATTCAATCTACGATCGACACACTTACAGCGGCCGAAATTGAAGACATCGTTAATTTCCACGTCGTCGCTGGAGACGTACCTTTCTCATCCATCCCTGCGACCACCGGCGCGGCCGCTTCGTTGGTTACCGAAGTAACAGCAAGCAACGGCAAAGTATTCGTGATCGACCAAGTGCTACTGCCCTAGTAGGAGCACCAACAATCACACAGTCTGCGACCTGCTTAGTGACTTTGCAGGCCGCGGACTATTACCTTTGACATTGCAGCAAGCGCGTGTTCAACTCGCGGAATGAATGCATTGATATTTGGCGTTACCGGTCAAGACGGCGCTTACCTAGCAAAACTCCTGCTCGACAAAGGCTATCGAGTCTATGGCACCTCGCGCGACGTTGTTGGCAGCCTTCGCCGTAACCCTAAGGCCTTAGGCATTGACGATGACATTCATTATTTAACGGTCGATATTACCGACTACAAATCAGTACTGACGGCACTCAAACACAGCGCCCCAAATGAGGTTTATAACTTAGCTGGGCAGAGTTCGGTTGGTATATCTTACGAATTGCCATTTGAGACAATTCGATCATTTACCTTAGGCGTACTGAACATTATGGAAGGCATACGCTTTCTTGGTTTAGACAGCCGCTTATTCAACGCATCGTCAGGCGAATGTTTTGGCGAAACTAAAGATGCGCCGGCAATCGAGACAACAGGGTTCGCTCCCAAAAGCCCCTACGCGGTCGCTAAGGCTTCGGCCTACTGGTCGGTAATAAATTATCGTCAGGCCTATAACATGTACGCATGCTCGGGCATTCTATTTAGCCACGAGTCGGTACTCCGTAATCCTAATTTTGTATCAAAGAAGATTGTTGCGGCGGCTTGCCGTATTTCCAAAGGCTTAGAAAATTCCCTGACTCTAGGCAATCTGAACATTAAACGCGATTGGGGTTGGGCCCCCGAGTTTGTCGAAGCAATGTGGCTCATGCTGCAACAAGAATCCGCAAAAGACTTTGTGATCGCCACAGGCGCAGCGTACACGCTGGAAGATTTTGTACGCTTGAGCTTTGAGGTATTGAACCTCGACTATAGAAAGTACCTAAAAGTATCCGATCAATTCGTAAGACCGAACGACGTAACATGCAGCACCGGCCTACCCGCTCTTGCACAGAGTGAGCTGGGCTGGAAGGCTACGTCAACATTGCCAAACGTAGTAGAAAAAATGGTGCGTGCCGAACTCGCCAATTTATAGTGTTTTCGGCACATTATAAAACTAGCTTTAGTGCACCTAGCTACCACCTAGCTCTTCAAAGTCAAATAACAAGTCGGTCTCTTGTTGATACTCATCTGCGCTCACTCGATCCTTAAAAAGTAACGCCGGTGGTAAAGTGATTTCTTCAGTGCGGCTATACGCATTCCATAATTCATGATCTTCTTTTAGCCATTCATCGCTCCTTATAAAAGCGAATACACTCAACACGATAAGTATTGAGCAGATCCATTTATTACGCGTACCAAGATACGACATATACGAGAACAAGCCTACCAAGCCCCACACACTCAAAGCGCCAAAACCGATTACAGAAAGCCAATGAGCCACATCCACATTTTGCAGATTGAAGCGCGTGACCATTAGCAGCAAACTAATGACATTCAACAGCAAAATACTAATACAGCCAAGCACCCACAGAGAGCGCAGGCCGCTTTCACCGCGAATCAACTTCGCAATGAAACCGAGCACCAAGGCGCAAAGCAACAAACCCACTAACAACGCAAATACGCTGATCAAAATATCGCCAGCATTGAGTGGTTTCGCTGCAAATAACCAATCAACAAGAGCGGCAAACGCCAGAGTTAGTAATGTGAGAGCCGTGATCGTTGCACCGCTATTAAATTTTTCCGCCAGCAGATACCAACCAGAGCGCAATGACGTCGCCGCAACTCCGGCCGACTGATCGAACACTCGTATGTTTGTATCACCAATTTTGATGACGTCTCCAAGCCGATACGGTTTGGCCTCACCGGAGAGCCGCTTGCCAGCAACACTCGAACCGTTGGTTGTTGCTAGGTCAGCAACCAAAATCACTCCGCCATCACCAACGGAGAGTGTTAAGTGATCTGGGTCTACGTATTTATCCTGCAAAATAACATCGCTGCTCCAAGCGCGCCCAACGGTAAGCCCACCTCGACCAATCGATACTTTTTCCATTCTCACGCCACCTTTGTCGTGAATCTGAATGACGGCCTGTTTCATAGCGAGGCCTCCATAAATTTGCGGTTAAAATCTTGAATCTGATCTTTCTCTAACGCCGATATAGATAAATGTGTTACCAACTTCTGTTTATTTTCAATGCGCTCGATCATAAGTAGTGAGTCAAATAAGCCAGGTAATTTCTTAAATGCTCTTACGCACGTAGTCACTCTTGTGTAGGCCTTCTCTGTTTCACTACCTTCGACAAAGTCCGCGAGGCACTGATAGTTAGTCGAGTGCTCGAACTTTGATTCATTGTTCGCCGACATCCAAGGCTTGATGCTTCTCGCAAACTGCGTTGCCGTCAATGACAGAGATTCGGAATGCGCGAAACTAAAATACAACTCACCAGCTCGCAACTCACTGTCTAGATACAAGGAATTCCCCGCTCTACATGACTTCGAAGCCGTCGCAACATAACGCTCTTTCTGATCGTCATTGGTATAGCCCCAGCATTGGAAGTCCTTGCGAATTTCACCGAAAAGCGGCTCTCCAGCAAAAGGTTCAGTCGGCCACGGCTGATCTAGGAGAGCCTGAATTCGTGGCCTTTGCCATACCTTAATCTGACGAGTAATTTCCTCTTGGTAATCCTCTTGAACCACTACTCGATTAGCTCTTGCAAGCAGCTCAGCTTTCGCCGCAGGCACCAGAAAACTCAATTGGCTGCCCGCCGTCGCCACGTTGACCCCAACCACTTCACCATCCGCGTTCAATGCCGGGCCACCACTCATTCCTGGATTTAAACTACCTGAGAATAGAATTTGATCATCGTAGCTGTGCTCGACCATGCCGTTATTCGGCCCCTTGACCAAACTGGTTCCGTAGTCACGGGGATTACCCAGCGCGTAAACGGTTTCGCCCTTTTTGAGTTCGCTACTTGCAAATGAGAGTACTCGTTCACTTGGGTTGGAATGCCTCAGCAGAGCCAGATCATTGACCACATCAAAATCAAGCAACTCTAATCCACCCTTTAGGCCAGTGTGCGATTGGTACTCGATTTCATGCGTTTCAGGCGATTGCACATACGCTGACACCACATGATAATTTGTGATAATTAACCCGTCTTTAGAAACTTGGAATCCTGAACCGATAGACGATTTACTGCCCGCCTGTGGAGACACCACTCTAATTTGATAGACAAGGTCATAATATTCTTCAAAGCTCTCTTGCGCTATTGCAGCGTGAGCCATAAAAAACAACAAAAAACCCACCAGCAAGTGTTTAGTCATTGCAGGCCCCCTTCCTTTCTCTACTTTTGTAATTACGTATTAGCCGCAATTATACACGTAAACCCGGTAGACTTGATCGCGACACAATGTTCCGTAATCTCCGTTACTATAAGAAAAATTGACCATATCAAATCCATCATGCGATTAAGACTATTCATCGGTTTACTATCTCTTGCCTGCTCCTGCAGCTACGCCTCAGAAAACTTATTTACTCAACAACCAAGCGTCACCCCCAGCTATGCGCAAATGGGCTCGCATTCGGTCGGAGTACAAACCTTACAGCTCACAAATCCTCAACAGCTTGGCGCCGATTTTCAAACTCTCGGAGATCGCCGACTGAATATTGAAGTCTGGTACCCAGCATCAAAACCCGCAGCCAAGGCAGAACCTGCCACATACACAGATGTCACACGTTCTGGCCTTACATTTGAGTTGGCTGGCGAAGCCTATCGAGACCTAGCAATCTCAAAACAAAGAAATGCTTACCCACTTGTCGTGATGTCACATGGCTACACCGGCTATCGCAGCATTATGTTTTATTTGGCCGAACACTTAGCCAGCCACGGGTATGTTGTCGCCAGCATCGACCATACCGATTCCACCAATGCCGAGATCGATTTCGCCAAAAACGCAGGAGCTGGATTCGCCAGCACTTTGTATAACAGAGCGCGAGATCAGCAGTTTGTGCTTAATGCCATTATGAGTGACTCACGCTTTAACACAGTTATCGACGAGAACTCTGCAGCCGTCATTGGCTATTCTATGGGCGGTTATGGCGCGCTTAATACAGTGGGCGGTTGCTATCGATTTACGCCCGAATTACTCCAAGCGATGCAATTCCCAGAGCCCATGGTTGAATTTCTGGCACCACTGTTTAGTACCTGCAACGCTGGAAACTCAGAAACTGACGTACGCTGGAAAGCAATGATAGCATTCGCACCTTGGGGTGGTGAACAGGGTGTGCATGCCCTAGATGATATTCAAGTGCCATCGCTGTTTGTCGCGGGTGAGCATGACGATGTTTCAGGTTTCACGAAAGGAGTGGAGGCCCTGTTCAATGCCAGCGGGGCAGCGTCAAAATACATGCTCGTGTATGAAAACGCGCGCCACAATATTGCCGCACACCCTGCTCCCAAGGTGGCCTATGACAATGATTTGGATATTGGTCATTATTACGAACCGAGCTGGAACTCAGAAACCATTACGCGCATCAACGAGCACATGAGTTTGGCGTTTCTAAACTGCCACGTAAAGCAAGAAAACAAAGCATGCGACATGCTTCCTAAGCGCGAAAACGCCACACAAACCAAGCAAAGTGACGGCGGACTCGATGCCGCTTGGCCTGGGTTTCCAGAGCGCTGGGCGGCCGGGCTGCGGTTTATTCGCAACCCGTCCAAGGAATAGAGATAACAATCTAGATAAAGTGTTTGCCTAACTACACACGCTCAAACACGAACAACTTTGATGCGAAATCACCTTTATCTAGATATTCGGCGTCGGACCACTGCATCGCACATACATAAGGTAAATCGATACCCATGTGCATCAATGCGTCGCCACCGAAAGTCAGGTCTGAATCTTGTAAACGATATTGTCGGCTGGCATCAATATCCACCAGCCGCGCTCTTCTGAAGGGTAGATTTGCCGCAGATAAAATATGAAAGTACCCCAGATACACCTTCGAACCATCCGATGATGTTAGCTGCCAGCAAACCTCATTATCATCATACTGAACTCGATGGAAAGTACCATTTACCACATCATCCGCGGTGTCTTTGTATAGCTTTGCGTAATGTTTCAGCTCCTCAAAGTCGGCATCAACATCCTCAGCGTTTAATGACAAACCACGAGCGGCACAGAAGAACCCGACTTCAGCACGAGTTTTAACTGACACTTTTCGACCGTTTAAGTGGCTAGGCACTGGACCAATATACGACGCCATTACACAGGGAGGAAACAAGTGTGACGCACCATTTTGAATTGGCAAGCGGCCAATCGGCTCCGACATATCGCTGGTCCAACTTTGCGCCATATAGTGCAACATACCGAGATCGAATCGATTGCCACCAGAGGCGCAATTTTCAAAAAGAACTTGCGGATGCTTACTGACAATTTTTTCAATCAAGGCGTATACACCCAACATATAACGGTGGGCCGTTTCCAGTTGGCGATTAGCGCTCAAGCTTGCGGAACCAATCTCAGACATCACTCGATTCATGTCCCATTTCACATAATCGATATGCCCAGAGCTCAAAATAGGATCGATGCAGTCAAACAAATAGTTCCGCACATCCTCACGCGACAAATCTAAGGTCAATTGATTTCGGCCTTTCGATGACACACGCTTTGGAACATGAATAATCCAATCCGGATGTTCGCGAAACAATTGGCTGTCCGGGTTAACCATCTCGGGCTCAAACCAAAGCCCAAACTTCAAACCCTTGGCCTTTACCTTAGCTGCAACCGCCTCAATTCCATTCGGGAATTTCTGTTGATCAGAGAACCAGTCACCAAGCGAGCTCGTATCGTCATCGCGGCCTTCAAACCAGCCATCATCAACAACCAACATATCCAAGCCCAATGACTTGGTACGGTCCGCCAGTTCGAGCACTTTGTCTTCGTTAATATCAAAATAGGCAGCCTCCCAGGAATTCAAATACGTTGGCCGAGCTTTGCCCTTGAACTGTGGCGGGCTGATTTTTTCTTTAACGAACTTATGCCAGATTTGTGACATGCCATTGAGGCCGTTCGGCGAAAAAACTTGTAACGACTCGGGGCAGGTAAAGCTTTCTCCGCTGGCCAATTTCCACTCGAAGTTAAATGGGTTAATGCCGGTTGTCACTCTCACCGAATCGAACTCACCCATCTCGACGCTAATCGCAAAGTTCCCGCTATACACAAACGCGGTACCGTACACTCGGCCCGAACGCTCGGTCGCGTTGCTGTCCATCAATGCCAGAAATGGATTGTGCACATTACCACTAGTACCATTCGCTGATTCCAGTGCGAAACGCCCTTGCGGAACAGGCATTCTTTTCTGATTTTGTTCACGCGCCCAAGTGCCATGCAAATGCATTAGATCATAGTCACCCGCTGGCATATCTAAACACGAACTCATGGCATGTGCTAAACGCACAAGCGACTCACCAATGTTAGTGATTCGCGCAGAGCGCGCAATAACATCGTGCTCGGCATAAACCGTATATGACAAGTCAACTTGAATCTGTGCCACCTCATCAAGCAAACGCACGACCAAGGTTTGGCTGTCGCCGCCTCGAGCACTGGGTAAGCCTGCTAAGCGCGGTTTGCTATCCAAAATCTCATAGCTATCGTACTTGAACACATGCGTGCTGTTGCCATCTTTATTGATTGCATGCAAGGCTGGGTATCGATTATCCGTCGTACCAAACACCGGGTACTCTTGAGGCACATCCGACAAGTTGTAATGCTCCGAGTCTTGAAACTCAAGTGTACAGCTGCGATGCAAGCGACGTGGAGTGCTGGGGTAATTGGCAGTCGGCTCGACCCGACCACCAAAATGCAAATGTTCTAACAAACCTTCCGGCGACACTCTGAAAACATAAGAAATTCTCGAGTTTGATAAATTAAAATCGAGGGTATTGGAAACGTTAATCAATACAGGCATAGCGGCGTTCTTCCATCAAAAACAGTGGCTAAAAGTTTGGTGGTACGATTCATATGTATCGCACATCATAATATGGAAAGTCAGTTTTTTTCTTTTTATATCTCGCTAGAACAGCGCCACAGTATGGATTGCGTGCCTGTTGGCCAAGCGAAAAGCGATATTATCATATAAATACTATATAACAAGAATTTGTGTATATTCGTGCCGCATAGCTTCGCCAAATTGCGGCATTTGTCATATTTATGTACAATTCACCTAATAATTAAAATTACCGTTCCCCAAAAACGATAAAACGGATCATTTCCATAGGGCTAACCACATATATGAACCGCGCAAATCGAGGCATGAACCTCACTCAACAAGTCGCTGATACATTAGGCAACGCTATTATTAATGGTAAATATGGCGCACACAACCCTGTGCCAAGCGAAGCCGTATTGTGCGAACAGCTTCAGGTAAGCCGAAGCGCCGCCCGAGAAGCCGTAAAATCACTGGCTGCGAAGGGCTTGATTACATCTAGAGCGCGCCAAGGCATTCGAGTGTTACCTGAAAGCGAATGGAACTTATTCGACGCCGATGTTTTGCGCTGGATGCGAGATTCGAACCCATCATTAGAGCTACTGCGCGAATTCACCGAATTACGAGTTGCCGTAGAACCAGAAGCGGCAATGCTAGCTGCGCAACTGCAAGATCATGAAAAAATCACTCTAATCGGCCAAGCGCTCGACCGAATGAAAGACGCAGAAACAGGGCTTGATGACCCACTAGAGTCTGATATCGCTTTTCACCTTAGTATTCTCAATGCGAGCGGCAATCGCTTCTTTATGCAACTGGGCCGAATAATAGACACCACATTAAGAGTCAGTATTCGTTTTACCAATCGAAGAACTGGTGTTAATGCAGGCGTGCATGCCGACCACAAAAAAATCTATGACGCCATCGTTGACCGACAACCAGAGCTTGCAGCAAAACAGGCGAGCAATTTGATGAGTGCTACATTAAGCACGATTCTTTCAGCGCTCGAAGAAAACAGCAGCGCAAACAAAGCCTAAAGCAGTTGATTCGAATTAACTGCTAGCAGAAGAATTAGGCATATTTGCTGGCGACGTCAATACAACAAATAAGAGCTGATTAACTCATGACTTACGTTGTGAGCTACGTTGAGCGTTTACAAGGTTTAGCGCGGCTACTAACATTCGTTAAGTTAGTTACCATTCCGCGATGGTACCGTCTTGATGCCGCCAAATCGGATTCTTCCAATCACAACCTTCTTTGGCCATCTCTTTAATACGGTCTTCATCAACTTCAACACCTAGACCAGGTTTACTCAGCGGTTTAATGTAACCATCTTTAATCGCAAAGTCATCTTTGTTAATTACGTAATCCAATAACTCGGCACCTTGGTTGTAGTGAATCCCCATTGACTGCTCTTGTAACACAGCATTGTAAGAAACAAAATCCACCGCTAAACAAGCGGCAAGAGCAACCGGGCCGAGAGGACAATGAGGTGCTAAACCAACGTCATAGGCTTCGGCCATTGACGCAATTTTGAGACATTCGGTTATCCCACCAGCATGCGATAAGTCAGGCTGGACAATACCAATACCGCCACGCTCGAAAACATGCTTAAACTCAAAGCGACTGAACATGCGCTCACCAGCCGCTAAGACAATACTCGAAGCTCGACTGAGTTCTGCATATTGTTCAGCGTGCTCTGCCAATACAGGCTCTTCGACAAAAAGAGGCCGATAAGCTTCCAGCTCCTTTAACAATACTTTCGCCATCGGAACAGATACACGCCCATGAAAGTCCAAACCGAAGTCGACAGCGTTACCTAAATTCCCACGAATTGTAGCGACACGCTCAATCACTTTATCGACGGCTTTGTGACCATCGATCATTTGCAAACGGCCACAACCGTTTAACTTAAACGTATCCCAGCCGCTTTCCATTAGCTGTTTCATATGCTCGCTCTCTTCGGCCGGGTCATCGCCTCCAACCCAAGAGTAGGTTTTCATTTTGTCGCGCACTAAGCCACCAAGCAGTTCATAAACTGGTTGCCCTAATGCTTTACCTTTAATGTCCCACAGAGCTTGATCAATACCTGCGATCGCCGACATTAAGATAGGCCCACCTCGGTAAAACCCTCCACGATAGAGAGTCTGCCAATGATCGTTAATTCGACGTGGATCTTTGCCAATCAAATACGTTGACAGCTCTTCGACCGCAGCAGCAACAGAATGAGCTCGCCCTTCTATAACTGGCTCGCCCCAACCGGTGATTCCTTCATCGGTGTCAATCGCTAGGAACAACCAGCGTGGCTTTACCGAATAGAGTCGAAAGTTTGTTATTTTCATTACGGCTGTTTCTCCATTTGGAAGCATGTGCCTCGCTCAGCGTCGACGGTACAACTTAATATGGGCCTTACAATAAAGGAGTGCTTAATTACTCAGGCTCATGAAGGGTGCTTATTCTTCGGGCTTACTACCAAAAGACTCGCGTTAAGGTGCTATAAACGGCGGCGAATAGTTCTTTTGTATATTTATATGATAAATATGATGGTACAAGAGTTTTGCATCAGTGTCAAAATCATTCTGCCGCTTAAAGATGCACGATTTGCGCAGTGTCTAAGCTTACTTGACTCAGTCCGATGTATGGCTACGAAAGCATTAAATAGGCCCACCCTGAACACAAGCATTGCCTAAAT
Source organism: uncultured Arenicella sp. (assembly GCA_937989675.1). GTDB lineage: Bacteria > Pseudomonadota > Gammaproteobacteria > Arenicellales > Arenicellaceae > Arenicella. The sequence goes on along the minus strand of CALKRK010000085.1, from coordinate 9,941 downwards.
CACTAATAATTTTGATGATGAAATCTTTAAAAATTGTAAAAAACCCTTAGTTAAGTATCACTAACCAATATCAGGAGGGTCTTATGACAGATCAATACGAAGGCAAAGAAGGATGGATGCGTGTTTTATTCGTCGCACTATTCTGGATTGTATTTTACCTAACTCAACTGGTCGTCGCCGCAGTGGTGATTGCACAATGTGTATTTACCTTGCTAACAGGTGGACCAAATCTACACCTAACTAAGTTCGGCGACAGCTTAAGCCGCTATGTACACGAAATTTTGCGCTACATTACGTTTAACACCGACCAACGGCCGTTTCCATTTGCCGACTTTCCGAAGTCTGACCTAGTAATCGAGGCGGCAAGCCCAAGCTCTGAGTCATAAACGAACGCTCGATTTCTAAGCGGTTTCGTCCCCCAAAGCCTCGTTGCAAAACGAGGCTTTTTGCTTCTAACTCAATATCTTGAAGATCAACTATGTTTATCGACTAGCGAATAGGCCTGCGCGCTCTGCTTTAGTCAAACAAAGGCTAAACTCGATTAAATCATGGGTTCCTCAGTTTTACGTTTGGCGAGTCACCAAGGAGAAAACGCGCCCCGTTGCCTCGGCTAGCAATATGATCGCCAGGGTTATACAGCTTACACTTTTGCAAAGACAAACAACCACAACCAATGCAGCCAGATAGCAGCCGTCTTAGGTCAGACAGCTGTTGTATCCTCTGATCAATTTCCTCGCCAAAGGTTTCGCTTAACTTCTCCCAATCGGCCTTGGTCGGCGTTCGATTCTCCGGCAAAGATGCCAATGCCTTCGCTATATCTGATAAGGAATAACCCAGATTCTGAGCGATCAAGATAAAAGACACGCGGCGTATTACTGATTTCGAAAACAGGCGATGACCGTTGCTTGCGCGCACAGAGGGGATCAAACCTTCGTCCGCATAAAACCGAATAGCTGACACCTTAGTGCCAGTGCGGCTTGCAACGAGGCCAATATTTATTAGTGGATCATTTTTCATTAGATCAATTTAATCGTATTCACCCTTGACCTCAAGTTAACTTGAGATATTAAGCTCTTTAGTAATACATTAATTACCTATTGGAGAAAACTATGAAGAACGCCTACCTAGAACACGCGAACTTAACGGTTACAGACCCTGATGCCACCGCAGAATTACTGGTTAAATTATTTGATTGGAAAATAAGATGGTCTGGGGAAGCCTTAGACCAGGGCTATACCGTCCATGTTGGCGGCGACGCCAGTTACGTAGCCCTTTATACGCCTCCTTCAATACGTTCATCGGAAACAAGTAATCATCTAGACGTACTAAACTTGAATCATCTCGGGGTAGTGGTCGATGATATTGATGCCGTCGAGAGAACGATAAAAGCACATGGCCTAACACCATTCAAACACGCCAACTACGAGCCAGGCCAACGTTTTTACTTTCATGCCAATGACCAGCTCGAAATTGAGGTGATCAGCTACGCTTAGTAAACGAATAGACTCCAAGCACACACGACGTTACTAGTGCCAAACCGACTAAGCTGATCAACACTCGGTACCATACGCCTAGCTTCGCCGTGTGTAACGGGTAAGAAAAATCAAATGCCCGCCTTACTTTCCTTTGCTGTAAAGCATCTTTGACTCTCACCTGGTGGTCGGCTGTAAATGTAATCGAGCTCATGCCAAGGCGGTTTAAACCCTGAGCCTGCTGAAAACCAATAACATTGTTGGGGTATTTTTCGGAAGCTGGCGCTACCCAACGAACAATAGCGCCAGGATATTTATTAGCCACTTTGTTGTGCGCTAGCGGCCAAGAAAAAGGGCTTACCACAGCCATTTCAGCCTGCGTTACAGCTTCACTACTTTCACCAAAGCCATCCACTAATACTAAGCGCGACTCCACCGGATAAACAAGAATGACGCCAGTAAGAATAATCAGAATAAACGCCGGAGCGAACAGTGCACCAAGGTGCCCGTGGCTGCGTATTAGATCGCGCCGAGCTAAGGAGCCAGGCCAAAGACGGAGACTGAACGATTTGCGCCATCGCCACCAAGAACCTATGCCAAGCGCGACTAATAGCAACGCTAGCAAGCCGCCAAAACCGGCGATATTTAGACCAACTGTATTGCCCAACAAAAAACGATGATGCAGGTCCAACAGCCAATCTTCAAAACGCTCATTAGCCGACCAGGTTTGCAAAGCTAAACCAGCTTGATTGTGCCAGGCATAGCGCCGTTCGCTTAGAAACACTTTGTGAATCGGCAAACCCTCGCTATAGAGCTGAATTAGTTGAATCGTATTCGCAGGGTACTGAGCTTCAATCGCCTCGATTGCGGCCATCTGCTGCTTGCGGTCAATCGCAACTCGAGCATCGGCGAAGCTCAACCAGAGAAACTCTTTCTTCCAAACCAGTAAGGTGCCTGTTAAGCCAATCGTTAACAAAATCAAGCAAAGGATTAGGCCCAAATATCGATGCAGATTACTCAGCACGCACACTCCTTAACGCGACTGGTCCGCGTACTAACTGCAAAGACACTTTTACTTAATAGCCAGCAGCGTGGCCGTCTTTACGCGTTTCAGTTGCTCCCCAATAAACACCATTGCTTGCACGATGAATGGCCTGGTACCCACCATATGGTCCGTTCGCGAATTGGATTTTATGGCCCAACCTCATCAAGCTACGGATGGTCTCGTATGGGTAGCCGGTTTCTAGATTAAGCACCCCGCCATCCGTCATTGCTTCACCAGTAGGCTCGGACGAGCCCGTATGATGAATTCTAGGGGCGTCCCCAGCGGCTTGCACATCCATTCCGAAATCGATCATATTGATAACTACTTGGGCATGGCCTTGAGGCTGCATCGCGCCACCCATTAAACCAAAACTCATCCAGGGCTTGCCACCCTTAGTAATAAACGCAGGGATGATGGTATGAAAAGGTCGCTTGCCGCCTTCAAAAACATTGAAATGCCCTTCTTGCAAAGAAAACATCTCGCCGCGATCCTGTAAAATGAAACCCAAACCAGGCGGTGTCATGCCAGAGCCCATGCCTCTATAGTTGCTTTGAATCAAAGACACCATATTACCCTCGGAGTCGGCGGTTGTCAGATAGATCGTATCGCCTTTCTTTAGTACGTCTCCAGCAGGAAACGATTTACCAGCCTTGTTGGGATCAATCAGAGCCTTTCTTTTCTTAGCATAAGCTTTGGAAATAAGTCGATCTACCGGAATGTTATTGAACTCTGGATCAGCGTAATATTTGGCGCGGTCTTCAAATACAATTTTTTTTGCTTCGGTGAATAAGTGCACGTATTCCGCTGAATCGTAGCGCATACTTGCTACGTCATATTGCTCCATAATATTGAGTATCTGCAGTGCGGCGATGCCTTGACCATTGGGCGGCAACTCCCACACATCATAGCCTCGGTAGTTTGTACTCACTGGGTCAATCCAATTACCGGTGTGTGTTGCCAAATCTTCTTCAGAGATAAAACCGCCATTTGACTGCAAGTAAGTCGCAATGGTGCTGGCAATCTCTCCTTTATAAAACGCATCACGCCCGCCCGAGGCAATCGCGCTAAGCGTATTCGCAAGGTTCGGATTCCGCCATATCTCACCCTCTTTCGGCGCTTTGCCGTTTATCGTGAACTGCTCACTAAAACCCGGCCACTTACTTAGCAAGGGTACCGAACGATTCCAGTAATACGCTATCAACTGGGACACCGGAAAACCGTTCTCGGCATAATTAATAGCCGGGGCCAGTACCTCAGACATCGGTAGTTTCCCAAAACGATCATGCAGCATAAACCAGCCATCCACTGCACCAGGCACGGTAACTGGCAATGGCCCATGTGACGGAATTTTTGAATGCCCATTATCAATAAACCATTGTCGTGTTAAGGATTTTGCAGAGCGCCCAGACCCATTTAACCCGACTAACTCCTTTTCTTTTGCATCCCAGACAATCGCAAAAATATCGCCGCCGATACCGTTGCCGGTCGGCTCCACTAAACCGAGCGTTGCATTGGCCGCAATCGCAGCATCAATGGCATTTCCACCTTTTTTCATTACATCTAAGGCTACCTGAGTTGCAAGAGGCTGCGACGTTGCAGCCATTGCCTGCGAGGCTAGTACTGGCGAACGAAGCGCAAACGTTTTACCAGTAACTCGATCCGCTGACATAGCCGGCGAGGACACCAGCACCAATAAGAACGGTACAATTAGAGTAATACTTTTTGGCATGATCGACTCCGAAAGAAAAATGGCCCTAAACCTTATCATAGGCTGGCCATAAACGAATCAAACTCTATGATATTTCAGCATCCAAGACCTGGGCACGACTCATGACTTAGATCCCATAAACAGGTAAGCTAATTGGCGGAAGCAAGTCTATTAAAATAGCTGGCTACGAAACTGACCGATATAGGAGATTCTCATGACAGTTTTCCCACTGCGCCTACTGCTCACCATTTCACTACTAGCGCCAGCGATCGTCTATGGGCAAAACGAATACGCGCACGGGCATGGCGCGCTTGAGATATTTGATGCAAAAGGCATGCAACAAACTCCAACATGGGTGATGGCCTGGATCATGTTTATGGCTGCAACCTTTGTAGTCGGCCTAATTTTCGCTTGGAAGCACACCGTCGCACGCTGGGTTGTTGGCGGATTTATTGTCGGCATGATTGCGGCTGAATTAATCGGGAGAGCTTTCGCAATACCGCCGTTGTCTGGTTACATTGCACTCATCCATGTGATTTTTTGGTCTCCTGCGTTATATCAACTCTTGAAGAAGCGCCCATTTTTAGGGCCAACAACGCCATTTTCCATCTGGTCGGGGGTAATGACGTTTGTAATTTTATTTTCTTTTGTCTTTGATATACGAGACGCGTTTATTTTCCTTCGGCATATTTTATAAACACGCCGAAGGAGCCATATTTACTCAACGGCTTTTTCCACCGCTCTAAGAAATGCTGGGCGAGACATGCAGCGCTCAGCATAAGCTTGCAAGCTTGGGTAAGGTTCTAACTGACCTAAGCGCTGCGCCATCGATACCACATAACAAATTCCAAAATCGGCACCGCAAAATTCGTTGCCCAGAATGTAGTCATTTTCACCTAGCTGACTTGCGATGTGATCAAAATGAAGTTTAATCTCCGCATCACTGAATGGCGTAATCACCGGGTGATCAACACCGCTGCGTAAGGTCAGCATCTTAAGTAACAGCGGCGCAAAAACAGACCCTTCAGAGTATGCCAACCATTGATTGTATTTTGCCCAAGCCGCTAGATCGTCCTTGCTCGGATGAAGTTGGTGCTGAATATCATATTTCTCTAACACGTAACTGGTGATAACACCCGATTCGGTCAACATCAAACTACCATCTTCAATCACCGGGCTTTTGCCGAGCGGATGCACGGCTTTTAAATCAGCTTGCGAACGCATGGTTTCAGGGTCTCGCAAATAGACTTTCAATTCATACTCTGCGCCCGCTTCCTCGAGTAACCAAACGGTAAAAATTGAACGCCCAATACGTAAATGGTGCAAAGTAATCATGGTGAAACTCCTGATTGTAGAGTGAAATTTGAAAAGGTCTTTTTATTAATCAGAGTGTAAAGTAAACAGAACCGAAAAGTCACAACTACTGATCAGGCAATTCATTCAAAAAAGCGATTTCCGCATCTTTGTATTTTCCCTGCGCTAAAATTTTACGCATTTGGCGCATAGTTTTGAAAGGGGAATCAACCATCAACATATTGGTTAACCAAGCAGGCGTTGCTCCATTTGGATCAATATGAGCGTAGCTCTCAACTCTCACCTTGCTGTTTTCCAGCGGAATAAAATGCCAGTGAGTCACGGCATCCTCGACTCGAATCACACCTTTTTGCTTAGGAAACCGACCCTTTGTCGCCTTACTATACATGCTGACCCGCCCAGTTTGCGCGTCATATTCCCACCTCACGCGCGCCACAACATCTCGATCTCGCACCGGAAATGGCACGTCATTACGCGTGTAGACATAGCTCTCAGTGTCCGACAAGCGTTCTTCTGTTCTGGCTTCCTTGCACATAGCCGCCCAGTTTTTACAATTTGGCAGATCCATTACCAAGGCAACCAAGCTGCTAGTTTGCGCCTCAATTTCCATCACTGAATATATCGCCCGAAACTTAGAGCCCGCGACCTTACTCAGGTATACCTGAATACCATTGCGGTCTCGCTTCAGCTTCCAGTCGTACTGCACACCGATCTCTTGAGCACCCGCGCAAAGTGCGACACTCATCATCAGAAAAACGCACGACAAACGCTTTAGCACTCCTACCTCGACACACATTTATTGTTTGAGGTCATCATACGGAACTTTCAATAAATAGAAAGCGCTGTCACGCAGGTGGTTTATGATAGAGCGATAATGTCCTTAGGAGATGGTAATGCATACTACGTTTAAGAAAATGTCCGACAGCACTGCTAAAGATTGGCAATTGATTATGGGCGAGCAAATGCAGTTTTTTTCGAAGCTGCCAGATCGTATCCTTGCGCATCTAAACCTGCTACATGAAGACTACGGCGGGTTCCCCGTTGACCGACTGCAACACAGTTTGCAAACGGCGGAACTGGCCGCCGAGGCTGGTGAAGACGAACAATATGTTGTTTGCGCCCTATTACACGACATTGGCGACACTCTTGGAAGTGTGAATCATGCTGATGTCGCCGCCGTCATTTTACAACCTTTTGTCAGCGAAGAGAATCACTGGATGATCAAGCATCATGCTATTGTGCAAGGCTATAATTTTTTCCATCATATCGGTCTTGATCGCAATATGAGAGACCAACTCAAAGAACACCCATATTACGAGCGCACTGAACGATTCGTTAATCTCTACGATGATCTGGCGTTTGATTCAAGCAAGCCGAAATTATCTCTCGAGTTATTCGAACCGATGGTGCGCAAAATTTTCAGCCAACCCATCAATAGTATTTATAAAGAGGCTCTTTAAGCTTCATATCAGTGGCGCATATTTATGTATAAAGGCGAATTTTTTAATAGCATTAGTCATTTAGTCGCGGCCGCGCTTACCTTAGTAGGCGCATCAGTGCTGATCACATTGGCAGCGGTCGAAGGCAGTGTGATTAAGATAGTGAGCTATAGCGTCTACAGTGCCACCCTTTTCTTACTTTACTTATCATCAACGCTCTACCATAGCTTTCAAGGTCGAATTAAAAAGCTGTTTCAAAAACTCGATCACCACGCCATTTACCTATTAATCGCTGGCACTTACACGCCGTTTGCCTTGGTCGCCGTTCAAGGCAGTACCGGGTGGTGGCTATTTGGCGTGGTTTGGGGCTTAGCTGTTCTGGGGATGATTGTTGAAAATCTACCCATCAAAGGCCCGCGTGTGATCCCCATCGTGATCTATATTGCAATGGGCTGGGCCTGTGTTTTCACCATGGAATCCATGCTGGCCGGCATGTCTGAACTTGGTTTTTACTTTCTATTAGCAGGCGGCTTGATCTACACCGTTGGTGTGATTTTCTATGTTCTCGATCATTGGTACCCCTGGTGCCATGGTATTTGGCATCTGTTCGTTATCGGCGGCAGTGTCTGCCATTATTTCGCGATCTTTCTACTGTAATTTTCACAATCATCATTACAATCCTGTTAAAGTAATATTTCAAATGATTTTAGAGAAACAACCTGAGAGGACTTTTCTGTGCGATCCATCTTAGTTGTCAACCCCAAAGGCGGGTGTGGGAAAACAACGATTGCCACAAATTTGGCTGGCTATTATGCCAGTAAAGGCGTTGCTACCGCGCTGGTTGATCTTGACCAACAACGTTCGGCGTATCAGTGGGCAATGAGCCGCCCAGAGTCTGCAGCAAAGATTGATGCACACACTGAACTTAAAGAGACCTATCCCGCCAAACGCGTTATTTATGATTGCCCTGCACAAATCCACCTTGGCCTTACGTCGGATTTGATCAATCGTTCGGATGTCATCATCATGCCAATCAACCCGTCGATCATTGACCATAGAGCCGCGTTTAAGTTCATCTTTGATATTCGCAGTATGATTCGTTCGGATGTGTGCAAACAAATTAAAATTGGGCTTGTAGCGAACCGCGCCAATGCCGCATTTAAGTCTCATCATGAATTGGAAAAATTTGCCAAGATGATGCAAACGCCAATTGTCACTAGCCTGCGAAACTCTCAGAACTATGTTAATGCGGCTGAGGTTGGTTCAAGTATTTTTGAAATGCCAAGCCAACGATTCATGACCGACCGAGAACAGTGGAGAAGCTTGAGCTACTGGGCCGAGGGCAAACTGCTACGGCGTAAGGGCTCTGCCGATAGTCCAATCAACTCCAACGAACTTCAAGCTAGCTCGCCATCCTAACCAATTTGCCTGGCCTTGCGGCCAACACCTCATCGTTCGCTATCACTTGTTCACCGGCAACGAAAACGGCTCGGTAGCCAGTAACTGGCTGAAGCAAGCGTTGACCGCCCGCTGGTAAGTCCTGCACCATACGCGGCACACCTAGGCTCAAGTTTTCATAATCAATAATGTTGATATCGGCTTTCAAACCAAGCTCGAGGCGACCTCTGTCGCGCATACCAAGATAGTCGGCCCCGTCGGCCGTTAACATCTGAATTGCTCGCTCCAGTTTAATGCTCGTGCGGTTCTTTAGCTCGCGATCACGCGTCCAGTAACTCAATAGATAACTTGGAAAGCTGGCGTCGCAAATCGTGCCCACATGCGCGCCACCATCAGACAAGCCCGGTAATGCGTTGGGATGCGTTAACATGGTGTACACATTGTCGTAGTTCATCTCTGTGTAGTTAAACACGGGGAAATAAATCAGAGCATGGCCGTCATCTTCCAATAATATGTCATAGGCCTGCTCCCATACGCTGATTTGTAACTGGCGAGCCATTCCGGCAATCGAAGAGTCATTGCCTTGTTCGTAATCGACTACTCCATTGATATCGAGCTTGAAAAGTTTCTCGGCCAGCTCAGGAAACTGCGCAATCATCATGTCGACCATGGGCGGTACGGATGAGCCAGGCCCGGCTAACTCAATGGGTGTTTCCTTTAGTAAGCGCGCTTTGAACTCAGGGTCACGCATTATCGCAACCCGCTCGGCTAGAGGTTTTTCGCGAATCGCCAAGTAACTCGGGTGACCCATCAATGGGTGGAAAGTACAGTTCAGGCCAACAAACACGCCTATTGCTCGGGGCGCTACCTGCAGGCGAATATCCAAACCTTCAGCATTTAACTGCTCACTGCCTGCAATTATCTTTAGCCAGTCATCAGGTGCAAAATCTCGTTGCATGAGTGACATAGAACCGGGGCGACCACCGCTGGCACGAAAATACGCTGCCATTATCTCGAACTCTTTCGCAAAGTTATCTTGTGGCCGCACCATATCGAAGTCATTAACGGCTTGCAGTACGCCGAAATTCAACCCATCAAAGGCACTTGCGATACCCACCAACTCCTCTTTGCTGGCTTCGCTGGCAGGCGTCCAATCACCGTCGGCGGTTTTATGTGAATCGCTTCGCCCGGTTGAAAAACCAACCGCGCCTGCAAGCATGGCTTCTTTTACCAAGTCACGCATTCGTTGAATATCTTGTGCGTTCGCCGCCTCATCAAACATGGCCCGTTGGCCCATCACATAAACACGCAAGGGGTCGTGCGGCACCATCACTGCGAAATCGATGGAGTGAGGAATCTTATCAATCGCATCCATGTACTCTGGGAAACTCTCCCAGTCCCAGTTAATTCCTTCATGCAATGCGGTGCCCGGAATGTCTTCAACGCCCTCCATTAGCTTAATCAACTGGTCACGATCACTCTCTCGGCATGGCGCAAACCCAACACCACAATTTCCTAACACGGCGGTAGTCACACCATGATTTACCGAAGGCTTGAGTTCTTCA
>CALKRK010000084.1 GCA_937989675.1 uncultured Arenicella sp. | reverse complement strand
TCCGCCACGCGCCTGAATGCCGAAGAGATCATTCAACAATGCAACGACAAAACTATAATGCAGGTCTTTCGAATCATGCCTTATCCTAAAAGAGATAATCGAAAGTCGAGGTGCGTCCACGTTACCAAGAATATTGATGTTTGGTTGTTTCGACCAGCGCGCAAGTGCCCGCCGAACAAATTGTTCTTCAAGTTTTTGTATTGTGCCAGTACCAACATCTTGTTGTAGTTTGAATACTAAGCCAGCGCGTATTGATTCAACTATCCCTGGTGTGCCACCTTCCTCACGACGTTCCGGGTCTTTGATATAGCGATGGCCTTGAGGGGTAACGTAAGCCACCGTGCCGCCACCAGAGACGGCTGGAACCCGGTTGTTCAACAAGGATTTGTTAATGGCCAGAATGCCCGGCGTGCCGGGGCCCCCAATGAATTTATGAGGGGAAATGAACACCGCGTGCTTGCGAGTTTCACTCGGCTCAGGGCCTTGCATATCAATATCAACATACGGTGCGGCAGCCGCATAGTCCCAAAATGACAGCGCGCCATAGCGATTTAACAAACGGGTAATACGATCAACATCGGTTTTCAAACCGGTGACATTTGATGCGGCCGAGAAGCTGCCTATCTTAAGGGTGCGTCGCTGATATTTTTGTAAAGCTTGTTCTAACGCGTCAATATCCAAAAGGCCGTCAGCGGTTAGTGGAATGGTTACAACATCGGCATAGCTCTCGCGCCAAGGAAGTTCGTTAGAATGGTGTTCATACGGCCCAATAAATACAACTGGCGTTTGCTCTTCTGGTATTTGCGCGGTAAATACGTGTTGGTCATCGAGGTCTTTAGGCAATCGTAGATTAAGCAGTGAAACAAGCTTATCAATCGCAGCCGTGGTTCCCGACCCACAGAAAATTATAGCGTCTTCGTCTGACGCATTGATTGCGCTTGCAATGGTTGCGCGAGCTTCTTCTCTTAACCGAGTCGTCTGTGCGCCAGTGTATGAGGTTTCTGTGTGAGTATTGGCGTAGAAAGGCAATACTTTCTCTTGAATAAAGTGCTCTATGCTGGCGAGTGAGCGGCCGGAAGCCGTGTAATCCGCATAGACCAGTGGCTTAGTGCCGAAAGGTGTGTTGATCGGTGTATTTTCACCAATAATTGAATCACGTATGGTCTTTAAGAGGGTTTGTTCGCTAGGCATGGTTCAGCTTTGAGTGGTCAGACAATGTTGACTAGATTAACCTCTACGCCCACGAACTGTGTTCCTTGTTGTTGTCTGAAATCCCCTGTTATGTATATTTTGTTCTTATTTTTTGTCTGAATGTGGTACGTTGTTGCAAGATAGTTATTTTTTAAGATGTGTTTTATGAGTTTTGTAATTGCGGTGTGTGTATGACAAATGTTTCTATAGATAAACTCGATCGGCAAATTTTATTGTTGATTCAAAACGATGCCAGCCTCTCTGTTGCTCAGGTTGCTGAGCGTGTTGGTGTGTCAAAATCGGCATGCTGGCGCCGGATTCAAAAGCTCGAAAAGGCCGGAGTTATTCTTGAGCGCGTTACTTTGTTAAACCAGGCAAAGATAAATTTGCCATTGACTGTTTATATCTCCGTGCGCACGAACCAGCATAATGATCAATGGATGCAGCATTTTAATCAGGTACTACAGGATATCCCAGAGGTGCTTGAAATTCACCGAATGAGCGGAGATCTGGACTATTTAATCAAAGCCGTGGTTCCAGATATGCCAGGCTATGACCGGCTATACAAAAGAATAATTAAAGCCGATTTACATGATGTGAGCTCCAGTTTTGTGATGGAGACGACGAAGCAAACCACTCGCATGCCACTCACTCACTTTTAAGGTTATGGCGATGAGAGAACGTATTTGTCTTTCTTTTAGATGTTTTGTGGTCAGTTTTTGTGTGATTTTGTCAGCATGCCAGCATAAGGCACCTGTGGTTGACCTTATCATTAACGATGTCACCATTATTGATGCTGTGAGTGGCGAAGTCGTGAAGCAGGCCGTTGTTATCGACAAGGATTTAATCATCGCTGTTGTTCCAAGCTCCCATAGTAGCCAGTATCTAAGCCGTCAGCGAATTGATGGAGCAGGCAAGTTTGTTATTCCGGGGCTGTGGGATTCGCACGTGCACCTAAGTTTTGAGCCGGCACTAGACGAAACACTATTTGACCTATTTCTTGGCAACGGGGTTACAAGTGTTAGAGATACTGGTGGTGCTTTGCCGTCGATGCTGGAATGGCGCAAAAAGGCTCAAAGCCGTTTGTCACCCTCAATTTACATGGCTGGTCCGCTAATCGACGGTACTTCGACAGTGTACAACGGTGAGTTACCGGGTTATCCAAAGATTGGTGTGCCAGTGTCATCGCCCAAGGAAGCAACCGCGTTGGTGGATGAGCTTGCCAAGCAGGGTGTCGATTTTATAAAAGCATATGAAATGCTTGACCCAGAAACGTTTAAGGCTTTGATTGAGCGTGCGACATATCATGGCTTACCGGTTTCTGGCCACGTGCCTCTGAGTATGACTGTGATGGAGGCCTCCAATGCAGGAATGAAAAGCATGGAGCATTTGCGCAACTTGGAAATGGGGTGTTCCGCTGAAAGTGAAGCCCTGTATGAACAAAGGCAAGAGCTGTTGAATAATGGCGAGGCGCAGCTTGGTGCGGAACTCCGAGCGGCTATTCATTTGGCGCAGCATTACAAAGCTGTGGAAACTCTCGATCTGGAGCGATGTGAGAAGCTGCTGCAAACCTTGGCAAGCAATCAAACTTGGCAGGTGCCAACACTCACTTTGATGTTGGCTTCAAAATTTCCATTTTTTGCTCAGGAGGATTGGCGAGATACGTTTCGGTACCTGCCTGCGAAGCTTTCCGAAAAATGGTTGCAGGAAACAGCTACGTTTAAAGCGCAGCTCTTGCAACCTTCGTCGGCGCGTGAAGAACGCCAGGCAGTAGCTGATTGGAAGCTAAGATTTGTGGAAAAATTGGCTGCGCTTGAAATACCTATATTGGCGGGTACAGATACTCCTATCTTTTATTTAACACCAGGGTTTAGTTTGCATCTAGAGCTTGAAACGTTGGTGAAGGCAGGCCTATCGCCGTTGCAAGCTATTGAAGCGGCCACTTATGCGCCAGCCAAGTACTTTGGTAAGGAAAGTCAAATGGGGTTGGTTGCTCGCGAGCACCAAGCTGACTTGGTGCTACTCAATAGCAACCCACTAGAACAGATAAGCAATACTCGAGATATTCATGCCGTTATTCTAAAAGGAAAGGTATTGGACAGAAGGCAACTCGATGGAATGCTTAAACTGGCCACGGACTTGCCCTAAGTGTGAAGAGTAAGGTTCGCTCCTTCTATTTTGAAGCGTGAATACAAGCCTTCAGTTGGTTCGAAACTGGCGGCTGTCATCGGGCTCAGAAGTTCTTTTTAGCAGGTGTTTGTGCCCAGAAAACTGCTGAAAATAGGCAAGGAAGCTAGCGTTTAGGCTTTATTAAAGAGCAAATATTGTGTTCTTTTGACTAAAGTTGGTGATCCTAAATTTTTGAAATATAAAGGATTTTAATTCGACTTGTGATTATTCATTGGATAGCTCTATAGAAATTACGAATTCTCCATATCAATTAATGTTATATTAATATAACATTATGTCATCGAATAATAGGTCTTAGATGTTAAGGGGCCAGATTAAGCAATTTAGAAATAGAGGAACGTATTAAATGAAACAGATAAATAGTTATCCAAAGCGTTCGGCCATTGCCTTGGCTGTGGCGTTAGCATCACCTCTAATGGGTATGCCAACGTTAGTAAATGCTCAAGAAGCTGTTGAAGAGCAACAAAACATTAGTGTTCTAGAAGAAATTATTGTTACCGCTCGAAAACGCGCGACCAGTGTTTTAGACACGCCTATTGCGATCAGCGCCTTCCCAACGGAAGAGTTAAAATCGGCGGCTTTCGATAGTATCGTTGATGTTGCTAAAGCTGCACCGGGCCTGTTTATTGAAACAATTAACGGCACTAATGCGAAAGTTAATACCTCGCCGCGTTTCCGTGGAGTCACTTTTGAAAGTGATAGCCCATTGCAGAGAACAGCGAGTATTTTTATCGACGGTATACTAGTATCCGGTGGTATCCAAAGTATTGGTGTACAAGAGCTAGAGCGTGTTGAGGTGATTAAAGGGCCTCAATCGGCCCTGTTCGGGCGGAATACGTTTTCGGGTGCCATCAACTATGTAACTAAAGAGCCCAGTAACGAGTTCGGTGGTGACTTACAGTTAGTTGGCGCATCGAAAGGTGAATATGAAATTGCTGGTAGTGTGGAAGGTCCGATTGCTGGTGATTCACTAACTGGGCGGCTAAATGGTCGCATTACCTCTAAAGACGGTCATTATGATAACGCCAACGTAGACGGGCAACGTTTGGGTGATGAAGAAGGTTATTCGGTTAGCGGCGCCTTAATGTTTAAGCCCAACGAGAACTTTCGGGTGCGAGTGCGAGCGAATGCCTATGAAGATGAACATGGCCCGGCTGCATTTATCCGATCAGCGGGGTTTTCGCAACACAATTTTGGCGGTTTCCCGCTAGCCGATGGCACTACAACTGAAACCGCGTTTCGAGGCACAGTACCTGTTCCGACAGGTGGTCAAATCGGCTTGGATACCAGTCAGGAAGTGTATGATCGGGTAACAGGTTCCGCGGTTAATGATCCTCGTGGCGTGACATTTCCTGGGTTAACATTTGCTGATCTTGGTGGGCCAGGATTGTTAAGAGAAGGTAGCCGTATTTCGATTGATGCGCAGTATCAATTCGAAAATGGGATGACCATTGATTTACTTGCAGGTGAGAACGAAGATGAGTTTATTGTCTATACCGACTTTGATGCTTCGCCAGGGTTTGGTTTTAATACCGTTGGTGGATCATTGGTAGAGGATCAGAGTATCGAGCTTCGTCTTTCTGGTGCGGCCATGGATGAGCGCCTCAATTGGTCGATTGGTGCAAATAAAGTAGATATTGATTTGACCGGCTTTGGCGGTTTTTATGATGGATTGCTGGGGTTTTGGTTTCCTGGAATCTTTGATCAACCTACGCTGCGGCGAGCCGAGACAACGGGTATTTTTGCGACGGTTGATTACCAGATCAATGATAGTTGGACTCTCATATTAGAAGGGCGTCAGCAGGAAGATAAAATCTTTGACGATGCTGTTAACGAGGGCTTGGCGACTCCAATTTCTCCCGGAACATTTGACACCTTTTTGCCTCGTGTATTGGTACAGTATAAGCCGAGTGATAACTCGCAAATCTACTTCAACTACAGCGTTGGCAATTTACCTGGTGGTTTTAACCCAGAGATCGGTGAGCTAGATGCCACACAGTTAGCTGAATTCCAAGGTTTGGTTCCTGGTGTTGGTACGACTTTTGAAGAAGAAACATTAGAAAATTTGGAGTTGGGTTGGAAGAAAACAGCGCTTGATGGTCGCTTAGCGTTTAATCTAGCTGCGTTCTATATGGAACGGTCAGATCAAATTTTTTCAGGCTTTGAGATTGTTCAAGATCCGACAGAGGTTAATGGTGTGAGAACCGTTGCTTACACTGCAAATGGTGCGAAAACAGATATCAAGGGTTTCGAAATAGATGGAACATGGAACGTATCAAATAACCTAACTTTGCAAGGAACGTTTGCCTATGTGAATGCCGAAATTTCGTCATTTCCAGCTAACACAAACTCGGGTGACTTTACGGCCGTATTCGGGCCTGATGCAGATGTTAGAGGGCAGGTGGCGCCGCGTTTCCCTGAGTTGGCTGGTTCGCTATCTGCTACGTATACTCTAGACACTGGCTTAGGTGAGTGGTTTACGCGTGGTGATATCTTCTACACTGGTACGTTTTATGATGAAAATACCAATTTGGCCGAGCTGCCAAGTGCGGTGGACGTAAATTTACGCACAGGTCTGAGGTTTGAAAACAATATGACCTTGGAGCTATTTGTTACCAATTTATTTGACGAAGATGCGCCAGACGGAGGAAACAATATCGCCGATACAGGTTTTGATGTAAGAACTCAAAGTGGACTATTTGACTTTAGTCGAGAGAGTGTTCATGTAGCACTCCGAGACCAGCGTCAAGTAGGGGTTCGAGTATTCTGGGACTTTTAGGGTTGTCCCAATACACGCTATGTGTCGGAGCTAGCTGGTGGTTGGCTCTGACGCATAGTTTTATCGCTAGCACTCACTAGCGAGGTTTAACGGGGGCTCATATGAGCCCCTTTTTTTGTCTAAGTTACTCGCCGAACCAAGATTGAATTTGCACAGGGTGGTTTAGGAACTTAGCGGTTTTAGCAAATTTTATATCGATCAATTTTCTTGGAGCACATGCTATGAAGAGTCGTATGACTATTCTATTTATGGTTTTTTTCTTGTTGCCATCATTAGTCTTAGCGAAGGGATCTTTTTCTATTTCTGGCTGGCATGAAGTTGTTGTTAGCGTGTCGAGTTTCGAGCAGTACGAAATGTTTTTTAATGAAGTCGCCGAATGGGAGTTAACTGATAAGGGTGAGCTCAGTCGTGCCCAACTGGATGCGTGGTCACAAGAGAAATCGGTGACTGGTGAG
>CALKRK010000083.1 GCA_937989675.1 uncultured Arenicella sp. | reverse complement strand
CAAGCCCAATGACTTGAGTGGTAGAGGCATTCATGATGTAAGACTGGGTTTCTTAGTGCACGCGACAAATATGCGCAAATTTAAGGGCTGACTGTAAGGCTATTTTATCGCTTTCTCTAGGTCTCTGGCCAGTGCATTCATATCGACATGTGCGACAATGTTTCCGCCCATCCAAATTTCGACCGAATAGACAGCTTGCGCTACTAACATTTGCAAACCATTAACTGTCGATGCACCCTGCTTTTCAGCATCCTTTAAAAACTTAGTTTTCAAGGGATTGTAAATCAAATCAAAGGCCAAACAATTCTCAGTGAATACCTCAGCGGATATCGGCGAATCTTTAGCGTTAGGGCTCATTCCTAGCGACGTTGTATTGATAACACAATCTAGGTGTTTGGCGCGTTTTACAAGTTGCTCCTCGGTGTACAGGTTTACCTTGACCGAATCATTAACGCTGAGGATGGTTTCTTTCAATTGCTCAGCCCGCTCAGGCGTGCGATTCACAATTGACACAATCTGGGCTTCACCTTCAGCTAACACGGCTCCAACTGCTTGAGCACTGCCGCCAGCGCCCAAGATAGCAAACTCATTGCCTTCAATGGATACATTGTGTTGACGTAAAGAGTAGGCAAAACCGAGTAAATCGGTATTGTAGCCGGTCAGCTTGTTGCCAGTACGATTAATACAATTTACCGCATTAATTAGCTTGGCTTTGCTATCCACTTCATCCAACAAACCAATAACGTTGGATTTGTGAGGAATCGTGACATTTACACCATCGAAACCGCCAACTCGAAAACCTGAAAAAAAACTTTTGAGGCGCTCTTCAGGGATTTCGATAGTGCGATAAGAGGCATCATCAATTTCCAATTGACGATAGATCGCTTTATGCAACGCTGGGCTTAAACTATGCCCAAGTGGTTCCCCCAATAACGCAAATCTTTTCAAATCATACCCTGTTGTTTGTATTGAAACGCAAACTCCGAGATCACTTTTCGTCGTCTATTTTCCCCTGATGCGTGCTAGGCCGCTCGCACTACTCTTCTTGATCGTACCGCATTTGCGAGGTTTCGGCAAAGTTCTTCCGTTTCACTCCAGCCGACACACCCATCCGTAATGCTTTGGCCGTAGACTAAGGGCTGGCCATCGACAACCTTTTGATTTCCTTCAACAAGGTGAGATTCGATCATCACGCCAAATACACGAGACTCACCACCTTCTATCTGCTGACAAACGTCGTCACACACTTCTTTCTGACGTGATGGGTCTTTGTAGCTATTAGCGTGACTGAAATCGATCATGATATTAGGGCGCAGGTTGGCATTTTGTAGCAACTGGGCCGACTCTTCTACATGAGCCGCCGAATAATTTGGCTCACTACTACCACCGCGTAGAATAATATGGGTAAACTCGTTACCAGTACTAGCCACAATCGCCGTACGCCCCTCTTTGGTTACTGACAAAAAGTGGTGAGGATTAATGGCTGCGCCGATTGCATCAATCGCAATCTTTAAATTACCATCAGTACCGTTTTTAAAACCCACTGGGCAAGACAAACCTGAAGCCAGTTCTCGATGGCATTGACTCTCAGTAGTGCGCGCGCCAATAGCACCCCAGGAAACAATATCCCCAGTGTATTGTGGGGTAATCAAATCAAGGTATTCGCAGCCTGCAGGAACCCCAAGATTATTAATCGACATAAGCAGATCTCGAGCAATACCCAAGCCCTTATTCACACTGAAGCTGCTATCCAGGTCTGGATCATTGATCAAACCTTTCCAACCAACCGTCGTGCGTGGTTTTTCGAAATACACTCGCATTACAACAACCAACTCTTCCGCCAGCTCTTTTTTTAAAACCGCCAACCGCTGCGCATACTCGATAGCCGATTTTGGATCATGAATAGAGCAAGGCCCTACAACGACAACCAAACGGTCATCCTCGCCAGCCATTACTGACTGAATTTCGCGGCGCGCAGCAAAGGTCGTCTGCGCGGCTTCTTCTGTTAAGGGAAACTGCTCATGGATATGTACGGGCGCAATCAGCTCTTTGGTTTCAGCTATTCTTAAATCGTCAGTTTGTTTCATACTTCTATCTTCTTTTCTTATTTGCAGACGGTAAGGCGCCCACCCTTCTTCTTGGTTAGTATTAGCGAAAAAGCAACCGTTAGAATTCAGGTGACTTCAACAATGAGCACAAAATTCGAAAGGCACTTAACGGTGATAATGGTAATATATCACGCTGCTCACGCAAAAGCGCATGATTGCTGTGTTTATAAGCACTCGGGAATGTCATGTTGCGGTAATAATAAACTGAAATGCTAAGAGGTTATTCTCCCAGAATGAAGACAGTTGCACCTGCAAATAACAAACTCGTGACCAGCCAATTCCAAAGTAATTATCTGAATCCAGAACTCAGCCTATTGTCTTTTCATGAGCGGGTTCTGAATATGGCATTAAACCCACGCACGCCGTTGCTGGAGCGCCTAAAATTTCTATGCATTTTCAGTTCTAACATGGACGAATTTTTTGAAATTCGCGTCTCGGGTTTGAAAGCCATGGCCCAAAGCTCAGTATCAGGTGATGGTGTCGATGGCTTAACACCGCAAATTGCGCTCGACAAAATCAGTGAGCGAGCCCACCGCCTAGTTGCCCTTCAATACCAAACTCTAAATGAGCAATTACTACCAGAATTGAAGGAATACGGCATTCAGTTTGTTGACCGCGACGACTGGACTGATGAGCAATCAAAGTGGATCAAGAGCTACTTTAAACGTGAAGTTTTACCGATTCTCACGCCGATTCGGCTAGACCCAGCTCACCCATTCCCGCTTACGATCAACAAAGGTCTTAGCATCGTGGTGGATTTACATGACCCAGAACGCGATGATGCGCACAACATTGCAGTAGTACCGGCACCTCGTGCCTTACCACGGTACATACGTTTGCCCACAGAGTTGTGTGAAAATGAATACGAATACGTATACCTTTCGTCAATTATCTCCGCCAACATAAAGAGGCTATTCTCAAACGTAAAAGTATTGGGCTGCTATCAGTTTCGTATTACCCGCAATAGTGATCTTTATGTAGATCTAGAAGAAGTTGAAGACTTAGCGCGTACGCTCGAAGGTGAACTACCCTCTAGATTGTACGGCGAGGCAATTCGCTTAGAGGTTTCCGAGAACAGCCCTAAACGTATTCTGTCTTTCCTTAAAGATCGGTTTCAAATCACTGACGACTATATCTACGCGGTAAATGGCCCGGTAAATCTGAATCGTTTGGTTAGCCTGCCTGATTTAATTAATCGGCCACAAATTAAATATCACGGGTTTACGCCGTCAATACCGGATCATCTAGGCCAACAACACAATATCTTTGACACAATCAGTAGTGGCGACGTTTTACTTCATCACCCTTTTCAATCATTTGCACCCGTTGCCGACTTACTTAAGCAAGCTGCAAACGACCCCGATGTTCTAGTCATTAAGCAGACTTTGTATCGAACCGGATCTGATTCTGTAATGGTTGAGCATCTGGTAAACGCTGCGCGAGCTGGTAAAGAAGTCACCGTTATTATCGAGCTTATGGCTCGCTTTGATGAACAAAACAATCTAGAAACCGCTCAACAATTGCAATCCGCCGGAGCCCACGTAGTTTATGGCATGGTCGGCAAGAAAACGCATGCCAAAATGTTGATGATTGTTCGCCGCGAAGGTAAAAAGCTGCGCCGCTACGCACACCTCGGCACTGGTAATTACCACCAGGGCAATACTCGTGTCTACACCGATTATGGTTTGCTGACTAACGATAAAGAAATCACGTCCGACGTGCATGAGATTTTCATGCAACTAACCACACAAGGCCCGAACCCAGAGCTATCAAAGCTGTATCAATCCCCCTTCGGGATTAGCGACATGTTTATTGATCGAGTAAAACGTGAAGCCGACAATGCGCAGGCTGGTAAGCCAGCTCGCGTTATTGCCAAAGTCAATGGTTTATCAAGCCCGGTAATCATTAATGCTCTGTATGAGGCCTCACAAGCAGGCGTGAAAATAGATTTAGTGGTGCGCGGAATTTGTTGTTTAAGGCCAGGCATTGAAGGCTTATCGGACAATATTCAAGTTCGATCTATCGTAGGCCGCTTTCTTGAACACGCCCGAGTTTTCTATTTTGAAAACGCTGATGACGAAAGCGAAGTCTTTTTGTCGAGCGCCGACTTGATGCCGCGTAATTTACGCAACCGCATTGAACAATGCACACCAATTGCGGATGCAGAAATACGCGCAAAAATTATCGAAAACTTGGAAGCATACTTGGCCGACAATACGAATGCTTGGTTAATGCAAGCTGACGGGCACTATGCTCAGTCGATTCAAATTGGGCCCGAAGATGAGCCGCGCAATGCTCAACAAACCTTGCTCAATAACTATACTGAAGAATACTGAGCAAGCTGTAGAATGAGAGCTACAGACGCTGAGCCAAAAACTCAACTAAATGCCAGTTTGATACCAATATTTTTAAGCCAAGCTTGTTCTTGATTTAAGTCGGCTTCGGTAAGTGGGTTACTCTCTAACCAACCTGCCTCAAAACGGATGGCCAACTGCTGACCTTCAGCTGAAAAGTGTTTCACCAGGGGTTGTTCAGACGCTCTGCCACGATGTAATAAAACGGCCAACCTCAGGATAATAGCGATTCGCTTTGCCGGCGTAACCAAAGTTGAAGGAAGGGATTCAAATTTACCCAATGGAAACTTACGGCGGTGCCCCACAATAAGCGCTGACAACAATAATTGGTCTCGCCTAGCGAATCCTGCCATATCCGCGTTCGCGACTAAGTAAGCACCATGCGCATGATAACCATCATGACTGATTTGCAAGCCAATTTCGTGCAGCTGAGCCGCCCAACTCAGGCTATCTTCGAACAAGTGGTCCTGTATATCCCATGCGGCGCTAACTTGATGATACAAAGACAAGGCTGTATCTCGCACCTTGTTGCAATGGTCTTGATCCGCCGACCATTTCGCTAGCATTGCCGAGACCGTGACATCTCGAATATCTTCGGCTGAGGAGCGCCCAACCAAGTCATAAAGAACGCCTTCTCGCAAAGCGATATCAGAAACCGACATTTCACGTATGTCAAACAGCTCGAATAAGGCAATTAAAATCGACAAGCCGCCAGCAAAGACTGGCAGCCGTTCACGCGAGACACCAGGAACAACCAAGTCATTCAAATGCTCAGCGTTAATCGCGTGATCGCGCAGATGCGCTAAACCCTCTCGGTTAATTCCATCTCTTGACCAGCCGCCGGCGACCATCGCCTGCGCCATTGACTTCATTGTGCCAGAGCACCCGATCACATCAGCCCAGCCCTCTAACCTGAATTGACTGACTACTGGTTGGATAGCTAATTCAGCCGCTAAAACCGCTTTTTTAAATCTCTTTCGGCTTAGTTTGCCATCGGCAAAAAACTGTTTGCTCAGCACCACACAACCGACTTCTAGGCTCTCTCGGCATTTGGGCGTATCGCCTTTTCCCGCAATGATCTCGGTGCTACCGCCGCCAATGTCGATTACCAAACGCGACTCATCGCCACCAGTTGACCATTTCGAAACGCCAAGATAAATCAAGCGCGCCTCCTCTCGGCCAGCGATAATTTCGATGCTATGACCCAACGCCTTCTCAGCCCGCTCTAGAAAGTGATTCTTTCCCTGCAAACGTCTTAGGGCATTGGTGCCGACCGCACGGATATTGCCATCCGGTAGATTGCGCAGCAATTGGCCAAAACGAGACAAGCAATCTAATGCCCGCGCGGCCACTTCTTCCGAAAGGTGGTTATCTTCATTCAGACCCGCCGCTAATCGAACCACTTCTTTTTGCCGGTCTAACACGGTAAATTCTCCGTGTTGGTAACGAGAAATCACTAAGTGGAAACTGTTGGAACCCAAATCCACAGCGGCGTAACAGTCTGCCCCTAAGCCCTCGTGAATTGACTCAGGCCCGACCGGGGCCGAGAGATCTGCGATCACCTGCTCCACCATGTCAGCCTGCTCGTTGTTTGGGTCTATGGGTTTGTTCGACACACTAAATTTACTTGTTATCCTGAATTTCACTTATTGTAGCCAAGATTGGCTTGCATCGCACACCCGAGTTTTTGACACGCTTATTCGATCATTTTCGGCCAGATTTGAGCACCTATTATTTACCAAGAAAATATAAAATATTGGCGAAATCGCTTGAGTTTGACTGCAACCTTCCTTAAAGTCCGCCTAGCATTTTCAGTGTTGTTCATTCAGATTTTGCTATCTACAATGAAACTACTCTGAATAGGACTGTTTATAAGCATTTTGTTACAAAACCCGTGTTAATTTTATGTTGAAAAAAGCCAGCAAGACCTTACTAACTCTGATCGCTCTATCCGGCCCGTTGGCTATCTCTCAAGTGGCTAGCGCCGCAGGAGATCCTGCTCGAGGCGAAAATCTGGCACAAACCTGCAATGGTTGCCACGCCGGAGAAGGTTACCGAAATCCGGGCCCCGTATACCACATCCCAATGATTGGCGGCCAACACGCCGACTACATTGTCAGCGCGTTAAAGGCTTATAAGTCAAAAGAACGTTCGCACGGCACAATGCAAGCTCAAGCGTCTAATCTTTCCGATCAAGATATGGCCGATATCGGCGCTTACTTTGCTTCAATGAGCGGCAATTCACGCCCAAGTTTGGTCAATAAACAAAAAGCGGCCAAAGGTAAAGAAAAGTCGGTTCAATGTGCCAGCTGTCATGGCGCCAATGGCGATGGCGACCAAGCAACATTTCCAAAGCTCGCTGGTCAATATGAAAGCTACATCGTGCAAGCACTAAAAGATTATCGCTCTGGTGAGCGTGATAACGCGATCATGAAAGGTTTTTCGGCTGGCTTAAGCATCGGCGATATCGAAGCTTTAGCGGCTTGGTTCTCTTCTCAGGATGGCGGGTTATCGGCTCCAGAAGTCGAAAACTTTAAGAACTAGACGTAAATAGATCTATCTAAAAAAGGCTCGCAGTGCGAGCCTTTTTTAATGGTAATTTGACAGCTCACGCCTCAGCACTAACAATATGTCCTTCACATTTTAGAGATACGACCACAATGAATACTAAGATTTTATTTACTAGCCTGTCACTACTACTTGTAAGCGGTTCAGCGCTTGCCCAGGAAAGCGAAAGCAATGCAGAGCAAGCGCCTGCAGTCAATGCGGTAGAGTGTACGGCACCAACTGGCACTCCAATCATTCCCGATGGCAATGTTGCCAGTAAAGACGAACTATTGTCTGCCCAAAGCGCTGTGAAGAGCTTTCAGAATACTAATCTTGACTATTTGGAATGTTTGGATGAAAAGAAAAAGGGCTTGGACCCAGAATTAGAAGCCGATGCCGCTGAGTTAGCAAAGCTCGACGCAGCCGAGGCCGCCGCCATCAAGATGGAAGAAAAAATGGCCGAGGAATTTAATACTGCACGCAAATATTTTATGGAGCGTTAATCTTCACTAATTTATAAGCGGCTTGCACATTGGATTGTTCGGCAAGCCGCCTTTAAAAAGTTTAAGTTTGCTTAAGCAAGCGCTGCACGCACCTGTTCATGTTGCTTTCTAAGTTTTTCAGGAAGACGATCTCCGAAGCTGTCTAAATACTCGCCAAATTGATCCATCTCCACTCGCCACTGATCATCGTTAATGGAAATCAACGATTCCCACACTGACGGATCAATATTTAAATCAGCAATGTCAACATCATGCTCATTTGGCAGATAACCAATCGCCGTTTCCTTTGCGTCTATATCACCCTTGCATCGCTGAATAATCCACTGCAATACACGCAAGTTCTCACCAAATCCCGGCCATAGAAAATCGCCTTCGTCATTTTGGCGAAACCAATTCACGTGGAAAATTTTAGGTAACTTATCGGTGCGTTCCGCGAAACTCAACCAATGTGCCCAGTAGTCAGCAAAGTTGTATCCACAAAATGGTTTCATGGCCATCGGGTCGCGCCGCACGATACCAACTTCACCGGTTGCCGCGGCCGTGGTTTCAGAAGCCACACCAGCACCGATTAGAACCCCATGCTCCCATGACTTGGCCTGATACACCAATGGCGCCAGTTCGCGCCGTCGCCCGCCAAACACAATTGCTGAGATAGGCACGCCTTCTGGGGCCTCTGCAAGCTTTGAGTACGCACGGTTTTCTGTAGCCGATACGGTAAAGCGTGAGTTTGGGTGGGCAGCTGGCCCACCTGTTGCAGAATAAGAATCACCCTTCCAATCAACACTCGGCTCACCGACCTTCTTATCTTCCCACCAGGGTTGATCATCCGCTGTTCTACCTACGTTGGTAAAGATTGTGTTCTGCTGAATCATATCGTAGGCGTTACGATTGGTTTTAGCATTAGTGCCTGGCACCACACCAAAATAGCCCGCTTCCGGGTTAATCGCTCGCAATTGCCCTTCTGTATCAACATGTAACCAAGCTATGTCATCACCTAAGGTCCAAATTTTCCAGTCCTTATATTTTTCTGGTGGAATCAACATCGCTAGATTGGTTTTGCCACATGCCGAAGGAAACGCTGCTGCGATGTAATGCGTTTCACCTTCTGGGCTCTCAAGACCGAGAATCAACATATGCTCAGCCAACCAGCCCTCTTGACGAGCCTGCCAGCTAGCGATGCGCAAAGCGTGGCATTTTTTACCAAGTAAGGCGTTACCACCGTACCCTGAGCCATAACTCATAATGCTCAACTCTTCAGGAAAATGCATAATGAAGCGGCGTTCAGGGTCCAACTCGCCAGTGGAATGCAAACCTTTAACAAACGTTCCTTCGGCTTCAATTCGAGCGAGTGCGTTTGCGCCCATGCGAGTCATCAACTTCATATTGATCACTACGTATGGGCTATCGGTTATTTCAACACCGCAGCGCGAATAAGGCGAGTCTACTGGCCCCATGCAATACGGCACAACGTACATTGTTCGGCCTCGCATGCACCCTGCATAAAGCGCTTTCATCTTTTTTTTGGCTTCATCAACGGCGAGCCAGTTGTTGTTATCTCCAACGGCGGCCTGATCGTCGGTGCAAATAAACGTTAAGTGTTCTACCCTGGCTACGTCTTGCGGGTCTGAAAGGTGTAGGTAGCAATTCGGGTGTGTCTGCGAGTTTAGCGGCGACAACGTGCCATCGCCCAGCATCAGATCGATCATACGCTGGTACTCTTCATCACTGCCGTCACACCACACGATTTCTCGAGCATGCGTGAGCACAGCAACATCTGACACCCAAGTTGCCAATTCTTGATTTTTCGTGGTCATAATCGGCGTATTGTTTGGGTTGTAGAAATGTCGTGGTACTTTGTTTGCGTAGGCTTTGCCCCAATAGAATGGGCCCTCGAGAATTAGCTATTCTCGGTTGGCATGTGTTGTGTGCCTAGAGGTTGCGCAAAGACTATGGTGTACCTTGTTGTTCTGCGCGAGAGTCTAACAATGACTAAAGCAATTGCCTAGCGTTTGAAACAATTACTGGCTATTCATTTCGCAAATTTTGGCCACAGATTGACCCTAACGTCGCTGATGCAATCAGAACTAGATACCGGCAGAAGGTATTCGCAAGCGTTGCCCAACTCGAATGGTTGAGCTACGCCTGAGTCTATTTGCGTCTAGTAAGGCACTGCAGCGCACACGATATTGCTCCGCAATACCACACGCCGTCTGACCAGACCTAACGACATGCCAACTATTTGCCGCAGACACGCGAACTCTTTGGCCGATACGGATAACGCTACTACGCTTCAAACCGTTTACCGCAAGAAACTCCGCGCAACGCATCCCAAACCGGCTTGCGATCTTGCACGAAGTGTCGCCCTTACGAACTCGATAGGAATCCATTGCCGCATTGCTTTTAGCAGTTATCTTTGGCGAACTGGCCGTGGGAGTGCTGGCACTATTGATGTCAGATGAGCGCTTTGCCACACTGATACCGCCTGACTTAGTAGGTACCTTTAGGCGCTTCCCAACATAGATAGTGGCCCTCTTATCGAGCTTATTGAGACGACGCAGAGCGCTGCACGAAGCACGATATTTTTCCGCAATACCACAAGCCGTTTGCCCTCTTTTTACACGATGCCAAAGAAAACCAGGCTTCTCTATCTCAGCGGCCAATGAGTTCATACGAGCCAACTCATTAGACCAGCCGGCTTCACGAAACGGCAGCCTGAGCTCATAGCCCCTTGGTATTAAAGCTTTATGTCGCCAAATCACATTCTTGAGCGCTGGGTTTAGCTTTTCGAGCATGGCCTTATCAACGCCAAATTCTTTTACGACTCGTTTGGCCGATGTCGCACGAGTTAGATCAACAGAACTAAACGAAAAAATCCGATCTCCCGGGTCTGTTTCGATCACGCCAAAAAACTTCTCAGAGTTCTTGGCGACATGCCGTGCAGCTAGAAAACTTGCGTAGAAATTTTTGACCGCGGTTTGAAAACTTGGTGATTTGTACTCTACCAATAAACGCTCATAATCCAAACCAACTTGCTTAATCGCACGCTGCATACCGCGCACGCCATAATTGTAAGATGTTATAACAAATGGGTTAAGCTCTTTGGCCACCACAGTGTGGCCATTCTCAAACGCTGTTTCACTTAAATCTTCTACGGAATTCCTGAAATACAGCGCGGCCGCATAAGTTGCTTGCCGAGGATCGTAGCGTTCATCAACTCTTGAATCGACCCGCAATCCCAGTGAACGACCAGTGCTCGGCATAATCTGCCACAAACCGGCTGCTCCAACATGCGACAAAGCTTCTGGATTAAATGCGGACTCCACAAACGGTAGGTATTGAAGCTCGGGCGTTAAGCTTTGGCCTTCTAACGCATCTAAAATAGTCGGCCGGTACAACTGAAACTGCGCTAACGCATCACGCATGCGATTCTTATTGCCCGACTGACAACGTATTCGTGATGCGGCCGCGCGGATCTCGCGAGCAGGCTCGTCTTTGAATAATTCTCGTAGACGAGATTGTGACGAACTCAGTTTTTTGCCACTCGTTAGATTTGCCGCCAAGCCTTCCAATGTCTTTTTTAATCGTTTGCGCTCGCGATCCACTGAATCACCTTTGCGACTGCGCCGGCAACCTTCATTGCGTCTTAAAGTGGTATAAACACGTTGTGGATTTTCTTTATCGTGAAAAATTGCTGTATTCGTATCCCAACGGCTAAATACTTCTACCCAAAAACTGACTCGAGGAAGCAACGAGGTTGGGCAAGAAAAGGTTTCATCGCATTGCAGTGGATACAGAGCAACCGGAGTATCCAACGGTTTAGCCGCATTTACTACTTGCGGCATCAACATTGCCGCATACATCGACATCACAATTGAACAAAGCTTAAATGCTCGCCACAGAGAGCTCGAACGGTCAGAACCGTTGTTTTTGCTGGCCATAACCCAAAATCTAAGAGTAACTAGTAACGTCAGCATTAATCTCTTCTTTAGCATTTCAATAAGGGCTCAACTTTCAAAATAATTCGCTCGCATCAGAGTTTTTCTTATTAAACAACGACAAGGTGCCGCGCCTTTCACACGGGCTTTACGCTTGTCTTTTCATCCATCACAGTGGACCTAGATAATAACCATACGAAATCGTCAATGATACGTTCATTGCAAACTTTTTATTCTGCTAATGCATTTAACACGATACGCCATTAACTCATCACATCACACCAACTTATTACAAACTACTATAAGCGTGCCGAGCAATAGAACGGTATTCTCATTGAATGCTGGTAGAGCCGATCATGGTTGGCCTATAAGATGAAAAAAATAGCAATAATCGGGGCGGGAATCTCAGGTCTGAGCACAGCCTATCACTTACACAGAGACTACCAAGTTACAATCTTCGAAAAACAAGATTACTTCGGAGGGCATACCGACACGCATACATTTTTTATCGACGGCAAGAATGTAAATATTGATAGCGGGTTCATTATTTTTTGCCCGGAATTTTACCCGAACTTTTCCGCAATGCTTGACCAACTCAGTGTAGAGTCTCAAGCTACGAACATGAGTTTCTCAGCGCATAATCAAGTGACTGGCACTATCTATAATGCCACGACGCTGAACAAGCTATTTTGCCAACGCCGCAACATTGTTAGCCCTAGATTCCTTAGAATGCTGTTCGACATCGTGCGCTTTTACCGACTGTCTCCTACGGCGCTTGAGAGTGGCAACACGCAGACAACGGTTAAGGAATACTTGACGCAACATCGATATGGGGCAAGCTTCATGCAAGACCACCTTTTTCCGATGATCAGTGCGCTCTGGTCTGCCACACCGGAAAGAGTTGAACAATTTCCAATACAACATCTTGTTGAATTCTTCCAAAAGCACGGCTTAATGAAGTTAATCAACCGCCCGCAATGGCGGGTAATCAAGAACGGATCATCAAGCTACATCCAAGCACTTCGAGATACACTTAATTGCCAATGGCTAAAGAACAGCTCCGTAGACACGGTAGAACGTTACAGTGATCACGTACTCATTCGATCGCAAGGTCAACAACACGAGTTCGACGCGGTTGTGTTTGCAACACATTCCGATCAAACACTGTCCATCATTGATAAACCTAGTGTTGACGAAAGGCAGATACTGGGCGCTATACAATTTGAAGACAATCAAGTTATTGTGCACACCGATGAAAGTATTATGCATCAGAACAAAAAATCTTGGGCCAGCTGGAATACCGAAGTGCCTCACATCGGCGACTCGACCTCAACGACGGTTTGCACAGCGAACTATTGGATGAATTCTCTACAAGGTCTGAAACTAAAAACCAATGTGTTTACAACGTTAAACACCAGTCATCGTATCGACCCTAATAAGGTATTAGCACAGCGCAATTATTCACACCCTATTTTCACCGCAAAGAGTGTCTCAGCTCAAAAGCAAAAAGCAGCCTTAGATGGTAAGAATCGAAGCTATTTTGTTGGTGCCTATTGGGGTTGGGGTTTTCATGAAGACGGCGCCAGAAGCGCCGTGAACGTGAGTGAAATGATAAAGGCGCAAGTGTAATGGACGGTTTAAAACTATATCGCGGATGGTTAAGCCACCATCGCAACACACCGGTGTTGCACAACTTCAGATACTCCGTATTTCAAATTTGGCTGGACGTGCAGCGCCCTGATCTAGTGGATAACATCAGTCGTTGGTGGTCCTCCAAGAAACGTAATTTAGTGCGGTTTGATCGAGATAAATTCATGCCTGGCGACCTGAGCTTGCACGAACAAGTTTGTGACAAAATCAAACAACAAACGGGTAATGACTTCACTGGAAAAGTTTTTTTGCTCGCCAACTTCAGTTATTGGGGCTATTGCATTAACCCCGTTAGCTTTTACTGCTGCTATGAAGGCGATGAATTACGCTACTTTTTAAGCGAAGTGCACAACACACCCTGGGGCGAACGATTTACCTACGTACACGACATTGCCCTCCCCTCGTCAGGCGTTAAAGCCAACGGCATGCATACAGCCCACTTTGATAAAGCCTTTCATGTTTCGCCATTT